>NZ_JBEOXF010000023.1:0-108608 GCF_040296405.1 Streptomyces sp. NPDC002133 | reverse complement strand
GAAGACTGCCTCGACTGCGCCGGTGGCCTCTACCTCGACACCCCCGCCTGACCGACCCCAACACCCCTCCACGAACTTCCGCGGAGCAGCACTAGGTCCCATCGCGGCCAGGGCGGGCGGCCCTGTTCCCCGATTCGCCCGGCGGCGGATCGTGGAGTTCATGCCCGCCGACGCCCCCCGCCCCACCGACGAACTGCGCGCCGTCGAGCTGCTCTCCCGGGTGTCGCACGGAAGGCTGGCGACCAGCCTGCACGCCATGCCCGTCGTCGCACCGGCGCGCCACGTCGTGTCCGACGGCTTTGTGCTGCTGCGCGTCCACGCGGGTCTCGGATTCCAGCAGACCTGTGGTGGCAGCGTGGTGGCCTACGGCGCGGACAACCTCAACTCGGACGCGGACGCCCTCTGGTCCGTCCAGTTCACCGGCACCGCGGAGATCGTCACTCCGACTGCGGACGAGGTGGAGGGCTTCGGCCACAGCGGCCTCCGGCGGGTGAACGGGGAGCCCTTCGACCCGGTGTACCTGCGCATCAAGCCCCGGTTCGCCTCGGTGCACACATGGGACCATGCCGAAGAGCGAGCTGCACGACACGCTGCGTGATCTATCATCTGACGGGTGCCGCGCTCATCTGCTACTGCCCCACCTCCGCTGGGTGAACTCCTGCGCCGGTACGAGAACCCCGGCGAGCCCCTCTCCTGCGAGCCCGTCACCCAGGGCCTCCTCAACCGCGGCTACCGCCTCGCCACCACCCGCGGCGCCTACTTCCTCAAGCAGCACGTCGACGCGCCGACCGCCGACCGCGCCACCATCGTCCGCCAGCACCGCGCCACCCAGCGCCTCCAGTCCCTCGGCGTCCCGGTCGCCCCGCCCGTCCAGGACACGGCGGGCGACACCGTCGCCGTCATCGGCGGCCGCTGTTACGCCCTGCACCCCTGGGTGGACGGCCGGCACCGGGGCGGCGCCCAGCTGACCACCGCCGAGTCCCGGCGCCTCGGGGCGCTCCTGGGCCGGGTGCACACCGCGCTGGAACGGGTGATGGAGGCGGACCCGCACGAGTGCGAGCACCTCAGCGCCGACCCTGACGAGACCTTCGCGCTGATCGACGAGCTGCTGGAGCTGGCCCGCTCCCACCGCCCCCGCGACACCTTCGACACCCTCGCCGAGCACCGGCTGCTCGAGCGCCGCATCCTCCTGGAGCGGCACGCCGACCGCCGACCGCCACCGGGCACCGCCGGCGGCTGGGTGCACGGCGACTTCCACCCGCTGAACCTCCTCTACCAGGGCGCCGAACCCGCCGCGATCGTCGACTGGGACCGGCTGGGGGTGCAGCCGCGCGCCGAGGAGGCCGTACGGGCCGCGGCGATCTTCTTCGTACGACCGGCGGGGGAGCTGGAGCTGCCGAAGGTGCGGGCGTACGCGCGCGCCTACCGGCGGGCGGCCGGCGCGGACGGCCCGGAGCTGGCCGCGGCGGTGCACCGGGTGTGGTGGGAGCGGCTCAACGACTTCTGGATACTGCGCTGGCGCTACCAGCTGCACGACCGCAGGGCCGACCCGCAGTTTCCTGCGGTGTCGGCCCTGGCGGTGTGGTGGACGCGGGAGTACGAGGCGGTGTGCGAGGCGTTCACGGGGTGAGACCGGAGCTACTGGGGGGTGCCGCCGGAGGCCGTGCCGCCGTCCGTCTGACCACCATTCGTGGCCCCGCCGTCGGTGGTGCCACCGTCGGTGGTGCCACCGTCGGTCGTCCCGCCGTCCGTCTGACCACCCTCCGTGGTCCCGCCGTCGGTCGTGCCGCCGTCGGTCGTCCCGCCGTCCGTCTGACCACCCTCCGTCGTGCCCTCGGTGGTGTTGCCCTCCGTCGTGGACGGCGTACCGGACGGGCCGCCGCCCGTGGGGCTCTCCGGCGCGGAGGGCGTGTCCTTGTCCGTCGGGGTGTCGGACGGCGTCCAGGGGTACTGGTTGCCGCCCGACGTCTGATCCGGCTCCTCCGACTCCTCGTCCTCCGTCTCCGGCGGCGCCGAGGACGGCTTGTCCGGCGTGTTCGGAGTGTTGGAGACGGTCGTCTGGTCGGTCGGGTTCTTGCCGGTGTCGGCCGTCCGGTCCAGCGCGAAGGCCACGCCCGCGGCGATGGCGACCATCGCCAGGGCGAGGAACAGCCACACCTTGCCGCGGCCGCCCCGGCCGTTTCCGCCAGGGCCGCTTCCGCGGCCGTACGCGCCGGTGTACGCCCCGTCGTCCGGGTTGCGCGGCGGCAGGAGCGGGCCCTTCGAGGTGTCTCCGTGCGGCGGGTGCCCCATCGCCGTCGTCGCGGTCATGCCCATCGCCGGCGTGTGGAGGCCGTCGTGCATCTCGACCGGACCGGTGTTCCACGTACCGGTGTGGCTGCCCTGCTGCTGGAGCATCTGCAGCCCGTACTGCACCAGGCCGCGCATCTCCTCGGCGCTCTGGAACCGGTCGTCCGGGTCCTTCGCGAGCGCCCGGACGACGAGCCCGTCCAGCTCCGGAGGTGCCACGTCCGAGGCCTCTGACGGCGGCACGGGGGCGTCCTGGACGTGCTGGTAGACGACGGAGAGCGGGGTCTCACCGGTGAACGGAGGACGCAGCGCGAGCAGTTCGTACAGCAGACAGCCCGTGGCGTACAGGTCCGAGCGATGGTCGACAGCCTTGCCGAGCGCCTGCTCGGGGGAGAGGTACTGCGGCGTGCCCATGACCATGCCGGTCTGGGTCATCGTCGTCGACGCGCCGTGCAGCGCGCGGGCGATGCCGAAGTCCATCACCTTCACGGCGCCGCCGTGGGTGATGATGACGTTCGCGGGCTTGATGTCGCGGTGCACGATGCCGTGCTGGTGCGAGTACGCGAGCGCTTCGAGGACGCCGGAAACGATGATGAGCGCCTGCTCGGGCGGCGGGGCCTCGGCGTTGATGAGGAGGTCGCGGATCGTGCGGCCTTCGACCAGCTCCATGACGATGTACGGCACGGACTGGCCGTTCACGACGTCCTCGCCGGAGTCGTACACGGCCACGATGGCGTGATGGTTGAGCCCGGCGACCGACTGCGCCTCGCGCGTGAAGCGGGCCTTGGACACGGGGTCCTCGGCGAGGTCGGTGCGGAGCAGCTTGACGGCGACGGTGCGGCCGAGCCGTACGTCCTCCGCCGCGAACACCTCGGCCATGCCGCCGCGTCCGAGGCGGTGCGTCAGACGGTAGCGCCCGTCACCGACGAGTCCGCCGACGCCCCAGGAGTCCGCAGCATCCGAGACTCCGCCGCCACTTGCTTCGGGTTCGGGTGCCATCAGTCCTCGCCGTCGTATCTTTGCGGTGCCGAGCGCTTGCGCGGCCGGCGTTCCTCGGGTGCCTTGGTGCTCTGCCACGTCACGCTACAGGCTCCGCGCGGCGGCCCGGTCCGAGATGGACCGGCCATCAAACCCGCTGCCGCTGCACCCACGCAAATTCCATGCGTTTCCCGTAACGCTTGCGAGACGCTTCTTGTGCGTACGGTCACGGAACGGGCACCCGGCTTGACGTGTCCGTGCCCTCGGGCAGACTTGGCCCGTAAATACGGATCACCGCGGCCGCCAGGCGCGCGTAGGGGGAAGCACGACATGAGCCAGGACGGGGCACACGGCGGCGGCCGTTACGCGGGCGGTTCGGTCGCCGGCGGCCGGTACCAGCTTCGCGACCTGCTCGGCGAGGGCGGCATGGCCTCGGTCTACCTGGCCTACGACTCCGCTCTGGACCGCCAGGTCGCCATCAAGACGCTCCACACCGAGCTCGGCCGCGAGCAGTCCTTCCGCGAGCGCTTCCGGCGCGAGGCGCAGGCCGTCGCCAAGCTGTCCCACACCAACATCGTGTCGGTCTTCGACACGGGTGAGGACGAGCTCAACGGCTCGCTCATGCCGTACATCGTCATGGAGTACGTGGAAGGCAAGCCCCTCGGCTCGGTCCTCAACGCCGACATCCAGCAGTACGGCGCGATGCCGGCCGACAAGGCGCTCAAGGTGACCGCGGATGTGCTCGCGGCGCTGGAGACCAGCCATGAAATGGGCCTGGTCCACCGGGACATCAAGCCCGGCAACGTGATGATGACCAAGCGCGGCGTCGTCAAGGTCATGGACTTCGGTATCGCACGGGCCATGCAGTCGGGCGTCACGTCGATGACGCAGACCGGCATGGTCGTCGGTACACCGCAGTACCTGTCGCCCGAGCAGGCCCTGGGGCGCGGCGTCGACGCCCGCTCCGACCTGTACTCGGTGGGCATCATGCTCTTCCAGCTGCTGACGGGCCGGCTGCCGTTCGACGCGGACTCGCCGCTGGCGATCGCCTACGCGCATGTGCAGGAGGAGCCGGTCGCCCCGTCCTCCATCAACCGGTCGGTGACCCCGGCGATGGACGCGCTGGTCGCGCGGGCGCTGAAGAAGAACCCGAACGAGCGTTTCCCGAACGCCGCTGCGATGCGTGACGAGTGCATGCGCGTCTCCGGTGCGGGGCAGACGGGCGCGCCGGTCATCGTCGCCGGAGGTCCCGTCAGCAGCGGTGCGGGGGTCGGCTCGGCGGTCTTCCCGCCGGTGGACCAGTCCACGCCGGCGCCGCCGAGCGTTCACCAGCCGTACCAGCCGGGTCCGGTCCCCGGACCGTACGGTCACCCGACGCCGACGCCGACGTCCGCACCGGCTCCGGGCTACGGATACCCGCAGCACGTCCCGACCCATGCCCCGGCGTACCAGTCGCCGACTCCGTCCCCGTACACCATCTCCCCGCAGCCGACGGCCGGTTCGACGGGCGGCGGTGGCGGCAGCCGGAAGATGCCGGTGATCGTGGGGTCGGCCGTGGTGGCGCTGCTGGCGATCGGCGGTCTGCTCGTCGCGCAGCACCTGGGCGGCGACAAGGTCCCGGGCGCGGGCGGCAGCGACCCGAGTGCGAGCCAGACCGCGATGGCGGAGCACAGGCCGCCGGAGCGCAACCGGACGATGGACAAGGAAGAGTGCACGGACGCCTATGAGGACAGCGACGACCCGAAGAAGGTCCAGGCTCCGAGCTTCATCTACAAGGACCTGATCTCCGTCAAGGAGTGCATCCAGGCGGCGGGCTGGCAGATCAAGGAAACCAGGGTGGACCATCCGCAGTACGCGGAGGACCAGGTCATCGAGCAGTTCCCGACAGAGGGCACGGCCGTGGTTCCCGGAAGCCAGACGTTCGAGCTGAAGATCGCCACCGGAGACCCGGGGCAGTAGTCGCCTCTTTCGGCCTTCTTTTCGGTCGTCCTCCCGTCGACCACGTCCCTTCGGTCACTTTCGCTTCGGTCACCTTCACTTCGGTCACCTTCACTTCGGAACGGCCCGGCACGCGGATGGCGCGCCGGGCCGTTCGCACGCCCCGCCCCGGCCCTCACGCCCGGGATGCCGGATGAGATCGCATATGTGACGCTTAGTCCGATATTCCTGCATCTCGGCGACTCGGCACGGGAGGGGGTCACCCAGTGGCTCCGAAGCTCCGCACGCACGGCGTGACGACCATCGCGGTGTTCGCGGCCGTCGTGCTGGCGTCGATGCCGGTCGAGTCGTACGCCGATGACCACGACTCCTGGGGCCTCGCAGAAACGTTTCGGGGGCACGCCGACGACCTGCAGCAGGACCGGCAGGACCGGCACGATCTCCAGGACCGCCACGTACAGCAGGACGGCCGGAACCGTAAGGGTCGGCAGGACCGCGAGGACGCCAAGGAGCCGCAGGGACTTCTGGAGCGTCGGTCGGCCAGGGCAGCGGCCGTGCCACCACCCGTTCGGCCCGGCGGCCCCGGGAGGCAGCTCTACGGGGGGGCACCGAAGGCCCCCGGGGCACAGGAGCCCGGGGTGTCGGCTCGGCCCGGCAAGGGAGGTGTCGCGCACAAGGGCCACGGGCCGGGCCCGGATGCGAGTTCCGGCACGAGCACAGGAACGACCACGGGTGCGGGCAGGGGCGCGGACACGGGCACGGACGCAGGCGCGGACACGGGCGTCAAGGAAGACGCGCGGCCGGGTCAAGGCGCGGGACGCGGCCCGAAGACGAGCGCCGACGCCCGCCCCAAGAGCTCCCCGAAGACCTCCCCCTCCGCGTCCCCTTCGCCTTCTCTGGCCGGACGCCCGGCCGGTGAGGGCCGTGAGCGACCCGGCCGTACGGCGGCCCCGCCGGTCTCGACCGCGACCACGCCCGAGGCCGGGCACGACAGCGGGCGCCAACGCGAACTCACTCCCCGACGCGCGCGCGAGAGGGAGCGGGAACAGGCCCGGGAACGCGAGCGCGAGCGCATGAAGGCCGAGTTGCGGAAGGAGGCGGAGATGCGGAAGCGACTGCTGCGGGAACAGCGCGAGCGAGAGGCGCGCGACGCACACACCTCCGCGCCCGCAGCCCCCGTACCGCCGCCCACGGCCACCCCGTCACCCACCGCACCCGCCCGCGTCGGCAAGGCGGCGCCCCCCTCCTCCACCCGGCCGCTGGAACGCCAGATTCCGGTCATGACACTCGGCGCAGGATGCGCCCTGATGGGGCTGGGTCTCGGCTACATGGGACTGCGGCTCCGCCGGTACTGAGGCCCCTCCCGAACCCCTCCCAGAGACCCCTGGTCCCTCGTACGGCCTACGCGCAACGTCCGTCTCAAGTCGGTTGTCCGCAACGGCATACCCGGTATACATACTGAGTATGTCGATCCGCCACGGGCTTCTCGCCCTCCTGGAACGCGGTCCTCGCTACGGCTCCCAGCTCCGTACGGAGTTCGAGTCCCGTACGGGTGCCACCTGGCCGCTCAACGTCGGCCAGGTCTACACGACCCTCAGCCGGCTGGAGCGCGACGGCATGGTGGTGCAGGACGGGGAGGACGAGGCCGGGCACGCGCTCTATGCCATCACCGACGCCGGGCGCGGGGAACTGAAGTCCTGGTTCGAACGGCCCGTCGACCGCACCAGCCCCGCCCGGGACGAGCTGGCCATCAAGCTCGCCATGGCGGTCGGAGCGCCGACGGTCGACATCCGCGCGGTCATCCAGGCCCAGCGCCGGCACACCGTGAAGGCGATGCAGGACTACACCCGGCTCAAGGCCCAGGCGCTGGAAGCCGACCCTGCCGACCGCGACGAGATCGCCTGGCTGCTCGTACTGGAACAGCTCATCTTCCAGACCGAGGCGGAAGCCCGCTGGCTCGACCACTGCGAAGCCCGGCTCATCCGGCTCTCCGCGACGGCATCCCTGACTCCGGAGCACGCACCCCCGCCTGCCCAGGCTCCGGAGTCGACGCCGGCCTGGGGACCGGAGCCGGCATCGACCTCGGGGCCGGAGCCGACGCCCGTGCATGACCACCGGAGGCGGCGGGGCTGAGCTCCGGCTCCGTTCCCTGTCCCTTACGCCTCTCTCTTCACATCCGCTCGCGTACGCCCCTGCGCGTACGCCCAAAGGGGGACCCCTCCATGTCCGACCACTCCCACCAGCCACAGCAGTCACAGCAGCAGCCCGTGCTGCAACTGCGGAAGCTGACCCGCGTCCACGGCAGCGGTGCCACCGAGGTGCACGCCCTGCGTGGCGTCGACCTCGATGTGTTCCCGGGTGAACTCGTCGCCGTCATGGGCCCGTCCGGCTCCGGCAAGTCGACGCTGCTCACCATCGCCGGCGGTCTCGACGCCCCGAGCTCCGGCCAGGTGATCGTCGAGAACACCGACATCACCACCGCCGACCGCAAGACGCTCGCCGCCCTGCGCCGCCGCAGCATCGGTTATGTCTTCCAGGACTACAACCTCATCCCGGCGCTCACCGCCGCCGAGAACATCGCCCTCCCGCGTGAACTCGACGGCATCTCCGCCCGCAAGGCCCGCACCGAAGCCCTCGCCGCGCTGGAGGAGATGGACCTCAGCCATCTCGCCGACCGCTTCCCCGACGAGATGTCCGGCGGCCAGCAGCAGCGGGTGGCGATCGCCCGCGCCCTGGTCGGCGACCGCCGTCTCGTCCTCGCCGACGAGCCGACCGGTGCGCTGGACTCCGAGACCGGTGAATCCGTTCTCGCCCTGCTGCGCGCGCGCTGCGACGCGGGCGCTGCCGGCATCCTCGTCACCCACGAACCGCGCTTCGCGGCCTGGGCGGACCGGGTGGTCTTCCTTCGCGACGGCTCGGTCGTCGACCAGACCTTCCGCAGCGAGGCGGACTCCCTGCTGAGCGGGCAGGCGGCCGAACGGTGACGAACTGGTACCACTCCTGGCGGGCCGCGATACGCATCGCCCGCCGTGACGCCTGGCGCTTCAAGGGACGCAGCTTCCTCGTCCTGGCGATGATCGCGCTGCCGATCCTCGGTGTGAGCGCTGCCGATCTGACCCTGCGCAGCGCAGAACTCTCCACCGAGCAGACCCTTGAACGCTCGCTCGGCGCCGCCGACGCTCGACTGTCCGACCCCGGCACCGGCGGAACACCGATCGAACAGGCCCCCGACGCCTCCAACTACTCGCCGGTGGGGAACTTCGACGAAAAGCCGTGGCCCGAGGGCGAAGGGGACGTCTCCAAGGCCTTCCCGACAGGCGCGAAGACCCTGGAGGACTCGAGCGGTTCCGGGAAGCTGCGCACCACGCACGGCCTGCTGAACGCCGAGATCCGTGAGCTCAGGTCCACCGACCCGATGGCCGCGGGCATCATGACGCTGGTCGGCGGCCGCTTCCCCAAGGGGAGCGACGAGGTGGCGGCGACAACCCACTTCCTCGAGTCGAGCGGGCTGAGCGTGGGCTCCAAGCTCGCGGCACGCGGCCTCGACCGGGAGTACACGATCACCGGCTCCTACGAGCTGCCGGATTCGCTCAAGACCGACCAGGTCAACGCGCTTCCCGGCGCCCTGCTCGACCCGCTCGACAAGGCGCTGCTGGCCGACGGCCTGCCGGGCGTCGGCCAGAGCACGACCTACTTGTTGCACACTCCCGGTGGTTTCACGTGGAACATGGTCAAAGAGGCCAACGCCAAGGGTGTGGTGGCCCTGTCGCGGGCCGTTCAGCTGAATCCGCCCGCTGATGCGGATGTGCCGCTCTACCAGAGGGACGGTTGGGGCAACCGCTACGAGGAGAGCACCGGCGCACAGGCGGCGGCACTCGCCGCCGTCGGCACCGTCGTCGGCCTCGCGATGCTGGAGATCTGTCTGCTGGCCGGTCCCGCCTTCGCCGTGGGCGCCCGGCGCTCGCGCCGCCAGCTCGGGCTGGTCGGTGCGAACGGTGGCGACCGCCGTCACATCCGGGCCATCGTCCTGGCGGGCGGTCTGGTGATCGGTTTCGTGGCGGCCGTCGTGGGCACGGTGCTCGGTCTCGCCCTCACCTTCGCCCTGCGCCCGCTGCTCGAGGAGTCCATGGGGGCGCGCTTCGGCAGCTTCGACATCCGGCCGTTGGAGCTGCTCGGCATCGGCCTGCTCGCCGTGATGACCGGTCTGCTGGCCGCGATCGTCCCGGCCGTCACCGCCTCCCGGCAGACCGTCCTGGCCTCGCTCACCGGCCGTCGGGGCGTGCGTCGCAGCAGCCGGGTGCTCCCCGCGATCGGGCTCGTCGCGGTGCTGCTCGGGGCGGCGATCGCTCTGTACGGCTCCATGTTCTCGGAGCAGTTCATCATCGTCGCCGGAGGCAGTGCGATCGCTGAGCTGGGCGTGGTGGCCCTGACGCCCGCACTGGTGGGCCTTTTCGGCCGCGTCGGCCGCTGGCTGCCGCTGTCGCCCCGGCTCGCGCTGCGCGCCGCCGTACGCAACCGGGGCCGCACGGCTCCCGCGGTGGCCGCGGTGCTGGCCGCGGTCGCGGGGACGGTCGCCGTGGCCACGTACGCGGCGAGCCAGGACGCCCAGGGCGCCGCCGAGTACGAGGCACGGCTGCCGAGCGGCGGGGTGTCCCTGACGATGGACGAGCCCGGCGGCCGTGATGTCGCCCAGGCCCGCGCGGCGGTCCAGAAGTACCTGCCGGTGGATGTCCGGGCCGACGTGGACCGCATCACCGTCGGGAAGAAGCAGTGCACGATGTCGTACAGCGGCAGCCCCGGCTGCGGCCGGTACGAGGTCGTCGTGCCGAAGCCGAACCAGTGCCCGCTGTGGAGCTACGCGCCCTCGAACGAGGACCCGGCGAAGAAGTTCAGCGTGGCCCAGCGCCGGGCGCTGGCCAAGGACTGGCGCTGCCGGGAGAACGGCGGCTTCGTGGACGTCCCGGGCGGCGTGATCGTCGGTGACGCGAAGCTGCTGAAGGCCCTCGCCATCGAGGACCCGGGGGCCGTGAAGGCTCTGACCGACGGCAAGGTCGTCTCGTTCGACAAGCGCAACGTCGACAAGAACAGCACGATCGGTATCCGCCTGATCACCGACACCGAGGCGGCCGACAAGGCGGCCGAGGAGGGCAAGGAGGCGCCGGGCACGGTCAAGACGTTCCCCGCGCACCAGGTGCCCGGGAACATCACGGCGTACGGCCTCTCCATGATCGTTCCTCCGGCGGCGGCCGACACGGCGGGCGTCACGACGGTCCCGTACGGCGCGTACTACACGACCGACCGGACACCGACCACCGAGCAGCGCCAGAAGCTCAACGGTGAGCTCGACGGTTCGGGTGCCGACGCCATGCTCCACATCGAGGAGGGCTACACCAGCGAGTACAACATCGTGCTGCTGGCGCTGACCGTCTTCGCGGGGCTGATCACCATCGGTGCGGCCGGCATCGCCACCGGGCTCGCCCAGGCCGACGCCGAGGCCGACCTGAAGACGCTCGCGGCCGTCGGGGCCCCGCCGAGGGTGCGGCGCACGCTGAGCGGCTTCCAGTGCGGTGTGGTCGCCGCGATGGGCGTGGTGCTGGGCTCCGCTGCAGGTGTGCTGCCCGCGGTCGGGCTGCGGCTGACCGAGCAGCGCGAGCAGATGAAGTGGTACGAGCGGGCGCTCAACGAGGGCTATGGCGGAATGGACGCCCCGCCGCACGTGCCGGTCGTCATCCCCTGGGAGACCCTGGCGGCCCTGCTCGTCGCCGTCCCGGTGGGCGCGGCCGTCCTCGCGGCGCTGGTCACCCGCTCCCGCGGGGCCCTGGCCCGGCGCGCGGCGACCTGACGCGCGGATCCCGCGGCTCTGTGCCCACTCTGTGCCCCCGTACAAGGGTGGATCACCCTTGTACGGGGGCACACCATGTGGGAAAGCACATGTGCGAGAGAATGGCGGCATGGAGATGCCGAGGAATGAACGCTCACCGCAGAGCCCCCACGTCCTCGTAGTGGGACAGGACGGGATGGCGCTCGGCGGAGGTGACATCGACGACGAAGCGCGTGAGGTCCCCGTGACGGACATGGTGGAGCAGCCCGCGAAGGTCATGCGCATCGGAAGCATGATCAAACAGCTGCTGGAAGAAGTACGGGCGGCACCTCTCGACGAGGCCAGCCGCGTCAGACTCAAGGAGATCCACCGCGGCTCGGTGAAGGAGCTCGAGGACGGCCTCGCTCCGGAACTCGTCGAGGAACTCGAGCGTCTTTCGCTGCCGTTCACCGACGAGGCGATTCCCTCCGAAGCGGAACTTCGCATCGCGCAGGCCCAGTTGGTCGGGTGGCTGGAGGGCCTCTTCCACGGCATCCAGACGGCGCTGTTCGCCCAGCAGATGGCGGCCCGCGCCCAGCTCGAACAGATGCGCCGCGCCCTCCCGCCCGGAGCCCCCACCGACGAAGACGGCTCCCACACGGGCGCCATCCGCTCGGGCCCGTACCTCTAGACGCTGCACGTGGGCCCCGTTCCCCTGAGGGGAACGGGGCCCACTGCTGTTCTCGGGGAAGCCCGTACGCACGGCGCGGGCATCGGTCGACGGACGCGCAGGTGCGGACGAGGAGAGCGGCACTCACCCGCGCACGTGCACTGCTGGTGCGTGCCAGAGCCTCGGGCCGGGCTCAGGACCGGCGCAGAACGCGCGCACCGCCCACCGGCCCGCGGCCACCGACGGCGCTCAGCCCGTGGACGCGCCCGTGTCGTCTGCCGCCGCGTCGTTCGCCGCATCGCCCGCGGTCACCAGCACCACCTTGCCGACGTTCGCACCCGACTCCAGCACCCGGTGTCCTTCCGCCGCCTCGCGCATCGGCACGGTGCGGTCCACCACCGCCCGCACCGTCCCGGCCTCGACCAGCGGCCACACGTGCTCGCGCACCGCCGCCACAATCGACGTCTTCTCGTGCAGCGGCCGCCCTCGCAGAGATGTCGCCGTAACCGCCGCCCGCTTCCCCAGCAGCGCGCCCAGATTCAGCTCGCCCTTCACGCCACCCTGCAGCCCGATCACGGCCAGCCGGCCGTTCACGGCCAACGCCCGCACATTCCGGTCCAGATACTTCGCACCGATGATGTCGAGGATGACGTCCGCCCCCGCACCTTCCGTCGCCTTTCTGATCTCCTCCACGAAGTCCTGCTCGCGGTAGTCGATCAGGATGTCGGCGCCCAGCTCCGCGCAACGCGCCAGCTTCTGCGGCCCACCCGCGGTGACCGCGACCTTCGCGCCCACCGCTTTCGCCAGCTGGATCGCCATCGTGCCGATCCCGCTGGCCCCGCCGTGCACCAGCAGCGTTTCGCCCGGCCGCAGATGCGCCACCATGAACACGTTGGACCAGACCGTGCACGTCACCTCCGGCAGTGCCGCCGCCGTGACCAGGTCCACCTCCTCCGGCAGCGGCAGCAACTGCCCGACCGGCACCGCCACCTTCTCCGCGTAGCCGCCGCCCGCCAGCAGCGCGCACACCTTGTCACCCACGCGCCACCCGGACACCCCGGGGCCGAGCGCGGCGATGCGCCCCGAGCACTCCAGCCCGGGATACGGGGACGCTCCGGGCGGCGGGTCGTAAAAGCCCTGCCGCTGCAACAGATCCGCGCGGTTGACGGCGCTCGCCACGACGTCGACGAGGATCTCCCCCTCGCCGGGCACGGCATCGGGCACCTCCGCCCACACCAGCGCCTCGGGACCACCTGGTTCGGGAATCGTGATCGCATGCATGGCCGCGAGGCTACTCCGACGCCCCGGCCGCTACTGCGCGACGCCCGGCGGCGGCTCGTACGTCGCCCTCGCAATGGTGATCAGACGGTCCGTCAACTGCAACGGGCTCGCCTGAGGATCGTCGTACCCGAGCAACCGGTGCCCGCGCAGCACGCTCACGACCAGGTCGTCCGTCTCCCGCACGCCTTTGCCGACCTCGCTCTTCGTCACCGGACGCTCGATGACATCGAGCCCGGCACCCTGTTGGATCAGATCCTCCATCACTCTGCCGGCACTCGGACTGAGCACGGAGAGGCCGAGCAGCCGGCCGGCCGCGCTGGCACTGGTGATCACCACATCCGCCCCGGACTGCCGCAGCAGCGGTGCGTTCTCCTCTTCCCGTACCGCGGCGACGATCTTCGCCCCACGGTTGAGCTGCCTCGCCGTCAGCGCGACCAGCACGGCCGTATCGTCACGCTGTGTGGCGATGACGATCTGTTTCGCCTTCTGCAGCTCCGCGCTCAGCAGCACCTCGCTGCGGGTCGCGTCCCCGGTCACGCCGGTGTAGCCGTCCGCATTCGCCGCCTCGATGACCTTAGAACTCGGGTCCACGACGACGACCTGCTCCTTCTTCAGACCTGTCGCGCACAGGGTCTGAATCGCGGAACGTCCCTTCGTGCCGAAACCGACGACAACGGTGTGGTCACGCAAGGTGTCCCTCCAGCGGTTCAGCCGCCACTGATCCCGGGTCCGGGTGGTGAGGACCTCAAGAGTCGTGCCGACCAGGATGATCAGAAAGAGCACACGCAGTGGCGTCACCAGCAGCACATTGGCCAGCCGCGCACTGTCACTGCGCGGAACGATGTCGCCGTAGCCCGTGGTGGAGAGGGTGACGGTCGCGTAGTAGACGGAGTCGAGCAGGTCGACCTTCTCGTCGGCGTTGTCGTAGTAGCCTGCGCGGTCGATCCAGACGATCAGGACCGTCAGAAGCAGCACGCCCAGCGCTATCAGCAGGCGTCTTCCGACCTGGCGCAGCGGACGCTCGATGACCCTGCGCGGCAACGTCACACGCGCGGTGACCAACTGCTCGTCGGCCTGGCGGGCCATGGCGTCCTGGCCGGAAAGTTTCACGTGAAACGCCCCTCACCGGTCGGCGACCATGGCAGCTCGAGGACCTCCAGCCCATCGCCGGGGCGCGCCCCGCCGGGTGGCACGACCGCGAGACCGTGCGCGGCGGCGATACCGCGCAGCATGGCCGGACCGTTGTAGTGCAGCGGCACGAGCCGGTCGCCGCGGTGCACCACCGGCACCAGCCGGGTGTCGTGCGGATGGCCGTGCACCTCGTCCCGCAGGGAGGCGCGATACGGGGCCGTGGTTGCCGCCCGTCCCGACATGCCCTGCAGCAGCGGCTCGGCAAGGGTGAGCAGCCCGGACACGGCGGCCAGCGGATTCCCGGGAAGCCCCACCAGATGCCGCCCGGGCGCGAGCCTGGCCATCAGCATCGGATGCCCTGGACGCACCGCGACACCGTCGACGAGCAGCTCGGCTCCCGCCTTGCTCAGTACCGGGTGGACATGGTCGACCGGCCCGGCCGCCGTGCCGCCCGTGGTGACGAGGAGGTCCGCCTCCGATGAGATGACGGCCTGGTGCAGCGCCTCCGCGTCGTCACCGATCCGTCGGGTGGCGAGCACCTCGGCGCCGAGCGCACGCAGCCAGGGCCCGATCATCGGCCCGAGGGCATCACGGATGAGCCCGTCGTGGGGCAACCCTTCGGTGAGCAACTCGTCTCCGAGCACCAGCACTTCGACGCGCGGCCGACGGACGGTGAGCAACTGGTCGTACCCGGCGGCCGCGGCGAGCCCGAGGACGGCCGGAGTCACCGGGACACCGGCGGGCAGGAGTTGGTCACCGGACCGGCATTCCTGGCCGCGAGACCTGATGTCCTGACCGTGGGTCACCTGTCGCTTGGCGTGGAGGTGGCCGCTCCCGTCGGTATGGGAGTGCTCACTGCGGATGACGGCGGTGGCTCCGGTCGGGATCCGGGCCCCGGTGGCGATCCGTACGGCGGAGCCGTCGGTGAGCGCCTCCGGTTCGCTGTGCCCGGCGAGGATGCCGCTGCCGCTGCTCCGGACCTTCCAGGGGCCCGGTCCCGCGACCGCCCAGCCGTCCATGGCCGAGGTGTCGAAGGGAGGTAGATCGGTGAGCGCGGTGAGCGGTTCGGCCAGCACCTGCCCGAGGGCCCGGTCCAGCGGCTCGCGCCGGGCGCAGGGTGGAGCACCGCGGCCGGCACGCGCCGCAAGGGCACGCGCCTCACCCCAGGATGCTGCGCCGTGCCGCACGGTGGCCGGTCGCCCCTGACCGTGGCTTGGATGCCGGCCCACGAGGGCGAGAGCGTCCTCCACGCCGTCGTCGGCGTGGTCGCGGGCCGGGGCTGGGACTGGGGCTGGGACTGGGGCTGGGGCTGGGGCTGGGGCTGGGGCGTCTACCCGGCCACCGGCGCCGGGACCCGTACCGGACCCTCCTGCATGAGCCTGTCCGGGCACGCCCGGAGCGTCGGGTTCACGATCCTGTGTGGCCATCAGCTGCCGGCCTCGTCCGCTTCCGCCGCCCAGCGTTCGGCGAGTGCCGCAGCCTTGCGCGCCGCTTCGGCTACGGCCTGGGCACTGTCACCGCCCGCCTTGGCCGCCGCATAACCGACGAGGAACGTGGTGAGTGGTGCTGCGGGCCGCGCGACACCGTGCGCGGCATCCCGGGCCAGATCGAGAAGAACGCCGGTGTCGACGTCGAGCTCGATGCCCAGTTCGGTCTTGACTGCGGTGATCCATTCATCCAGCACGTTCCCATGCTCCCTGATACGGGCCCTGGCCGCGGCAATGTCTTCCCAGGTGTCGCAGTCGAAGGCGTCGAGCGGCCCCGCGGCGACACGGTCGAGCTCCAGCTCCTGCGTGAGACGCCGCAACGGCAGCCCGGCGAGTCCCCCGCACTCGGTGGCGATGCGACCCAGTTCTCGGCGCAGCGGTTCCGTCCGGTACGCGGCGACGAGCGGCTGGTCCCGGCCATCCGCGTCGCTGAGCAGCGCGGCTTCCGGCCCTCCCGGGGCCAGGGCCTCGAGCAGCCTTCGTACCGTCGTGTCGCCCAGAAACGGCAGATCCGCCGAGAGCACGACAACCATGCCCGCGTCGGTCTCCCGCACCCCCGCGTCGAGCGCGGCGAGCGGTCCGCCGCCGGGCGGAGACTCGCGCGCCCAGATCACGGGGCGCACGGTCGCCCGCCGGTCGCCCACGACAACGGTGCGGCCCGCGCTCCGGCACGCCGCGAGCACACGGTCGAGCAGCGCCCGGCCGCCGATTCCGACTCCGGGCTTGTCCGCTCCGCCGAGCCGCCTGGCGGCACCTCCGGCGAGCACGATCGCGTCGTACTCCGCTTGCGCAGTCACCCCAGCAGTATGGGCCGCGATCACCCGTACGGAACCGCTCGGGAGGGTTCAGGACGGCTCGGGACGGCTCGGGACCGTGCGGACCGCCCCGAGCCGCTCCCGGCTACAGCGTGCGCAGCAGCACTGCCGGATTCTCCACACAGTCGGCCACATAGCGGAGGAAGCCGCCCGCCGTACCGCCGTCGCACACCCGGTGGTCGAAGGTGAGGGAGAGCTGCACGACCTGCCGGACAGCGAGCTCGCCCTCGTGCACCCAGGGCTTCGGCACGATGCGGCCGACTCCGAGCATGGCCGCCTCCGGGTGGTTGATGATCGGCGTGGACCCGTCGACCCCGAACACCCCGTAGTTGTTCAGCGTGAAGGTGCCGCCGGTGAGGTCCGCAGGGGTGAGGCGGCCCCGCCGGGCCGTCTCGGTGAGCCGGGCGAACTCCTCGGTGAGCGATTCGGCCGTGCGACGGTGGGCATCCCGGACGACGGGGACGACCAGGCCGCGCTCGGTCTGGGCCGCGAAGCCGAGATGCACCCCGGGCAGACGCACGATCTCCCTGGCCTCCAGGTCCACCGTGGCGTTCAGCTCGGGGTAGCGGGCCAGGGCGGCCGTACAGATCCGGGCGAACAGGGCAAGGAGCGAGATCTTCGGCCCGCCTGCTGCATTCATCGCCCGGCGCGCGGCCATCAGCTCGGTCGCGTCCGCGTCCACCCAGCAGGTCGCGTCCGGTATCTCCCGACGGCTGCGGGACAGCTTCTCGGCGACGGCCCCACGCACCCCGCGCAGCGGGATCCGTTGGACGTCTGCGACAACGGTGCCGGCCGCCGGCGCGGAGGCGGGCGCCGCCGCGAGCGACGGAGTGGGCACCGGGGTGGGCGCGACCTGCTGCGGCGCGGCGCCGCCGGCCAGGGACCGTACCGCCTGCTCCACATCGGCCCGCAGGATCAGCCCGTCGGGCCCGGACCCGTGCAACTGGCGCAGATCGACCCCGTTCTCCCGGGCCAGCCTCCGCACCAGCGGCGAGATCACGGCCACGGGCCCCTCCCGGCCCGGCTCGGCAGGGCCGACGGGAGCGGCCGGAGCGAACTCCTCGCCGAGGACGGCGTCGGGCGCCGGGCTCTCCACAGCGCTGTCCCACACGGGCTCCGGGAAGCTGTGCCCGCCACCCGACGGGTCCCCCGGCGCGGACGCCAGGGCATACGCGGCGCCCGACAGCGCCGTCGGCCGGATCCGGCGACGGCGGGCCGCCGGGGCGCCCGTGCCGTACCCGACCAGCACATTGCCGGAGGACTCGTCTCCGGAGGCCCCAGAAGTGCCTGCGGTGCGGGATCCGGCCGACGTCCCGGAGCCCGTGGGCGCAGACTCCGACGCGCCCACCGCGACGGTCAGCAGCGGGGCCCCGACGGGAAGCTCCGCGCCCTCCTCGCCGAAGCGCGCGGTCACCACGCCCGCGTACGGGCACGGCACCTCCACCATCGCCTTCGCCGTCTCGACCTCGACGACCGGCTGGTCGATGGCGACGACGTCGCCCACGTCGACCAGCCAGCGCACGATCTCCGCCTCGGTCAGACCTTCACCGAGGTCGGGCAACTTGAACTCGAGCACCTGGGCCATCAGCTCTCCGCCTCCCACTGCAGCCGCGCCACGGCGTCCAGCACCCGGTCCACACCCGGCAGGTGGTGACGCTCCAGCATCGGCGGCGGATACGGAATGTCGAAACCGGCCACCCTCAGCACCGGCGCCTCCAGGTGGTGGAAGCAGCGCTCGGAGACCCGGGCCGCTATCTCCCCGCCGGGCCCGCCGAAGCCCGTCGACTCATGGACGACCACGGCCCGCCCGGTGCGCCGCACCGAGGCGCACACCGTCTCGTCGTCGAAAGGCACGAGGGAGCGCAGATCGACGACCTCGAGGTCCCAGCCCTCGGCCTGTGCCGCCTCCGCGGCCTCCATGCAGACCGGCACGGACGGGCCGTACGTGATGAGCGTGGCACTGCGCCCCCTGCGCCGTACCACCGCGCGCCCGATCGGCTCCACCGCCGCCGGGGCGTGCGGCGACCAGTCGGCCTTCGACCAGTAGAGCCGCTTCGGCTCCAGGAAGATCACCGGGTCGTCGGAGGCGATCGCCGCCCGCAGCAGCCCGTACGCGTCGTCGACCGTCGCGGGCATGACGACATGGAGCCCCGGAGTCGCCATGTAGTACGCCTCGGAGGAGTCGCTGTGGTGCTCGACGCCGCCGATCCCGCCGCCGTACGGAACCCGCACGGTGATCGGCATCGGCATGGTGCCCCGCGTGCGGTTCCGCATACGTGCGACATGGCTGATCAGCTGCTCGAACGCCGGATAGGCGAAGGCGTCGAACTGCATCTCCACGACGGGCCGCAGTCCGTACATCGCCATGCCGACGGCCGTCCCGAGGATGCCGGCCTCGGCGAGCGGCGTGTCCGTGCAGCGGTCCTCTCCGAACTCCTTGGCGAGCCCGTCGGTGACCCGGAAGACACCGCCCAGAGTGCCCACGTCCTCGCCCATGACGTGGACGGAGGGGTCCTCGGCCATCGCGTCCCGCATCGCGCGCTGGAGGGCCTGCGCCATGGTGGCGGGCTTGGCCCGCCCCGCAGTTGCCGTGCTCATCGTGCGTCACCCTCCGCGCCGTGCGCGCCTTCCCCGTCCTCGGCGTCCAGCTCGGCGCGCAACTGTGCGGCCTGCTCCCTCAGTTGGCTGGTCTGCTCCGCGTAGACATGCGCGAACAGATCCATCGGATCGAGCACCGGGTCGGCGTTCATCCGCTCCCTCAGCTGTGCGGCCATCGTCTCCGCGGCCTCTGCGGCGGCCCGTACGGTGTCCTCGTCGAGCAGCCCGCGCCCGGTCAGCTCCCGCTCCAGCAGCCGGATCGGGTCGTGCTCACGCCAGGCCTCCACCTCGGCGTCGGCCCGGTAGCGGGTGGCGTCGTCGGCGTTCGTGTGCGCGTCCATGCGGTACGTGACGGCCTCGACGAGGGTGGGGCCCTCGCCTCTCCGCGCCCGAGCGACGGCTTCGCTCAGCACCTCGTGAACCGCCGCCGCGTCGTTTCCGTCGACCAGTCGGCCCGGCATTCCGTACCCCACCGCCTTGTGGGCGAGAGAGGGCGCGGCCGTCTGCTTGGCGAGCGGGACGGAGATCGCGAAGCCGTTGTTCTGCACGAGGAAGACGACGGGGGCCTGCCACACGGCGGCGAAGTTGAGCGCCTCGTGGAAGTCGCCCTCGCTGGTGCCGCCGTCGCCGACCATGGCGAGCGCGACGACGTCGTCGCCCTTGAGACGCGCGGCGTGCGCCAGGCCCACGGCGTGCGGCAGCTGGGTGGCGAGTGGGGTGCACAGGGGCGCTATGCGGTGCTCGTGCGGGTCGTACCCGGTGTGCCAGTCGCCGCGCAGCAGCGTGAGCGCCTGTTCGGGGTCGAGGCCACGGGCCACGGCAGCGAGGGTGTCCCGGTAGCTGGGGAAGAGCCAGTCGCGCTCCTCCAGGGCGAGTGCGGCCGCGACCTCGCACGCTTCCTGGCCGGTGCTCGACGGATAGACGGCCAGCCTGCCCTGCTTGGTGAGCGCGGTCGCCTGCGCGTTGTACCTGCGGCCGCGCACCAGCTCGGCGTACAGCCGCAGCAGCAGCTGGTGGTCCGCCGCGGCGGCGGCGTCCGTACCGAGCACGCGGTACGGCTCGGCGTCGGGAAGCAGCGGCGCAGGGTCGGTGCGCGGCTTCCACGCCGGCGGCGGGGTGGGCCGGTAAGCGGCACCCGGCCGCTCCTCGACCGTCATGCTGCTTTTCTTCAACGCGAGCACCTCCTCGTGGGAGCGGGCATAAGGACCCATGAGGGCGCGGAGTGTGAGGCGCCTCACCTACCGATTGTTCGGTCGTGGGCGCATTTTGGCTACAGGCACCTTCAGCCTGTGGACAAACGGTTCTCCACAGCTTGGGATAGGAACAGGTCGTCCACGACAGAGAGGCGGGGGGACGTGACAGCTGAACAAATGGCCGACGGCGAGGACCGCACGGTGTACGAAGCCGTGCCCGGAGCCGCCCAGGGCCCGCCGCCCCGCCCTCTGGACGCGATCGACCGGGACATCCTGCGCATCCTGCAGACGGACGGGCGCGCCTCGATACGCTCCGTGGCCGAACGGGTGCACGTCTCCCGCGCCAACGCGTACGCGCGCATCAACCGGCTCATCGAAGACGGCGTGATCCGGGGCTTCAGCGCCCGCGTGAACCACGAGCGAGCCGGGCACGGCGCCTCCGCGTACATCACGCTCAAGATCGTGCAGAACTCCTGGCGCACGGTGCGCGAGCAGCTCCAGGCGCTGCCGGGGGCCGCACACATCGCCCTGGTCAGCGGCGACTTCGACGTGCTGCTGCTGGTCCACACGCCGGACAACCGCACGCTGCGCGAACTCGTCCTGACCAAGCTCCAGTCGATCCCAGAGGTGCTCTCCACCCGCACCCTGCTGGTCTTCGAGGAGACGGACCTGGACCCCGACCCGACACGCTGAGCGCGCCACGGGGCGAGGGCGGCCGTGCCCGTGGCCGACGTGCGCGCCTACGTGGTCGCGCACACAGCGCTACGGCGCCGTACGCAGCCCGTCGAACGCGAGCCGCACGACGGCGTCGGCGACCTGCTCCCGGTCGTAGCCGGTGCCGGCCTGCGGCCGGTACCACTCCACCAGGGAGTTGACCATGCCGAAGAGCAGCCTGGTCGCCAGCCGCATGTCCATGTCGGCCCGGAGATCGCCCTCGGCCGCGGCAGCCTTGAGCAGGTCGGCGACCTTGTGGTCGAACTCCCGGCGCCGCTCCATGGCCCAGCGCTCGGTCCTGGTGTTGCCGCGCACACGCAGCAGCAGGGTGACGTAGGGCAGCTCGGCCATGAGCACCTCGACCGTGCGCCGGGTCACGTACTCGACGCGCTCTATGGCACGCCCGCGCACCGCCCCGGGCTCGTCGAGGATCCCGAAGAGCCCGTCGAGCGCCCGGCTCACCGCGCGGCGCAGCAGCTCCTCCTTGCCCGCGACGTGGTGGTATATCGACGACTTCGAGATACCGGCGGCCTTCGAGAGGTGCTCCATGGAGGTGCCGTCGTAACCGCGCTCGTTGAAGACGCGGACGGCGACGGAGAGCAAGGTCTCCGGGGTGTAGGTGTCGCGCTTGGCTGTCGTCATGAGACCTACTCGCCCTTCATCTGGACACAGGACTGGCGGTAGAGACCCAGGGACGGCGCATAGCGGCCGGTGGGCACGCGTGCGTGGAGCTCGTCGAGCAGCTCGTGCGCCCAAGCACGACCGAGCCTGCGGCCCCATTCGACCGGGCCGATCGGGTAGTTGACGCCGAGCCGCATCGCCGTGTCGATGTCCTCGGCGGACGCGACGCCCTTGGCGACGGCGTCCGCCGCGAGGTCCACCAGCATCGCGACCGTACGCGCGACGATCATGCCCGGTACGTCGCCGATGACGCTGACGCTCTTGCCGAGAGCCTGGAACAGGCCTATCGACTGCCGGAGCGTCTCCCATTCCGTGACCTCGGAGGCGGACAGGGCGATCCGGGTCGCCGCCCGGTAGTCGAGCGCCAGGTCGAAGTAGACGACGTCCCGGAACTCGGCGGACGTCTGACCGTCGGCGAGCACCAGTTGCCCACCGCTCGGCAGCAGGATGCGGGTGCCCTGGTCCTCCTCCTCCTCGCGCACGGTGATGCCGGCTTCGCGGCACAGCTCGAGCAGCTCGCGCGCCGGGCCCAGAGCGCCCTCCACGGTGATGTGCGAGGGCGGTTCGGTCGCCGGAGCGGTGTGCGGTGCGGGGCGCTCGGCACCGTCCGCGTATGAGAACCAGCCCTGTCCCGCCTTGCGACCCAGGCGCCCGGATTCGACCAGCCGTCGCTGGGCGAGCGACGGCGTGAACTTCGGGTTCTGGAAGAACGCCTCCCACACGGAGCGCGTGACAGCCTCGTTGACGTCCTGCCCGATCAGGTCCGTGAGCTCGAACGCGCCCATCCTGAAGCCGCCGCACTCGCGCAGGACCGCGTCGATCGTGGCAGGGTCGGCGCCCCGCTCCTCGTAGACGGCGAAGGCCTCCGCGTAGAAGGGGCGGGCGATGCGGTTGACGATGAACCCGGGGGTGTCGGCGCAGCGCACGGGCGTCTTTCCCCAGGCCCTGGCGGTCTCGTACGCGCGCGTCGCGGTGGCCTCGTCGGTGGCGAAGCCGCTGACGACCTCGACGAGGGGGAGCAGGGGGGCCGGGTTGAAGAAGTGGAGTCCGACGAACCTGCCGGGCAGGCGCAGAGCGCCCGCGATGGCGGTGACGGAGAGGGAGGAGGTGTTGGTGGCGAGGATGCAGTCCTCGGCGACGATCGCCTCCAGGGAGCCGAAGAGCTTCTGCTTCACAGACAGTTGTTCGACGACGGCCTCGACGACCAGTGCGCTCTCGGCGAGCTCCTTCAGGTCGGTCGCCCGCTCCAGCCGGAGCTCCGCGGCGCCACGCGCCTCCTCGTCCAGCCGCCCCTTCTCGACCAGCCGCTCCAGGCGGGTGAGGATCGCACTCGCGCCCGCCTCCGCCTGTCCTGGGGCGGCGTCGTAGAGGCGCACCCGATGGCCGGCGAGGAGCGCGACCTGGGCGATGCCCTGGCCCATGGTCCCGGCGCCCACGACCGCGACGGCGCGGCTCGGCGCGATGGCGCCGTCCCTCTGGATGGCCTCGGTGGCGGTCATGGCTGTGATCCTCCCCTACGAGTTGTCCACAGGTTTCCGCGGACCCCCCTTGTCCCGACCGATCGTTCGGTTACTCTAACTCTGTCCGCGATTCCCTGCCCAGCTCGACGAGGAGTTGGTCTTCCATGCAGCTGACCGAGACCCACCGGCCCACGCTCGACCAGGCCCTCGAGGCGATCCGCTCCCGGGCGTACTGGTCGCCGCACCCCGAGCACCCCAAGGCGTACGGCGAGACGGGTGCGGCCGACGGCCTCGCGGCCTACCAGTCCCTGCTGGGCACCCGCTTCGAGCTGGACCAGCCCGGCACCGACGGCTGGACGGGCGGCGAAGTGTCGCCTTACGGACCGCAGTTGGGCATCGAGTATCCCCACCCCGACCTCGACGTGCTGCTGCCCGCGATGCGCGCGGGCATGGCGGCGTGGCGCGAGGCCGGTCCCGAGACCCGCGCCCTGGTCTGTCTGGAGATCCTGTCCCGCATCAGTGCCCGCACCCATGAGTTCGCTCACGCTGTCATGCACACGAGCGGCCAGGCATTCATGATGGCGTTCCAGGCGGGCGGCCCGCACGCCCAGGACCGCGGCCTGGAGGCGGTGGCGTATGCGTACGAGGAGCAGATGCGCACCCCTGCCGCCGCGGACTGGTCCAAGCCGCAGGGCAAGCGCGACCCCCTGGAGCTGCGGAAGGCGTTCACCGCGGCCCCGCGCGGCATCTCGCTGCTGATCGGCTGCAACACGTTCCCCACGTGGAACGGGTACCCGGGCCTGTTCGCCTCCCTGGCCACCGGCAACCCGGTCCTGGTCAAGCCGCACCCCCGCGCCGTGCTTCCTCTGGCGCTCACGGTGCGGATCGCCCGAGAGGTGCTGAGCGAGGCGGGCTTCGATCCGAACCTGGTCGCGCTGGCCGCCGAGCGCCCGGGCGAGGGCATCGCGAAGACCCTCGCCGTCCGCCCCGAGGTCAAGATCATTGACTACACGGGCTCCACCGCCTTCGGCGACTGGCTGGAGGCCAACGCCCGCCAGGCCCAGGTGTACACCGAAAAGGCCGGAGTCAACACGGTCGTCGTCGACTCCACCGACGACTACAAGGGAATGCTGTCCAACCTGGCCTTCTCCCTCTCGCTGTACAGCGGCCAGATGTGCACCACCCCGCAGAACCTGCTGATCCCGCGTGAGGGCATCACGACGGACGCGGGCCGGAAGTCGTACGACGACGTGGTCGCCGACCTCGGCGCCGCCGTGGCCGGCCTGCTCGGCGACGACGCCCGGGCGAACGCCCTGCTGGGCGCCCTGGTCAACCCCGACGTGAAGGCCCGTCTGGAGGCGGCGACCGGCCTCGGCGAGGTGGCCCTGGCCTCGCGTGAGGTCACCAACCCCGAGTTCCCGGACGCCGTGGTGCGCACGCCGGTGATCGTGAAGCTGGACGGGGCCAAGCCCGAGGACGAGGCTGCGTATCTGGCCGAGTGTTTCGGCCCGGTGGCGTTCGCCGTCGCGGTCGACTCGACGGCCGACGCGGTGGAGCTGCTGCGCCGCACGGTCCGCGAGAAGGGCGCGATGACGGTCGGGGCGTACACGACCTCGCCGGAGGCCGAGCAGGCCATCGAGGAGGTCTGCCTGGAGGAGTCGGCCCAGCTGTCGCTCAACCTGACCGGCGGGGTCTATGTGAACCAGACGGCGGCCTTCTCCGACTTCCACGGCTCGGGCGGCAACCCGGCTGCGAACGCCGCGCTGTGCGACGGCGCGTTCGTGTCGAACCGCTTCCGCGTGGTGGAGGTGCGCCGCCAGGCCTGACGGCGAGCGGGGTTCCGTGGCCCGCGGGGACGGGCCACGGAGCGCCGCACACGGCGGCGCCACAGGCCCGCACGGCGTCCCGGACGTGCCACGCCGCTGCGGCTCGAGGCGGCGGGCCTCAGCCCGCCTGACCAGGAATCTCCGCGTACCGCTGCACCCAGGCATGCATCGCGATCGCCGCGGCCGCGCCCGCGTTGATCGAGCGGGTCGAGCCGAACTGGGCGATCGAGCACACCATCGCGGCGTGCTTGCGCGCCTCCTCGGTCAGTCCCGGGCCTTCCTGGCCGAAGAGCAGCACGCACCGCCTGGGCAGCTCGGTGCGCTCGAGCGGGACCGCGCCCGGCAGATTGTCGATCCCGATGATCGGCAGTCCCTCGGCCGCCGCCCAGGCCGTCAGTGACTCCGTGTCGGCGTGGTGGCGCACATGCTGGTAGCGGTCGGTGACCATCGCACCGCGCCGGTTCCAGCGCCGCCGCCCCACGATGTGGATCTCCTTCGCCAGGAAGGCGTTGGCGGTGCGGACCACGGAGCCGATGTTGAAGTCGTGGCCCCAGTTCTCCACGGCCACATGGAAGTCATGACGCCGGGTGTCCAGGTCGGCGACGATCGCCTCCCGCGTCCAGTACCGGTAACGGTCGACGACATTGCGCCGGTCCCCATGGGCGAGCAGCTCGGGGTCGTACGGTCCGCCCTCCGGCCAGGGGCGCGGATGGGGCCCGACACCGACCTCGGGGCCGTAGCCGTCGTCGTACTGAACCGGTTCCTGGGTCTCGCTGCTCACCCGACGAGGGTACGTGCGGGCTGCTCCTCGGGCGCACCGCGCTGATCGGGGACCCGCTCCCGCCCGCGCCGGAGCACTCTGTCCCGCCCCCGCTCCACACGGCCGCCGAGCCACACCAGGAACACGGTCGGCAGGAACACCGCATCCGCGGCGATCATCGCCATCGAGAAGAACGGCAGGCCGAGCAGCACGGCGATGCCGGCGTGCTCCAGCATCATCGCCACCAGCAGGACGTTCTTGACCTTGCGGTTGAAGAGCGTGAAGGGGAAGGCGACCTGCACGATGACCGTGCCGTACGTCACCAGCATCACGATCACCCCGCTGGCGGCCAGGATGTCGGAGAGCCCGGCCCAGGGGGTGAAGTAGTCGAGATTGAGCGGGTAGTACAGGGCGCTGCCGTCCTGCCAGCGCGAGCCCTGGATCTTGTACCACCCGGCGGTGGCGTAGATCAGACAGACCTCGGCCATGATCACGGCGAGGGTGGCGTTGTGGATGAGGTTGGCGAGGACGTCGAGCAGCGTGCGCAGCTCGCTGCCCGGTGCGCGGCGATTCACCAGCCACCAGACGCCGTGGAGGATCCACAGCGTCCAGAACAGGGCGATCAACCACCACTCCCCGCCGACCCGGTCCAGGACCGTCCCTACGACAAGGACCACGCCGAGCACCGCCCACAGCGCCGGGCCCGCCCAGTCACGTACGGGGCCGGCCTGACCGCGCGCAGCCTCGCGCCGAGCACGAAGGGCTCGGCGCGCGTCTAGGGACCACACCTGCCCGCAGCGGGTGAGGACGAGATAGATCGCCATGAGGTGGATGACGTTGTCGCCGCCGTCGCCCATGAAGATGGATCGGTTCTGCAGCGACAGGACACCTGTCATGAAGAGCACCGACATGGCCCGGGTCCGCCAGCCGAGCATCAGCAGCGCGCTGGAGAGCAGGGCGACGATGTACACGACCTCGAACCACACCGTGCTGTCGGACCACATCAGCGCGGTGAAGGCATGGTTGTTGGCGATCAGCTTCTGAGCCATGTCCCAGCCCCACGGGCCCTCGGGCCCGTACAGCTCCCGGCGGTTCGGGAACTCGCGCAGCAGGAAGAGCAGCCAGGTGGCCGCGAAGCCGATGCGGACGATCGCACTCTGGTAAGGGCCGAGCGCGGTCGACGTCACGCGCTGGATGGCGTGGGCCAGACGTCGGTCCACGGTCCGGCCTTCGTGGCGCGCGCGGTCTTCGGGGCCCACACGGCTCTCGGCGCTCTCGCGGCTCACGGGCCGGTCCCGGTTCTCACCGAGGTCCCGGTTCTCGGTGCTGTCGCGGTTCTCGCCGTATTCGCTGCTCTCACGGTTCTCGCGGTCGGGGATCTCCGCGTCGAGGGCCTGGTTCACTTGGCCGCCTCCGTGTCTGCTGCGCCGTCGTTCCGCGTCTCCAGGGGAAGGTCCGCGTCCGTCACCTTCCACCAGGGGAGCACCCGGAAGTAGGGCCGGGTGTCCGTCTTCTCCTTGCTCCACGCCGGGGCCTTGACGGAGCGGGTGACCGACCGCAGCTGGACGCGCTCGACCTTTCCGCCGAGGTCGTGGTGCTCGATGCGCATCATCACGATGCGGCGTATGTAGCGCTCGGAGAGCTGGCCGCGCAGACCGTTGGGCCGGTTGTCGTCGGTGTGCGAGTTGGCGTAGAAGTCCCAGGCACGGCGGAGTTCGTTCTGGTCGACATGGCTGGGGAGGAGGTTCCCGCTGATCGCCTCGCCGTCCTCGGCCGAGAGGTCGATCCACTTGCTCGTGCTGCGCACGCCGTCACCGTCCGTGACCTCTGCCCGGACCTGGACGCCGATGTTCTGCTGCAGGGGATTGGGGGCGAACAGCTTCCAGTTCTGCTCGAACTCGGGGTAGATCCACCCGTCGACCGCCTCGCCGTGCTGCTTGGTCACGGTGTTCGACGGCGCGACATGAAGGAAGACTATGGCCAGATGGGTGCAGCCGAGCACACCGATGACCGCGAGAGCGATCGCGGCCACGACCTGGTAGGGCAGGGAGAGGCTCACTATGCCGCCCTGGGCGCCCTCGTCGCCCGGAGGCGCCCCCTCGCGCCTCGCTCCCTCGTTGCCGTACGAGTCCATCCCGCCCCGATCCCCATGGTCACTTCGGTCCACCGCGGTTATCCACAGGGTTGACACCTTACGGCCCTCAGACTCACCATTGAAGTCATTCAACCGAACGATCGGTCGGTAGGGGGCCCGATGACGGCAGTGACTGCAGAGACGACTGCGGCTACGACGCACCAGGCGCGGTTCGACGCTGCCGTGGCCGCCGACGAGCGCATCGAGCCTCGCGACTGGATGCCCGATGACTACCGCGCCTCGCTGGTGCGCCAGATGGCCCAGCACGCGCATTCGGAAATCATCGGCATGCAGCCGGAGGCGAACTGGATCACGCGTGCGCCCTCCCTGCGCCGCAAAGCGATCCTCATGGCCAAGGTGCAGGACGAGGCGGGCCACGGCCTGTATCTGTACAGCGCGACGGAAACGCTGGGTACGAGCCGCGAGGAGCTCCTCGACAAGCTCCACTCCGGCCGCCAGAAGTACTCGTCGATCTTCAACTATCCCACGCTGACCTGGGCGGACGTGGGCGCGATCGGCTGGCTGGTGGACGGCGCGGCGATCACCAACCAGGTGCCGCTGTGCCGCTGCTCCTACGGGCCGTATGCGCGCGCCATGGTCCGGATCTGCAAGGAGGAGTCCTTCCACCAGCGCCAGGGGTACGAGCTGCTGCTCGCGCTGTCGCAGGGCACCCCAGCCCAGCACGAGATGGCGCAGGACGCGGTGAACCGCTGGTGGTGGCCGTCCCTGATGATGTTCGGCCCTCCGGACGACGCATCGGCGCACTCGGCGCAGTCCATGGCCTGGAAGATCAAGCGCCACTCGAACGACGAGCTGCGCCAGCGCTTCGTGGACATCTGCGTCCCGCAGGCGGAGGCCCTGGGCCTGACCCTCCCCGACCCGGATCTCCGTTGGAACGAGGAGCGGGGTCACCACGACTTCGGGACCATCGACTGGGACGAGTTCTGGCAGGTCCTCAAGGGCAACGGACCGTGCAACGAGCAGCGGATCACCCAGCGCCGCCGGGCCCATGAGGAGGGCGCATGGGTTCGCGAGGCGGCTGCGGCGTACGCCGCGAAGACGGCCGCCGGCAGGTCGGACGAGTCGAACGAGAAGCGCGACGAGGCGCACGTGGAGGCAACGGCATGAGCAGCTCGACCGACTGGCCGCTGTGGGAGGTGTTCGTGCGTTCGCGCCGCGGGCTGTCCCACACCCACGCGGGCAGCCTGCACGCCCCGGACGCCGAGATGGCGCTGCGCAACGCCCGGGATCTCTACACCCGGCGCAACGAGGGCGTCTCGATCTGGGTGGTGCCGTCCGCGGCGATCACCGCTTCCTCCCCGGACGAGAAGGACCCCTTCTTCGAGCCGGCCGCCGACAAGCCGTATCGCCACCCGACCTTCTACGACATCCCGGAGGGGGTGAAGCACCTGTGACCGCCGCACTCGCGCTGGGCGACGACGCCCTGGTGCTCTCGCACCGGCTGGGGGAGTGGGCGGGCCACGCCCCGGTCCTGGAAGAGGAGGTCGCCCTGGCCAACATCGCCCTTGACCTGCTGGGACAGGCCCGGACGCTGCTCTCCCTCGTCGGCGACGAGGACGAGCTGGCGTATCTCCGTGAGGAACGCGCCTTCCGCAATCTCCAGCTGGTCGAGCAGCCGAACGGAGACTTCGCGCACACCATCGTCCGGCAGCTGTACTTCTCGACGTTCCAGCATCTGCTGTTCGGACAGCTGGCGGCGGTCGACAGCGAGTTCACGGGGCTCGCGGCGAAGGCGGTCAAGGAGGTCGCCTACCACCAGGACCATGCCGAGCAGTGGACCCTGCGCCTGGGCGACGGAACGGCCGAGAGCCATGAGCGGATGCAGCGTGCCTGTGATGCGCTGTGGCGGTTCACCGGCGAGATGTTCCAGCCGGTGGAAGGGCTGGCCGTGGACTGGGAATCGCTGCGCACAGGTTGGCTGGAGTCGGTCACGGCCGTGCTGGAGCGCGCCACGCTGACCGTCCCGGACACAGCGGACAAGGGCGCCTGGTCGGCGGGGGCAGGGCGACAGGGCCTGCACACCGAGTCGTTCGGACGGATGCTGGCCGAGATGCAGCACCTGCATCGCAGCCACCCGGGGGCGTCATGGTGACCGACACGCTTCTGGAAGCCGAGCTGCGGAGACTGGCCGGGTCGGTGCCCGACCCGGAGCTGCCCGTGCTGACGCTGGAGGAGCTCGGTGTGCTCCGCGGTGTTCAGGTACTCGGTCCCGGCAGGGTCGAGGTCGCGCTGACCCCCACCTACACCGGCTGCCCGGCCATCGAGGCGATGACCTCGGACATCGAGCAGGTGCTCCACGACCACGGCATACCGGAGGTGTCGGTCGTCAAGGTGCTCTCTCCTGCCTGGTCGACGGACGACATCAGCGCGGAGGGCCGCCGCAAGCTCGCGGAGTTCGGCATAGCCCCGCCACGCCCGGGCGCCAAGGACGGCCCGATCCCCCTCACGCTCACCGTGCGCTGCCCGCACTGCGGATCCACGGACACAGAACTGCTGAGCAGGTTCTCCTCAACCGCGTGCAAGGCACTTCGCCGCTGCACGGCCTGTCGCGAACCGTTCGACCACTTCAAGGAGTTGTAGATGTTCCATCCGCTCCGGGTCAGCGAGGTCGAGCGGCTCACGGACGACTCGGTGGCCGTCACCCTCGCGGTCCCCTCCGAGCTGCGTGACGCCTTCCGCCATACCCCCGGCCAGCACATCGCCCTGCGCCGTACGGGGGCGAACGGCGAGGAGATCCGGCGTACGTACTCGATCTGCACCCCCGCCGCGCCCACCGGCGAGGATCCCCTGCTCCGCGTGGGGATCCGGCTGGTCGACGGTGGCGAGTTCTCGACGTACGCCCTGAAGGAGCTCTCCGTCGGGGACACGGTCGAGGTCATGCAGCCGATGGGCCGGTTCGTCCTGGAGCCGCGTCCCGGACACTTCGCGGGGATCGTCGGGGGCAGCGGGATCACCCCCGTGCTGTCGATCGCGGCGACGCTGCTGGCGCGGGAGCCGGGAGCCCGCTTCTGTCTGATCCGCAGTGACCGCACGGCGGCGTCGACGATGTTCCTGGAGGACGTCGCCGACCTCAAGGACCGCTATCCGGACCGCTTTCAGTTGGTCACCGCGCTCTCCCGGGAGGAGCAGCAGGCCGGTCTGCCGTCCGGGCGGCTCGACCGGGAGCGGCTGACCGAGCTGCTGCCCGCGCTGCTTCCCGTGCCGGACGTGGACGGATGGTTCCTTTGTGGACCGTTCGGACTGGTCCAGGGCGCGGAGCGGGCGCTTCGCGCGCTGGGTGTGGACCGCAGCCGCATCCACGAGGAGATCTTCCATGTGGACGAGGCACCCGCCCCGGCGCCGGTCGCCGCGCCCGCGCACAGCACGCTGAGTGCGACGCTGGACGGCCGCTCGGGCACTTGGGCGGTGCAGGAAGGGGAGTCGCTGCTGGAGACGGTGCTGCGGGCCCGTTCCGACGCGCCGTACGCCTGCAAGGGCGGTGTGTGTGGTACCTGCCGGGCGTTCCTCGTCTCGGGAGAGGTGCGGATGGACCGCAACTTCGCACTGGAGCAGGAGGAGACGGAAGCAGGCTATGTGCTGGCCTGCCAGTCGCATCCGGTGACGTCCGAGGTGGAGCTGGACTTCGACCGCTGACGCGGAGGAAGGTCGCTTCCGGCATGCCGGTTGGCACTGCCGACACCATTCCCTTCCACTGGAACCTGTTCTACCTTGACGACCCGTCAGGCCTGTCGGGCCGGTCGGATTCTCCGATCCGACCGACAGAGGCAGGGCCGGTGCGTGGAAGGACAGGGAAGTGGACTTCACCTTCACCGAGGAGCAGCAGGCAGCCGTCGAAGCGGCGAGGGCGGTCTTCTCGGGCGTCGCGCCCGACGGGGTGCCGAGCCCCGCGCTCAGCCCGGGCGCGGTGGCCGAGGAGTTCGACCGGCCGCTGTGGGCAAGGCTCGCGGGCGCCGATCTGCTGAGCCTCGTGATCGCCCCGCAGCACGGTGGGGCGGGCCTGGACCCGATCGCGCTCTGCCTTGTGCTGCGGGAATCGGCAAAGGTCCTGGCCCGTGTGCCGCTGCTGGAGACCAGCGCGGTGGCCATGACCGTGCAGCGTTTCGGCGGCGAAGCGCTCGGCAGCGGGATCCTGCCCCGCGTCGGGGCGGGCGAGCTGGTGCTGACTGCCGCGGCCAACGGCCGCACCGGACATGACGCTGCCGAGCTCGCCGTCACCGCCCGCCAGGACGGCGACTTCTGGGTGCTCGACGGGATGCAGACAGGCGTGCCCTGGGCTCAGTGCGCCGATCTGCTCGCCGTCCCCGCGCACACCGGCGACGGGCGAGCGGTCCTCGCTCTCGTGCCCCGCGGCCACGAGGGTCTGACCCTCGCCGAGCAGTTCTCCACCAGTGGCGAGCTCTTCGCCGAGGCCCGGCTGGACTCCGTACGGATCGAGCGTGGCGCGCTCATCGACGCCGAGGGAGCCTGGGACTGGCTGCGGGGGCTGCTGGCCACCGGAACCTGTGCGCTGGCGCTCGGCCTCGGTGAGCGAGTGCTGTCGATGACGAGTGAATACACCAGCAAGCGCGAGCAGTTCGGGTTCCCCGTCGCGACCTTCCAGGCCGTGGCCGTACAGGCGGCCGACCGCTACATCGATCTGCGCGCCATGGAGGCGACCCTCTGGCAGGCCGCCTGGCGCATCGGCACCGGAGCGGGCGGGGCCCTGCCCCCCTCCGGAGACATCGCGGTGGCGAAGATCTGGGCGTCCGAGGGCGTGCGCCGCATCGTCCAGACCGCGCAGCATCTGCACGGCGGCTTCGGCGCCGACACCGACTATCCGCTTCACCGGTATCACGCCTGGGCCAAGCAGCTCGAACTCTCGCTCGGCCCGGCGGCGGCCCATGAGGAGGCCCTGGGCGACCTGCTCGCCGCACACCCGCTGGGTGCTTAGCCGCGACGCCTACAGCACGTAGGCAGGGCTGCCGTCCTCGGTGACCATCGGGCGCCCGGCGGCCTCCCAGGCCTGCATCCCGCCGTCGATGTTCACGGCGTCGATGCCCTGCTGGACCAGATACTGGGTGACCTGCGCGGACCGACCGCCGACCCGGCACATCACATAGGCGCGGCGGCCCTCGGCCAGCACCTCGGTGACTTCACCGAAGCGGGCTACGAAGTTGCTGATCGGGACGTGCAGCGCGCCCTCGACGTGGCCGGCCGCCCACTCGTCGTCCTCGCGGACATCGAGCACCAGACCGTCGGCCGGAACGGACGCGACGTCCACCGAGGGCAGCGGGGCGAAATTCATGGGGTTGGCCTTCTCTCGTACCTACAGGGCGCGCACTGCGCACGGCGGGCGTCCATGGGAAACCTACTGCACCAGGCCGGCAAGCTCGGCTTCACGCTGTGCGACCTGTGCCAGCAGCTGCTCGGCGATCTCGTCCAGCAGCCGGTCGGGGTCATCGGGCGCCATTCTCAGCATCGCGCCGATGGCGCTGTCCTCCAATTCCTTGGCAATCGCGGTCAGCAGCTCCTTGCGCTGCGCCAGCCACTCCAGGCGGGCGTAGAGCTCCTCGCTCTCACTGAGCCGGGAAGCCTCATGCACCGGTCCGGCGTCCCACTCCTGCGACAGCTCGCGCAGCAGGGCTTCGTCCCCGCGCCCGTAGGCGGCGTTCACGCGCGTGATGAACTCCTCCCGGCGTGCCCGCTCCTTCTCCTCCTGGGCCAGATCCGGGTGCGCCTTGCGGGCGAGCTCCCGGTACAGCTTGCGCGCCTCGTCGCTGGGCCGCACGCGCTTCGGCGGCCGCACGGACTGGTCGGTCAGCATCGCCGCGGCCTCGGGCGAGAGACCGTCGGAGTCCAGCCAGTCGTGGAAGAGCTCGTCGACGCCGGGCATCGGCATCACCATCGCCCGCGCCTCCTGTGCCCTGCGCAGATCCTCGGGGTCGCCGGTGCGGGCGGCGCGGGCCTCCGCGATCAGGGCGTCGAGTTCGTCCAGCCGCGAGTACATCGGGCCGAGCTTCTGGTGGTGCAGCCGCGAAAAGTTCTCCACCTCGACGCGGAAGGTCTCCACCGCGATCTCGAACTCGATCAGCGCCTGCTCGGCCACGCGCACGGCTCGCTCCAGCCGTGCCTCGGGCCGCTCACCGTCCGCTGCCCGAGCAGCCTGGCTCCCCTGCGCAGCCCGGCTGTCCCCGGCATCCGGGTCGCCCTGCGCGTCCTTCACCTCGGACGCGTCGTGCGCACCCTGCACGCCCTGCTCGTCCACGCTGCTCTGTTCGTCCACGCGGTGGTCGTCCTGCTCGTCGTCGGTCCGGGTCGTCGGCGCCCCGGGAGGATCCTGGGTCACCCGCCCAGCGTATGGCAGAGCACCGTCCACCCCGGGTGGTCGGGCCCCTGGCCCGTCACACGCCGAGCTCGGCGGCTATCCGCCCGCTCCGCACAGCGGCCACCAGCTCGGCGTGGTCCGCCTCCGTCCGGTCCGCGTAAAGCGCCGCGAAGCCGGCCACGGCCTCGTCGAGCTCCTCGTTCTTGCCGCAGTACCCCGCGACGAGCCGAGGGTCGACGCTGTGCGCATGCGCCCTGGCCAGCAGAGCGCCCGTCATCCGGGCGTAGTCGTCCACCTGGTCGGCCGCGAGGGCAGCCGGGTCCACGCTGCCCTTGCGGTTCCTGAACTGCCGCACCTGGAAGGGCCTGCCGTCGACCGTCGTCCAGCCCAGCAGGATGTCACTGACGACCTGCATCCGCTTCTGCCCCAGCACGACCCGGCGGCCCTCGTGCATCGGCTCGGCCTTGTCGAAGCCGGCCGCCGGCAGATGCGGCAGCAGTGCAGAGGCCCGCGCCTCCTTGACCTGGAGCACCAGCGGCTCGCCCCGGTGGTCTATGAGCAGCACCACGTAGGACCTGGTCCCGACGCTTCCGGTGCCCACGACCCGGAACGCGACGTCGTGGATGGCATACCGCGCAAGCAGCGGCAACCGGTCCTCCGAGAGCGTCTCCAGGTATTCCCCGAGCGATGCCGCGACGGCGGCGGCCTCTTCGTCGGGAACCCGGCGCAGCACAGGCGGGGCGTCCACGAAGCGGCGGCCACCGTCGGGCCCGGCCTCCGTCGCCCTGGCGGCGAACCGCGCGCTGGTGTTGCTCCGGGCCTTCTCCGAGACGCGCTCGAGCGTGCCGAGCAGGTCCCGCGCGTCCGTGTGCGAAACGAGTTCCTCGTCCGCGATCGCGTTCCACGCGTCGAGCACCGGGAGCTTGGCCAGCAGCCGCATCGTCCGGCGGTACGCACCGACCACGTCGAAGGCTGCCTTGCGGCAGGTGTCCTCGTCGGCACCGGCCTCACGGCCGGCCAGGACGGTCGAGGCAGCGAGCCGCTTGAGGTCCCACTCCCAGGGGCCGACGACGGTCTCGTCGAAGTCGTTCAGGTCGATGACCAGACGCCCGCGCGCGTCCCCGTACAGCCCGAAGTTCGCCGCATGCGCGTCGCCGCAGATCTGCGCCGCGATGCCGGTGACGGGAGTGGCGACCAGATCATGGGCCATCAGCCCCGCTGTACCACGCAGGAATGCGAAGGGAGACGCGGCCATCCGCCCGACCCGGATCGGAGCGAGCTCCGGCACCCGGCCACGGCTGGACTCCTCGACGGCCTGCACGGCGCCCGGCCGCTCCGCACCGATGACCAGAGTGTCGTGCGACGAGCGCGGCACCTGGCCCCGCAGCGCTTTGCCGGCCTCCCTGGGAGACTCCGGCTCGCTCCCCGTCGCCCCTCGCCGGGCGAATCCGGCGACGTCCGGAACCCGTACGTCCCCGGAAGCAGACCGCTGGACCGGCACGACCGCTTCGACCTCACCCATGGCGGGACCGCCTCCCCCGACGTCGTACAACATCAACTGCCGAAGACGGTACAGCCACGTCAGGCAGCCGTCTCCCCCCTGTGGACAACCTCGCGACCACCCACCCCGCGGGCCGTTCCCCAGGCCGTCCTGCGGGCTGTCCCACGGGCTGGGCTGTCCCGCCCGCCGGCACAGTCATCACGGCAGGACCGCGGTCGGCACGTCGGCAGTCGACACGTCCGCAGTCATCGGGTCGGCAGGTCGGCAGACAGACGTCAGCAGGACCGACCCTCGCCCCGCACACCGCCCGGCAGATAGGACTTGGCCCACCGCCCCAGCTCCCCGAGCGCAGGCTCCAGCGCCGAACCGGCCTCCGTCAACCGGTACGAGACGCGCAGCGGCGGTCCTTCGTCAACGTCACGCACGACCAGCCCGGCCGCCGCCAGCTCGGTCAGACGGTCGGACAGCATGCGCTCACTGATGCCCGGGATGGCTCTGCGCAGCTCGGCGAAGTACACCGGCTGCTGCATCAGCACGGACACGATCGGGCCGGTCCAGCGCTTGCCGAGCAGTTCGAATACGTGCGTGATCGACCGGTCGACCTGTCTGCACCCGTGCTCGTCGTGATCCGCCATGACCCCAGCGTACTGCCCTCCCGTGAGCGGGTGAAAAAAAGTAAGCTCCTGTGTTATTCATAGTTACGCACAAAATCTTGGGCGCTCGCTCTGTCGTCGCGCCCGCCCTCTGCGCTCCTGCGCATCCGCATATCTGGAGAACCACGTGGCCACGCTGCTGCACATCGATTCCGCCGTCTTCCCCCAGGGCTCCGCATCGCGCGATGTCACTGCTGCATTTGTGAAGTCCTGGCTGGAGGAACACCCCGAAGGCAAGGTCGTCTACCGCGATCTGGCCGCCAACCCTCTGCCGCACCTCGACATGGGCGCCGTCTCCGCGGGCGCGGACGACGCGCTGCGCGCCGTAGCTCGCGGACGAGCTCACGGCGGCGGACGCCGTACTGATCGGCGCCCCCATGTACAACTTCACGATCCCGTCCACGCTCAAGGCATGGCTGGACCAGGTGATCATCGTGGGTCACAACGCAGGCAGCCCTGACGGCCCTGTGGCGGGCACCCCGGTCACCGTCGTGGCCAGCCGCGGCGGCTCGTACGCCCCCGGCACTCCGCGCGAGGACTTCGAGTTCGTCCAGAACTACATGGAGAAGGTCCTCACCGCGATGCTCGGCGCAGAGGTCGACTTCATCGTTCCCGAGCTGACGCTGGCACCCGCGAGGCCCGAGATGGCCGAGCTCATCCCGCTCGCCGAAGCCTCCCGCGCCAAGGCGTTCGACCAGGCCACGCAGAAGGCGAAGGAGCTGGCTGCGCGCCTGGCCGCGTAACCGGCCGGCTCATCGGCGGGAGCGGCACAACGTCGGCGGGGCGGATCCGCCGCTCCCGCCGACGGCCCACGCATTCCGCGTGTGTTCCACGTGAAACATCCCACAGCGGGATGACCACGCCGCCCGTAGCCCTCCGCTTCTGCCCTGACAGCTCCACAGCCCTCGGAGCCCGCTCGGCCCGGCCCTCAGAGCCCGCTCGGCCCGGCGCTCAGAGCCCCGCGTCACGCGCCAGCAGCGCCGCCTGCACCCGGTTGTCGCACTCCAGCTTGGCCAGGATCCTGCTGACGTACGTCTTCACGGTCGCCTCGCTCATATGCAAACGGCGCCCGGCGTCCGCATTGGACAGCCCTTCGCCGAGCAAGGCCAGCACCTCACGTTCGCGCGCGCTCAACGCGGTCACCCGCGCCCGGGCCTGCTCGCTGCGTGCCGCGGCACGCCCCGAGGCCAGCTGGTCCACCACATGCCGCGTCGCTCCGGGCGAGAGATATGCGTCACCGGCAGCCGCAGCCCGTACGGCGCGGATCAGTTCCGCAGGGGCGGTGTCCTTCAGCAGGAAACCGGCACCGCCGTGCTCCAGCGCCCGCAGGACGTTCTCCCGCTCGCCGAAAGTCGTGAGCACGACGACCCGGGTCTCCGGAACGGTCCTCCGCAGCTCGGACAGGGCCGTGAGGCCGTCCATGACCGGCATCTGTATGTCGAGCAGCACCACGTCCGCGCTGTGGGCGCGGGCCAGGTCGACGGCCTCGCGGCCGTTCGCCCCCTCCGCCACCACTTCGATCTCCAGGTCGGAGGTGAGGATCATCCGGATCCCGGCGCGAATCAGCGGCTCGTCGTCGGCGATCACGACCCTGATCGGCGAACGCGGCGAACGCGGCGATTCCGGCAACGCCGGCGAACCTGCCGGCCCCGATGCCCCCGCCGCCCCAGGAGACCCCGAAGACCCCGGCAAACCCGCACCCCCCGCAGCCCCCGGAGAACCGGTCACAGAAACTCCCCCTGCTTCCCTACCGCTTGACGTCACAGCTTGACGTCGTACGCCTTCTTCTCGACCAGCTTGCCGCCCTTGAAGCAGAACCGGAACACCGGTTCGGTCTCCAGGCTGTCCCCCATCTCGGAGGACATCAGCACCAGGCAGGACGACCCCTCCGGCTCCTTCGGGCCCGTCCCCCGGAGACCCGTCGTCGCGACGGTGTCGCCGTCCGGCAGCCGGTCGCGTACGTCCTTCTCCGCCATACCGACCTCGACGGCCTCGTACTGCTTCGGGTCGATCATCCCCTCGCTCAGCGAGCCCATCAGGAAGAAGAGCCCGAAAAGGCTCGCCACCACGAGCAGCACCACGGCGCCCACCGCGATCCCGCACCCCGGAGCCCAACCGCCGCTCCTGCTCCTGCCCACGCCACCCATTGCCCGCTCCCTCTCCGAGACAGTCCAGTCCATGACCGGAACACCGTTCCTGAGCGGGACGGACCGCGACTGCTGCCGGAAGTCGTCCACCGCATCGACGATGGGCGCGGCTTCGACGACGCCGTACGGCAGTACGCCGGCCACCCGGAAGCCACCGCCGACGACGGGCCCGGCGTGCACCATGCCCCCGACGAGCCGGGCGCGTTCGTGCAGCCCGGTCAGCCCCTGACCGCCACTGACGGCCTCGCCCACGGCGTCCACGGCACCGGCGGCCGCCGTCTCGTTGACGATCTCCACGACGAAGGAGTCGGGCTCGTAGCGCAGCTCCACGACTATCGGCGCGCCGGGTGCGTGCTTGAAGGCGTTGGTCAGCGCCTCCTGAGCGATACGGAACGCCGCGTGGTCGGCGGCTGCCGCCAGTGGCCTGGCCTCTCCCGCGCACCGCAGCTCAACGGTGTTGCCCGCGGCCCTGGCCGCCTCGACCAGCCCCACGACACCTGCCGTCCCCCGTGCCGCCCGTCCGGACTCGTCAACGGCGGGCTGCGGCCCCTCCACCCCGTCCCGGAGGATCCCGACGACTTCGCGCAGCTCGTGCATCGCGGTCACCGACGCTTCCCGCAGGACTCCGACGGCCTCCCGTTGCCGGCTGGTCAGCTCGCGGTCCACCTCCAGCGCGCCGGTGTGCACGGCGATGAGCGCCAGCTGATGACCGAGGCTGTCGTGCATGTCCTGAGCGATCCGCTGCCGCTCGCGCAACCTCGCCTGCCCGGCGATCATCGCGCGTTCCCGCAGCAGCTGGACGTTGCGCTCCTGGAGGGTGTGCAGCAGGGTCCGGCGCTGGGTCCAGTAGCGGCTGGCAAGGCCTGGCACGACCGTCGTCGCCAGGAAGAACAGCGTCGTGAGCAGCACGACGGCGACGCCGACGTCCTGCGGCCCGACGTCGATCAGTGTGGCGCCGACGCAGACGGCATAGGCACCGGTGAATGCGGCCAGCGCCCTGCCGGCCCCGGGAATCCGCCGCCCCGCCGACCAGCCCACGACCATCATCAGCGGAGCGAAGCCGTCGACCACGGGGGCCAGTCCGGACGTCACCGCAAGGACGCTCGCGGGCAGTCTCCGCCGCATCAAGGACAGCACCGCGGTCGCGGCCCCCTCAGCGGCGACAGCCGGCCCCGACGTCCCCAGCAGCTCGGCCAGCCCGGCGCTCATCAGTCCCAGCACGAGCGCGAGGACAGCCTCGCCCGCGAGCCTGCGCCGGGACCACAGCTCCGGCGCCGCGAGCCACTGCCAGCCTGCCCGCACCCAGGCCCGTATGTTCGAAGACGCATCCACGGCAGGCACCCTATTCAGCGCCTGAAACCGTCCGCGGCCCACTTTCGTCGCACGCGCACGCGACGAAAGTGGAGTCCGGCCAACGACTGGTCGACGAGAAGGGCCCGACGAGTAGGGCCTGACGAGCCCAGGGCAATGAGTCCGCGCAACGGTCGCACCACAGCCGCGCAACGGTCCGAACAGCGCCGGTCCGCTCCGGACAACGAGAGACGGGCCCCCACCAGAACTTTCGTCCTGACGGAGACCCGTCTCACTTGTGCTTGTGCGCGAGGGGGGAGTTGAACCCCCACGCCCTTGCGGGCACTGGAACCTGAATCCAGCGCGTCTGCCTATTCCGCCACCCGCGCATTGGGTGTTGCCGCCGGCCCCTCACCTGCTTGGTGCGAGCGCCTTGCGACATCCAGAACATTAGCACGCTGCCGAGGGTCGATTCACATCCGTTTGCTCGGCGCAGCAAGCACCTCTGCTCGGCGGAGAGCACCTCACTGAGGCAGGCATCTCCCCCCGCGCACCCGGGGTACTCCCCGGGTGCGGGACACTGTCAGGAAGCCGCCTCTACGATCCGTGTGGAGATCCGTGTGAGAGGTGACACTCATCGACGGGGCAGACAAGGGGAACCAGCCGATTTCCCGACGCGTGGATACGATCAGTAAGCAGTACCAGGACGGCAATGACGGAGGAGGTGCCCCATGGGAGTCCTGAAGCGTTTCGAACAGCGGCTCGAAGGTCTGGTCAACGGCACCTTCGCCAAGGTGTTCAAGTCCGAGGTCCAGCCCGTCGAGATCGCGGGCGCCCTCCAGCGTGAGTGCGACAACAACGCGACGATCTGGAACCGTGAGCGGACCGTCGTCCCCAACGACTTCATCGTGGAGCTCAGCGCGCCGGACTACGAGCGTCTCAGCCCCTACTCGGGCCAGCTCGGCGACGAGCTCTCGAGTCTGGTCCGGGACTATGCCAAGCAGCAGCGGTACACATTCATGGGCCCGATCAAGGTCCATCTGGAGAAGGCCGACGACCTCGACACCGGTCTGTACCGGGTTCGCAGCCGCACGCTCGCGTCGAGTACGTCACAGTCGCCGGACCGCTCCGCGCCTGCCGGCCCCGGAGCCGCCGCACCGCAGGGTCCCCCCGCGAGCGGTGGCTACGGCTACCCTCCTGTCGGCGCTCCTCCCATGCCGTCCGCACCGCCGCCCGGGATGAACCGGCCGGGCCCGGCGTCCACCGTCGGCCGCCCCGCGACCGCGGCACCCGGCGCCGTGCCGGGCGCCCAGGTGCGCCGCTGGATCGAGATCAACGGCACCCGCCACCAGATCTCCCGCCCGACGATGGTGCTGGGCCGCAGCACCGAAGCCGATGTGCGGATCGACGACCCCGGCGTTTCGCGCCGCCACTGTGAGATCCGGACCGGAACGCCCTCGACGATCCAGGATCTCGGGTCCACCAACGGCATCGTGGTGGACGGGCAGCACACCACCCGCGCTACGCTCCGCGACGGCTCGCGGATCGTCGTGGGCAGCACCACCATCGTTTACCGGCAAGCCGAAGGGTGAAGCGGGGGCAATGTCAGAGCTGACCCTGACGGTCATGCGGCTGGGTTTCCTGGCCGTACTGTGGCTGTTCGTCATCGTGGCCGTCCAGGTCATCCGTAGCGACCTGTTCGGTACGCGCGTCACACAGCGCGGCTCGCGCCGAGGCGACGGCGCACGGCCCCAGCAGGCCGCCCGCCAGGCCGCGGCGCCACCGCAGCAGCGCCAGCAGTCCGCGCGGCAGCGCAGGGGGGCGCCCACCAAGCTCGTCGTCTCCGAAGGCAGCCTCACCGGCACCACGGTCGCCCTGCAGGGCCAGACGATCACGCTGGGCCGCGCGCACGACTCCACGATCGTGCTGGACGACGACTACGCGTCCAGCCGTCATGCCAGGATCTACCCCGACCGTGACGGCCAGTGGATCGTCGAGGATCTCGGGTCCACCAACGGCACATATCTCGACCGGACCCGGCTCACCACCCCGACACCGATTCCGCTGGGCGCGCCGATCCGCATCGGCAAGACCGTCATCGAGCTGCGGAAGTAGTACGACAATGAGCGAGCGGAGCGAGCGAGCCGCGGAGGTCCGCACGACGGACCCCGCGGCAGTCCCGGCAGCGGGCCGGGACGGGCGGCTCCCGACCGGAGGGTGGGCAGTGTGGCTCGAGACCGGCTGTACCCCGAGCCGACGGGCGAGGTGCGCATGAGTCTGTCACTGCGCTTCGCCGCCGGATCGCACAAGGGCATGATCCGGGAGGGCAACGAGGACTCCGGCTATGCCGGCCCCCGCCTTCTCGCGATCGCCGACGGCATGGGCGGCCAGGCCGCCGGTGAGGTCGCCTCCTCCGAGGTCATCTCCACGCTCGTCCAGCTCGACGACGACGTACCGGGCTCGGACATCCTCACCTCGCTCGGCACGGCCGTGCAGCGGGCCAACGACCAGCTGCGCGCGATGGTCGAGGAGGACCCCCAGCTCGAGGGCATGGGTACCACCCTGACCGCACTGCTGTGGACCGGCCAGCGGCTCGGCCTCGTCCACGTCGGCGACTCACGCGCCTACCTGCTCCGCGACGGCGTGCTCACGCAGATCACCCAGGACCACACCTGGGTGCAGCGCCTCGTCGACGAGGGCCGGATCACCGAGGAAGAGGCCACCACCCACCCGCAGCGCTCCCTGCTGATGCGCGCGCTGGGCAGCGGTGACCGCGTCGAGCCCGACCTCTCCATCCGCGAGGTCAGGGCCGGCGACCGCTACCTCATCTGCTCCGACGGACTGTCCGGCGTCGTCTCCCACCAGACGATGGAGGACACCCTCGCCAGCTACCAGGGCCCGCAGGAGACCGTGCAGGAGCTGATCCAGCTCGCACTGCGCGGCGGCGGCCCCGACAACATCACGGTGATCGTCGCGGACGTCCTCGACGTCGACGGCGGCGACACCCTCGCAGGACAGCTCAGCGACACCCCCGTCATCGTCGGCGCGGTCGCCGAGAACCAGGCCCAGCACAACGACGGCGGGGCCATGCAGACCCCCGCGGGACGCGCCTCCGGCCTCGGCCGCCCCGCCCCGCCGGCCCCCGGCGGCGGCTTCGGCCCGCCCGGAAGCGGCGACGACATGGGCTACGGCGGAATGCCGCCCCAGGGCGGCTTCGGGGCGTACACCGACGACGACTTCATCAAGCCGCGCTCCGGCCGCAAGTGGCTCAAGAGATCCTTCTACACCGTGCTCGCACTCGCCGTCGTCGGCGGCGGCCTGTACGGGGCCTGGCGCTGGACCCAGACCCAGTACTACGTCGGCGCCAACAACAAGCACATCGCGCTCTACCGGGGCATCAGCCAGGACCTGGCCTGGGTCTCGCTCTCGAAGGTCGAGAAGGACCATCCCGAGATCGAACTCAAGTACCTGCCGCCCTACCAGCAGAAGCAGGTCGAGGAGACGATCACCGAGGGCAGCCTCGGCGACGCACGCGACAAGATCAAGGAGCTCGCCACGCAGGCCTCCGCCTGCAAGAAGGACGAGCAGCGCCGCGCCGCCGACCGCGCAGCCGGGGCGCCGGCCGGTGAGGGCCAGGCCGGCGGTACCACCGGCACCCAGCCCACCACCCAGTCCGCCAAGACCAAGCCGACCGCAGCAACTCCCTCTCCGGGCCCCACCCTCTCGGAGGACGAGCAGAAGCTGGCCTCGAACTGCGGCAAGCAGTAAGCGGTAAGCGGTAAACCCGTAGGGGGCCTTTCTCCACCATGAGCGTTGTCACCAACACGACCACCATCGGCGCGATCGAACTGCCGAGCCGCCGCAACACCGAGCTGGCGCTGCTCGTCTTCGCCGTCGTCATCCCGGTGTTCGCATACCTCAACGTCGGCCTCGCGCTCGACGGCGAGGTGCCGCCCGGCATGCTCGGCTACGGGCTCGGGCTCGGCCTCATGGCAGGCATCGCCCATCTCGTGGTGCGGAAGTTCGCGATGTACGCCGACCCGCTGCTGCTGCCGCTCGCGACGCTGCTCAACGGGCTGGGCCTGGTGCTGATCTGGCGGCTGGACCAGTCACCGCGGCTGCTGGCGCGCGACGACTTCGCGCCGCAGGCCACGAACCAGCTGATGTACTCGGCGCTGGGCATCGCGCTCTTCGTCGGCGTACTGCTCGTCCTGAAGGACCACCGCGTCCTCCAGCGCTTCACGTACATCTCGATGGCGGCGTCGCTGGTGCTGCTGCTCCTGCCCCTCGTCCCCGGCCTCGGAGCCAACGTCTTCGGCGCCAAGATCTGGATCCGCGTCGGCGGCTTCTCCATCCAGCCCGGCGAGTTCGCGAAGATCGTCATCGCGGTGTTCTTCTCCGGCTACCTCATGGTCAAGCGCGACGCCCTGGCCCTCGCCAGCCGCCGGTTCATGGGGCTCTATCTGCCGCGAGGCCGCGACCTCGGCCCGATCCTCACGATCTGGGCCATGAGCCTGCTCGTCCTGGTCTTCGAGAACGACCTCGGGACGTCGCTGCTCTTCTTCGGCATGTTCGTGATCATGCTGTACGTCGCGACCGAGCGGACCAGCTGGATCGTCATCGGCCTCCTGATGTCGGCGGCCGGAGCAGTCGGCGTGGCCTCCTTCGCCGGTCACGTCCAGGCCCGTGTCACCGCCTGGATGGACCCCTTCGCCTGCTACGAGACCTCGGCCGCCTGCAACCAGATGGGGCAGGTGCTGATGTCCTTCGGTGCCGGAGGCACCCTCGGCACCGGACTCGGACAGGGCAACTCCGATCTCATCGCCTTCGCAGCCAACTCCGACTTCATCTTCGCCACCGTCGGCGAGGAGCTCGGACTCGCCGGAGTGATGGCGTTCCTGCTGCTCTACGGCCTGATCATCGAGCGCGGTGTCCGCACCGCCCTCGCAGCCCGCGACCCCTTCGGCAAGCTCTTCGCCATCGGCCTCTCCGGCGCCTTCGCGCTCCAGGTCTTCGTCGTCGCCGGCGGCGTCATGGGCCTCATCCCGCTGACCGGAATGACCATGCCCTTCCTCGCGGCCGGTGGCTCGTCCGTGATCGCCAACTGGGCCCTGATCGGCATCCTGATCCGGATCAGCGACACCGCGCGACGCCCCGCACCCGCACCCGCCCCGAATCCCGACGCCGAGATGACCCAGGTGGTCCGACCGTGAACAAGCCCCTGCGCCGAATCGCGATCTTCTGCGGACTCCTGGTCCTCGCCCTGCTCATCCGCGACAACTGGCTCCAGTATGTCCGCGCCGACGAGCTGAACACCCACAAGTACAACCGCCGTGTCCAGATCGAGCGCTACGCCCACGAGCGCGGCAACATCATCGTCGAGGGCAAGCCCATCACCGGCTCCGTCCTGACCGAGGACACCGACTTCAAGTACAAGCGCACCTACCTCGACGGCCTCATGTGGGCTCCCGTCACCGGGTACGCCTCGCAGGCCTACGACGCCAACCAGATCGAGAAGCTCGAGGACGGGATCCTCAGCGGCAACGACGACCGGCTCTTCTTCGACCGCACCATGGCCCTGTTCACGGGCGACAAGAAGAAGGGCGGCAACGTCGTCACCACCCTGAAGCGCAAGGCCCAGAGGGCCGCGTTCGAGGGCCTCGGCGACAAGAAGGGCGCGGTCGCCGCCATCGACCCTCGCACCGGAGCGATCCTCGCGCTCGCCTCGACCCCGTCGTACGACCCTTCCACCTTCGCCGGATACTCCGCCAAGGACGAGAAGGCCTGGGTGGAGCTGGAGAAGGACAAGGACAAACCGAAGCTGAACCGCGCGCTGCGCGAGACCTACCCGCCCGGCTCCACCTTCAAGGTCGTCACCGCCGCAGCGGCCCTCGAGCACGGCATCGTCACGGACATCGACGCGCCGACCGACACTCCCGAGCCGTACAAGATCCCGCTGTCCACGAAGAACATGGTCAACCACGCCGGCGGATGCGAGAACGCCAGCCTGAACCGGGCCATGGAAGTCTCCTGCAACTCGGTCTTCGCCAAGCTCGGCGACGAGGTCACACGGGACAAGATGGTCGAGACCGCGGAGAAGTTCGGCTTCAACAACCCCGAGATCGACACGCCGGTCCGCGCCTCCGCCTCCGTCTACGACAAGAACATGGACCGCGGCGGCAACGCCCTCTCCTCCATCGGCCAGTTCAACACCGCGGCCACCCCGCTCCAGATGGCCATGGTCACCGCCGCGATCGCCAACGACGGCAAGCTGATGAAGCCGTACATGATCGACCGCCTCGAGGCGCCCAACCTGGACGAGCTCAGCAGGACCGAGCCCGAGGAGATGAGCCGCCCGCTCTCGGAGAAGAACGCGCAGCTCCTCCAGCAGATGATGGAGAAGGTCGTCGGCACCGGCACCGGCACCAAAGCACAGATCGAGGGCGCGACGGTCGGCGGCAAGACGGGCACCGCCCAGCACGGCGTGGGCAACAGCAAGCGCCCGTACGCCTGGTTCATCGCGTACGCCAAGACCGACAACGGCTCGCCCGTCGCCGTCGCCGTCGTCGTCGAGGACTCGGCGGGCACCGCCCGCGACGACATCAGCGGTGGCGGACTCGCCGCGCCCATCGCCAAGAAGGTGATGCAGGCGGTGCTCGACAGTAAGGAGTGACGCATGTCACTGTCCCGGTGTCTTCCTGCCGCATAACCGCACAATGCGATACCGGTCGCATATCAGGTCCCGGCCAAGGGCGGAACAGGCCCGGTGCGGCCGGTAGCGTATGCGCGAACAGCACACCGCCGGACCACACACACGGGTGCGGTCGGGACTGACGGAGAGGGCTGGAACAGTTATGGAAGAGCCGCGTCGCCTCGGCGGCCGGTACGAGCTGGGCTCGGTGCTCGGCCGCGGTGGCATGGCCGAGGTGTACCTCGCCCACGACACCCGGCTCGGCCGCACCGTCGCCGTGAAGACGCTGCGGGCCGACCTCGCCCGCGACCCGTCCTTCCAGGCCCGGTTCCGCCGTGAGGCCCAGTCGGCCGCCTCGCTGAATCATCCCGCGATCGTCGCGGTGTACGACACGGGCGAGGACTACGTAGAGGGCGTCTCCATCCCGTACATCGTGATGGAGTACGTCGATGGCTCCACGCTCAGAGAGCTGCTGCACTCCGGGCGCAAGCTGCTGCCCGAGCGCACGCTGGAGATGACCATCGGCATCCTCCAGGCACTCGAGTACTCGCACCGCAACGGCATCGTCCACCGCGACATCAAGCCGGCGAACGTCATGCTGACGCGCACCGGCCAGGTCAAGGTCATGGACTTCGGCATCGCGCGCGCCATGGGCGACGCGGGCATGACCATGACCCAGACCGCTGCCGTGATCGGCACCGCGCAGTACCTCTCCCCGGAGCAGGCCAAGGGCGAACAGGTCGACGCCCGGTCCGACCTCTACTCCACCGGCTGCCTGCTCTACGAGCTGCTGACGGTCCGGCCGCCGTTCGTCGGGGACTCCCCGGTCGCCGTCGCCTACCAGCACGTACGGGAAGAGCCGCAGCCGCCCAGCGTCTTCGACCCCGAGATCACGCCCTCGATGGACGCCATCGTCCTCAAGGCACTGGTCAAGGACCCCGACTACCGCTACCAGTCCGCCGACGAGATGCGCGCCGACATCGAGGCCTGCCTCGACGGCCAGCCGGTCGCGGCGACCGCCGCCATGGGCTCGGTCGGCTACGGCGGCGGATACGGCGCCCAGCACCACGGCCACGGCGACGACCAGCAGACGACGGCACTGCGGCAGGCCGACCCGGCCGGCCAGACGTCGATGCTGCCGCCCATGAACCCGGACGACGGCGGATACGGCTACGACGACCGCCCGGACCGGCGACGCCAGAAGAAGTCCAACACCTCGACGATCCTCCTCGTGCTCGCGGGCATCCTGGTGCTCGTCGGCGCGATCCTCATCGGCAAGGCGGTGTTCGGCGGGGACGGCGGCGGAAGCGACAAGATCGACGTCCCGAACCTCGTCGGACAGCCGTTCGACGAAGCCAAGCGGCTCGGGGTCAACGCCAAGGTCAATGTCGTCCAGGCCGGGAAGGACCGCTGCGACGAGCCCAAGGGCAACGTCTGCAGCCAGACCCCGGAAGCCGCCGAGGGCGCCAAGATGAACGAGGGCGAGACCATCAATGTCATCGTCTCGGAGGGCGCGCCACTCATCGAGGTGCCGGACGTCACGGACCTGAAGGAAGAGAGCGCCACCAGGGCGCTGGAGAAGGCGGGCTTCGTCGTCAAGCCCAAGTCGGTCAAGTCCGAGGAGACCCCCGGCACGGTCGTCGACCAGGACCCCAAGGGCGGAAGCAAGGCGGAGAAGGGGGCCGAGGTCACCCTGCAGATCGCCAAGCAGGAGACGTTCCCGGTCCCGGATGTGGTGGGCCAGCAGATCGTCAACGCGAGGGACCAGCTGACGAAGCTCGGCTTCACTGTCTCCGAACAGCAGGTCGACTCCGACAAGCCGGCGGGCGAGGTCGTCGCGCAGGACCCGAGTGGCAACTCCAACCGGCCGAAGAGCACACCGGTCACTCTGCAGGTCTCCAAGGGCCCGCAGACAACGCAGATCCCGATGCCGGAAGCGCGTTTCCGCACTGTGACCCAAGCCAGAGCAGAGCTGGAGGCGGCCGGATTCAGGAACATCCAGGTCCAGAATTCGAATGACGGCAACGCCCAGGTGATCGCCCAGAACCCGCCGCCCGGCACCCCGGTGGACCCGGCCACCACGCCCGTAGTACTGGGCGCCGTCGGCCCCAACGGCGGCAACAACGGCGGGAACGGATTCATCGGTGGCGGCGGAGACTGACGGCTGACATCTCGGCCACCACCACAGGAGCCCCCGGCGTCCACACGGACGCCGGGGGCTCCTGCTTTGTCGATCTCCGCCGCGCACTCCGACACGCACACACCAGCGACAACCGATCGTGTCTTCATATGTCCCGACTCGTTGATCGGACGGGAGATTCAGTCCCGCTCGAGAGCGCTGGCCCTTTACTCCCGACGGACAGTGCTCAACGTCGCCATGTTGCTCCGCGACAGCGAAGTCGCACGTCGGGTGCGTACGCACCTGCTCGACATCGAGCGCGTGGCACGGACTCCGCAGTGTCGTCGTGCAGTGCAAGAGCTTCGCGCCCTACCGTCCGATGTGGAGCGGTGAGCTGCAGAAGTTCCTCGGCGCATCCTTCGTCCAGAATGGGGTCGATGTGGCCCTCTTCGTCGCCACGACCTCCTTCGCGCCCGACGCACGCGCCATCGCCCAGACCTTCGGCATCACCATCGTCAACCGCGCCCACCTCGAAAATGGCGCCGAGTGCCGCTCCCGGTCCTGCAGTAGGAGTCCCCGACGGGCGGACGCAGAAGGCCCGAAGTCGCAAGTTGAGGTTGCGGCTTCGGGCCTCGGCCATTCCAGGGCGACTGAGCTCCTTCAAGGAACTCAGTCGAAGTCAGCGCAGCTCCGCCGGTGGCGTACGGTCGCTGTCGACCTTCTCCGTACGCTCGAGCTCGCCCCACACGATGTACCGGTAGTCGGACGTGTAGACGGGCGTGCAGGTCGTCAGCGTGATGTAGCGGCCGGGCTTGGCCCTGCCTGACTCCTTCGGGACCGGCTGCAGCACATCCACGTTGTACTTGGACGTCTCCTTGAGGTCCTTGAAGACCTTGTAGACGTACCAGGTGTCCTTCGTCTCGAAGACGATCGAGTCGCCTTCCCTCAGCTTGTGGATGTTGTGGAACTTGGCGCCGTGGCCGTCGCGGTGCGCAGCCAGCGTGAAGTTGCCCTGCTTGTCGGACGGGAGAGCCGACTTGATGGGGTCGGTGTAGTAACCCGCAACGCCGTCGTTGAGGGTCTTCGGGTCGGTGCCCTTCTTGACCAGGACCTCGCCGTTCTTCATGGCGGGTACGTGGAGGAAGCCGATGCCGTCCTTGGTGTCCAGCGCGCCCGGACCGCCCGCCCAGCGGTCACGGACCAGGTCACCGTCCTTGGCCGCCTCGCGGTCCGCGAGGACGTTCGTCCACCACAGCGAGTAGACGACGAAGAGGGCCAGCAGCACCCCCGCGGTGATCAGCAGCTCGCCGAAGACACTGATGACGCCGGCGATCCGGCTGCGCGCACGTGCCACTGCACCTGTCCCTGTCCCTGTTTGCTTTCGTCTGAAGTACGTGCTCCGTCAGTCGACGAGCGCGTCCGGCTTGCCCTTGCTGCGCGGCCGTTCCTCGACCATCTTGCCCCACACGATCATTCGGTACGTACTCGTGAACTCCGGGGTGCAAGTTGTCAGTGTGATGTACCGGCCGGGCTTGGTGAAGCCCGAGCCGGGCGGTACGGGGCCGATCACTCCGACGTTGGACGGCGATGTCTGGGGGAGGATGTTCGCCATCTCGTACGTGTAGTACGCGTCCTGCGTCTCGACGATGATGGGGTCGCCCGGCGTGAGGCGATTGATGTAGCGGAACGGTTCGCCGTGGGTGTTGCGGTGGCCGGCGACCGCGAAGTTGCCCTGTTCGTCCGACGGCATGGCGGTCTTGAGCTTCCCGTCGGCGTAGTGGCCCACCATGCCGCGGTCGAGCACCTGGTGCTTGTCGATGCCCTCGGCGATGGGGACGACGACATCGAGCTTGGGGATGTGCATGATGGCGAAGCCCTGGCCCGGCTCGAAGGCGCCAGGAGCCCGGCCGTTCGCCCAGTCGTCCTGGATCTTGCTGGCGACCTCGTTCCTCTCCTGGCCGGCGCGGACGTTCGTCCACCACAGCTGGTAGGTGACGAAGAGCAGCATCAGCACACCGATGCTGATGAAGAGCTCGCCGAAGGCCCGGCTGGCGACGACGGCCGGGCTGTCCTTCTGGGCGCGGGCCGCCCGGCGCGCCTCGACACGGGAGAGCGGTGCGCCGCCCTCAGCGGCCTTCGCGGACGACGCGGCCGCTACCGGTGCCGTCGCCCCTCGGCGTCGTCGGCCGCTGGCCTTGGCGGCCTTGCGGCGCTCCGCACGGCCTCCGGTGGGCCGCTCGGGCGCGCCCGGGTCCGTCTGGCGGGTGTCGGCGCTCCGAAACGCGACGGTCTCGTCGTCAGGCGCCGGCGCTGGCATAGGCACAGGCGGCGAGGGAGGCTCGTACGAGGTCGAGGTCGAGGACGAGGACGGGTGTACGTACGCGCGCCCGGGCCGAGGCACGTACACGGGCTCCGGCGCGGGCTCAGGGACCGGCGCCGGCTCGGGCCCAGGAGCGTACCGGGGCTGCCCCTGCTCCCCGTACCAGTCGCGCTGGTACCCCTCGGGGTCGTACCACTCCTGCGGCTCCTGGGGCCCGTGGGGTTGCGTCGGCGCATCCTCGGCCCGAAGCCACGGCGATCCCCCCTCGCCGTTCACGCCAGAGCCTTGCCCACCACCGGCGCGAGCCCTGCCGAGCGGCCGATCGCGCCCGTGTCACCACACTGCTCCAGCCAGTTGGCGAGCATCAGATGTCCGTGCTCGGTGAGCACCGACTCGGGATGGAACTGCACGCCCTCGACGGCCAGTTCACGGTGGCGCAGCCCCATGACGATGCCGTCCTCCGTGCGCGCCGTGACCTCCAACTCGTCCGGCACGGTCTGCGGCTCCGCCGCCAGCGAGTGGTAGCGCGTCGCGGTGAAGGGCGACGGCAGCCCGGCGAAGACGCCCTTGCCCTCGTGGAGCACGGGCGACGTCTTGCCGTGCAGCAACTCGGGTGCCCGGTCGACGACTCCGCCGTACGCCACCGCCATCGACTGCATGCCGAGACACACGCCGAAGACGGGCACACCGGTCGCGGCACAGTGGCGGACCATCTCGATGCACACTCCCGCCTGTTCGGGCGCGCCTGGGCCCGGCGAGAGGAGCACGCCGTCGAAGCCGTCCTGCGCATGCGCGGTGGACACCTCGTCGTTGCGCACGACTTCGCACTCCGCGCCCAGCTGGTACAGGTACTGAACGAGGTTGAAGACGAAGCTGTCGTAGTTGTCGACGACGAGAATCCGCGCGCTCACTGGCCGTCCACCGTCACATCGTTGAACGGAAGCAGCGGCTCCGCCCAGGGAAAGACGTACTGGAACAGCACATAGACGACCGCGAGGGCCAGCACGAGCGAGATGAGCGCCCGCACCCATGCGTTGCCCGGCAGATGACGCCAGATCCAGCCGTACATGCTGTCCCTTTCCGTTCGGTACGCAACCAGACTAAAGGTCGCCGGGGGCCAGTGGGTCAGCTGTGGAAAGCTTCCGGCTTGCCGTCCGTCACAGGCCGGGTGGCGTCGAGGTGCGCCCAGACGATGAGCCGGTGGCTGCTGCCCCACTCGGGATCACACGTGGTCAGCGTCAGATAGCGGCCCGGCCCGTCGAAGCCCGACCGGCCCGGCACGGGGTCGATGACGGCCACATCCCCCGGGACGGTCCGATAGGGCCTCTGCTTGATCCGGTACGTGAACCAGGTCGTCCCGTCGTTGAGGATCACCGCATCGCCGGGACGGAGCTCCGGGAAGTCCTTGAACGGGTCGCCGTACGTGCGCCGGTGTCCCGCCACCGAGAAGTTCCCGGTCAAACCGAGGCGGGCGGTGGCGGCATAGTGGCCGAGGCCCTTCTTCAGCGTCCCGGTCGACGTGCCCTCCAGCACCGGCCAGTCCCAGCCCGCACCGAAGCGGGGGATGTACATGACGGCGAAGGGCTTCCCGTTCACGTACCCCTTCGGAGAAGGAGCAGGAGGCGCCGGCTCCCCGGCCGCCGGAGCCGGGGACTCGACAGGGAGCCGGACCCACTCCTCCCGCAGCGAGTCGATCTGCCCGTCCGCTGCGTCCGTGGCCTTCACCCCGGTCCAGAACAGGACGTACACGACGAACGTCACGATCACGGTACCCACAGTGATGCACAGCTCGCTGAACGTCCTGACGATCAGCCGCACCAGTCGCACCCGCCGCACCGACACCGGCCGATCCCTCCCCGGGAGCTACCTCACAGGCTTCGCGTAGTGGAGATCCACTGTGCCCGAGTAGCCGGGGAGAGTCACCGCCTCGCGCTCGTCGACTTTCCAGCCGAGGCCGTAGGCCTCGACGTAGAGCTGGTAGTTCTGGATCGCGGGCGACGCGGTCAGCGCGCGCTTGAGCCTGCCGGGGTCGCCGACCGCCGTGACCTTGTACGGCGGGGAGTAGACGCGGCCCTGGAGGATCAGCGTGTTGCCCACACAGCGGACCGCGCTGGTGGAGATCAGCCGCTGGTCCATGACCTGGATGCCCTCGGCGCCGCCCTGCCAGAGCGCGTTCACCACGGCCTGCAGGTCCTGCTGGTGGATCACGAGGTCATTGGCCTGCGGCTCCGGGTAGCCCGGGGCCGCCTGGGCGTTCGGCGGAGCATCATTGAGGGTGACGGAGACGGCCTGACCGCTGAGCTTCTCGGTGCCCGCGGCCTCCTCCAGGGCGTGGAGCTCCTCGTCCTCGGCCTTGGTGGACCCGTCGTCGCGGCGCGCCAGGGTGTCGACGTCCTTGCGGACCGCCGCTGTGGACTCGTCGAGCTCGGCGTTCCTCTCGCTGCGCTGCTGGATCAGGTCGGACAGCTTCAGCAGCGAGTCGTCGGTGCGGAGGTTGGTGCCCTTGGCCGTGTTGAAACTGGTGACGAAGATCAGCCCGGCGAGCGCGAAAACGGCAGCCGTCAGCAGCCGGACCGGCCGCCATGCGAAGCGGCGGACCGGCCCGTGGGGGGAGTCGGCGGAATTGCTCAACGTACCCTTACTCCTACGGTGGCCGCGGAAGCACTACGCTAACGGACGCCCGGGGCAGGCCGTGATCCCCCTCGCCCCACCGGCGCCAGCCATAGTTCACCTGCGCGGTCACGCAGCGCATCGACAGGAGAGTCCCTCGTGCCGAAGTCACGTATCCGCAAGAAGGCCGACTTCACGCCGCCCCCGGCCGCGAAGCAGGCGACCAACATCAAGCTGTCGAGCAGCAACTGGGTCGCGCCGGTGATGCTGGCGCTGTTCCTCATCGGGCTGGCCTGGATCGTCGTCTTCTACGTCACCGACGGCCGGCTGCCCATCGAGGCCCTCGGCAACTGGAACATCGTCGTCGGCTTCGGCTTCATCGCCGGCGGCTTCGCCGTGTCGACGCAGTGGAAGTAACCCCGCAGTAGCGGCTGTCAAGCTCTGCCCCGAGTTTATCCACAGCGTTGTCCACAGCGGTGGGTAAAGGTCTGACGATCTGTGGATAACTCAGAGAGCATTGACGCCGGTGTGACTATGACGGCCGTTCCAGCGACATCCGCGCTCACGACTCGCCCCTTGCCCTGACTGGGAAGACCCAGCTCAGGGACAAGGGGCACAGTTGTTCTCCACGGGATGCACAAGATCCGGCACACGCTGTGGACAACTTTGGGGAAAGCTCGCGCTCACGTGAGCGACTGGGTCCTCAGGACGACGGTCACGATGATCGTCAGCAGAACGAGCGCACAGGTGCCGAACTGCACGAGGGTCCGTCGCTCACGTGGGGCGTGCACCATGCCGAAGGCGATGACGGTGCCGGCGATGAGGCCTCCGATATGGGCCTGCCACGCAATGCCGCCCCAGGGGTTGAACGTGAAGATCAGGTTGAGCACAAGGATCCCGATCACCGGGCGCAGGTCGTAGTTGAGTCGGCGCATCAGCACGATCGTCGCCCCGAGTAGCCCCCAGATCGCACCGGAGGCGCCCAGCGAGGGCTGGTTCGGAGCGGCGAGCAGATAGGTGAAGGCGCTGCCCGCCAGCCCGGAGAGCAGATACAGGGCCACATAACGCAGCCGGCCGAGCGCGGCCTCCAGCGGCCCGCCGAGCCACCACAGACCCAGCATGTTGAAGGCGATGTGCCAGATCGCCTGGTGCAGGAACATCGCCGTGACCAGGCGGTACCACTCGCCGTCGGCGACGCCGACCACCTGGGCCAGCTGGGGGTTGAACGCCAGTCCGATCAGATCGAGCTGGTCGACGAGGGCGCTCGTGGAGACGACGGCGAGGAAGGCCGCGATGTTGATCCCAAGCAGGATCTTGGTGACGAGGCGGGGGTCACCGGAGGCGACCGTGGCTCCGGAGATCGTGCGGGGCCGGTTCGCGGTCGGGGCGTGTCCCGTGCCGGAGCCGCTGCGCACGCACTCGGGGCACTGGAAGCCGACCGAGGCGCTGACCATGCACTCCGGGCAGATCGGCCGCTCGCAGCGGGTGCAGCTGATGCCGGTCTCGCGTCCCGGGTGGCGGTAGCAGCTGGGCGGTCCCGGCGCGTCCTGCGACGGGCCCGGGCTTCCTGGCTCCTGATCCATGAGGTCCCCTCGTCTCCTGACAGTGCTTCGCCCCGCTCGTCTTACGGACGGGCGGGGCGGAAAGGTTCCCGTGCGGGAGCGCCTCGCACGGTCGGCCCGTGCGAGGTCGGCTCGCGAGGTCAGCTCTCGCGGGTCTCGATCACGACGGACTCGATCACGACGTCGTTGACCGGGCGGTCGGTGCGCGGGTTGGTGCGGGTGGTCGCGATGGCGTCCACGACCTTCTTGCCGGCGTCGTCGGCGACCTCGCCGAAGATGGTGTGCTTGCGGGTCAGCCAGGCGGTCGGCGCCACGGTGATGAAGAACTGCGAGCCGTTGGTGCCCGGGCCGGCGTTGGCCATGGCCAGCAGGTACGGCCTGTCGAAGGCGAGGTCGGGGTGGAACTCGTCGGCGAACTCGTACCCCGGGCCGCCCGTGCCGTTGCCCAGCGGGTCGCCGCCCTGGATCATGAAGCCGCCGATAACGCGGTGGAAGACCGTGCCGTCGTACAGCTTGTCCGTGGACTTCTTGCCGGTCGCCGGGTGCGTCCACTCGCGCTCACCGGTGGCGAGTTCGGTGAAGTTCTTGACCGTCTTGGGCGCGTGGTTCGGCAGGAGCCGGATGGTGATGTCGCCTTGGCTGGTCTTGAGGGTGGCGTAAAGCTGCTCGGCCACGGTGTGCCTTCCTTAAGTCTTCTCGCGCGTCTTCCGATCCTTGCACGGAAGTGCCGCCGGTACGGAAACCGTGACCCGGATGCCCGTCCCGCATGCCGAGCTCGCGCGCAACGGGCATGATTTCGAAATGGGTGGAAAGGCGAACTGTGCCTTGCATGGGAGAACAACATCCCAGACCCCCGCGAACGCCACCGAGGAGGAGGATCCCGTGACCCGCATGGACAGCGTGCGCGCCGCGACCGGTACGGCGAAGGAAAGCGTGCTGCACGCCGCGGAAGTGGTGGCGCCCTACGCCGACACGGCCAAGGACCAGGCCGCTCAGTATGCACTCGAGGCTCGTGAGTACCTCGCGCCGAAGATGTCCAGGGCCGCGCACGAGGCCCGTCGTCAAGCTCGTGTTCAGTACAGGACTCGTGTGGCCCCGCATGTGCCACCGAAGGTCGACGACGCAGCTCACCGGGCCGCCGTCATGACCCGGAGTGCCGCGCGTCAGGCGGCGGATTACACGAAGCCGCGGATCGAGGGCGCCGTGGCGGTGGCCCAGCCCGTGGGGCAGGAGGCCGTGGCCCGATCTGCAGCTGCCCTGGCCGCGCTGGGCGGTCAGGTTTCGGCGAAGGAGATTCGGAAGCTGGCCAGGAGGAACGAGCGGAGGGCCAAGTGCGGCCGGGCCGCCAAGGGTGCGGCCGTCCTGGGTGTGCTGGCCGCCGGGCTCTTCGCAGCCTGGAAGTGGTGGGACAAGCAGGCCAACCCGGACTGGCTGGTCGAGCCGCCGGCTCCCACCGAGGTCTCGGATCCGGGCGCTCCGCTTGCGTCGGTCGACGGAAGCGGCCAGGCGGTGCTGGACCCGGAGGTTCAGGCGAAGCAGGCGGAGTCCGAGGAGGACGCGAACCGCGAGGACCGTCGCTGACCGGGCGTCGTACGCGGATGGCTGCGACCGCGGCTGTGCGCCGTAGGCAGCAGGTCACCGGGTGCCGTGCGCAGGACCTCACCGGATGCCGCGCGCGGGGCACCACCGGATGCCGTACGTGAGCGGCCACGGGAGTCCGTACGTGGGCGGCTGAGGCGGCCTGACCGGGCGGAGCAGCCGGTCCTGGTGTGGCGACCGAGGTGGGCGCAGCAACCTGGACGGGCGGGGCGACCGGGGCAGCGGGCGCCGGGAGCGACGAGGGCTTCCCGGCGCCTCATGCCGACGCCTGAACGAGCTTCGCGTCGGCCGGCGACGGCCAGTTCGCGTCGGCCGTCGAGCCGGGGTCCTGCGCGTCGGCTTCGGATTCGGGCGCGGCGGGCCGATGGCGTACGGACGGTGAGGTGCCGTGGGCCTCTGCTCGGATGCGCTGCTTGATCGTCGGCGGCAGGGAGCGGTCCCGAGGTTGTCTGGGCCGGACCACTCTCACCTGCTTCCCGCTCTCGGTGGCCGCGGTGCGCGGCCGGTCCTGTGCGCTGGGCTCCTCCGGCTGCCGGCCGGCCGACTGCGGTGCGGCCGAGGTGGAGGGGGCGAAGCCCAGCGGGGCGAGCAGTGCGATGAGCAGGGAGATGAAGGCGGTCCACAACTTCTTGACCTTGACGGCGGCGGCCATGACCCCTCGCTTTCGGGTAAGGGCGTTTTACATACCTTCCTCATGATGTGTACGCACCTCGGGAATCGTGGGATCTACGCCACGGGTCGACAGATCTTCGGATGAACACCACCCGTACGGCCCTGAGCGCTCTGGGCCTTCTTTTCGTCGAAGCGCTCGTCCGGGCCGTGGGCGGGGGCCCTACAGAGGCCGTGAAAGCCTTGTGCCGCACGGGTTGTGCGCGGCCGGTACCGGCCGAGGGCCGGACGCGCAACTCAGGGCGGAGGCAGTCCCGTGGCGCGAATTTCGGCGAGCCGACCCGCCATCAGGGCGGCGACGCCGCAAGGCCGGTACGCGGCCGGCACGGAGACTGCGGCACAGAAATGCCCCTCGGACCGACGATTCCGCAGGTCAAAGGGGCATTCATCCGGTGGAGCCTAGGGGAGTCGAACCCCTGACATCTGCCATGCAAAGACAGCGCTCTACCAACTGAGCTAAGGCCCCGGAACGCAGACCAGAGTACCCGGTCACCCCCGGGATCTCGCAAAAGGATTGGGACTCCCGGTATTCGACCACCCTCCGTAGGATGCTCGTCGGGTTCGCAGCAGCGAAGCCGACGCATGGGGAAGCGATGGGGAGACGCGCATGGATGCGACACAGCAGGAGACCACCGCCAGAGCCAGAGAGCTCCAGCGGAGCTGGTACGGAGAGCCGCTGGGGGCGCTCTTCCGTCGGCTGATCGACGATCTGGGGCTGAACCAGGCCCGGCTCGCGGCGGTGCTCGGGCTGTCGGCTCCGATGCTCTCCCAGCTGATGAGCGGCCAGCGGGCCAAGATCGGCAACCCTGCCGTCGTCCAGCGCGTCCAGGCCCTGCAGGAGCTGGCCGGGCAGGTCGCCGACGGGAGCATCAGCGCTGCGGAGGCCACGGACCGGATGGACGAGATCAAGAAGTCGCAGGGCGGATCCGTTCTCACCGGCACCGGTCAGACCACGACCAGCTCGGGCGCGCCGACGGTGCGCCGGGTGGTCCGCGAGATCCAGTCGCTGCTGCGGTCGGTGGCCGCGGCCGGCGACATCATCGATGCGGCGGACACACTCGCCCCGACACACCCCGAACTGGCAGAGTTCCTCAGGGTGTACGGCGCCGGGCGCACCGCGGAGGCGGTCGCCCACTACCAGTCGCACCAGAGCTGAACGGGTCGGCAGGACGCCGGACGGGGCACGAGGCAGCAGAACGCCGGAACAGGGAACTGGGAGCGGGCGCAGCGCAATGGGTGAGGTCTTCGCGGGTCGGTACGAGCTGATCGACCCCATCGGTCGCGGTGGTGTCGGCGCGGTCTGGCGCGCCTGGGACCACCGGCGGCGGCGCTATGTGGCCGCCAAGGTCCTTCAGCAGAGCGATGCACACACGCTGCTGCGCTTCGTCCGCGAGCAGGCGCTGCGCATCGATCACCCTCATGTTCTCGCCCCGGCCAGTTGGGCCGCGGACGACGACAAGGTCCTGTTCACCATGGATCTGGTGAGTGGCGGGTCGCTGGCGCATGTCATCGGCGACTACGGCCCGCTGCCGCCGCGCTTCGTCTGCTCCCTGCTCGACCAGTTGCTGTCCGGACTCGCCGCGGTGCACGCGGAGGGGGTCGTGCACCGCGACATCAAGCCGGCCAACATCCTGCTGGAGGCCACCGGGACCGGGCGGCCGCATCTGCGGCTGTCCGACTTCGGTATCTCGATGCGCAAGGGCGAGCCGCGGTTGACCGAGACGAACTACGTCGTGGGGACGCCCGGTTACTTCGCGCCCGAGCAGATGATGGGCGCGGAGCCGGACTTCCCCGCCGACCTCTTCGCGGTCGGGCTGGTCGCGCTCTATCTGCTCCAGGGTCAGAAGCCCGACTCCCGCGCCCTGGTGGAGCACTTTGCCGCGCACGGCACCCCCGGCGCCCCGCAGGGCATTCCGGAGCCGCTGTGGCAGGTCATCGCGGGCCTGCTGCAGCCCGATCCGCAGGCCAGGTTCCGTACGGCCACGGGCGCGCGCAAGGCGCTGACCTCCGCCGTCGAACTGCTCCCCGAGCCCGGCTTCGACGACGAGCCGGTCGAGGTCTTCGACCAGCTCGGCCCGTTGCCGCCCGGCTTCGGGCCCGACGGCCCGGTGACCTCCGCTCCCGCGGCCTCGGCCGCGCCCGCCGCCCCACTGGCGGACCCGCGGACCCAAGGCGCGCACGTGCCGCCCGTACAGCCCGATCCGTACACCCAGCACACCGGACAGGACGCCGGACGGCAGCCCGGGCGACAGGCAGGACCACAGCCCGGACAGCCGGCCGAACACGGTCAGCCGGCGGCGGGACCGTCCATGCCCTTCGCCTCGGAGACCGGGTCCTTCCATCTCGCCCCGCCGCCGGAGCAGTCCCCGACTCAGCCCCCCGTCCCCGCGCACGCGGCCTCCCCCCATCACTCCGCCGCACCGGACTTCTTCCAGGCCCGGACGGCTGCTGTTCCGTACGAATCGGCTCCTACTCGTCAATACACCGCTCACGGCCCGCAGGTTCCCGTCCAGGCGCCACCGGTCGCCCACGCGCCCGTCCCCGGCGCTCCCCGAAAGCGGCCGGGACCGCCCCCGAAGGTGGCGATCCCGGTGCTGCTCGTGGCTCTGGTGTGCTTCGCGGTCGGCATCTGGGCGTTCACCCAGGCCTGACCGCGCCGGTCACCAGGTGGCCGGCGGTCCGTACCGGGACTGGGACTGCGGATGCGCGATCCCGTCGGCCGGTACCTGCGGCGCCCCGGCCGTGCGCCGCCGCGCGAGCAGCGTCCAGGCCCCCAGCCCGAGCACGAGCACGGTCCCCGCACCGATGCCTGCGGCGCCGACGAGCTTCATCGTGCTGCTCTTCTCCGCCTTCTCGCCCTCCGAGACTCCGAAGTCGCCGAGGGGTCCCGCGTACGCGGGCGCGGCCTTCGCATCGCCCTCGATGTTGACCCGCAGGGTCACGCCGAGGGAATCCTCTCCGTACTTCTCTCCCAGCTCGGGGTTCAGGCTGACGGCCAGGTAGTACGAGCCCGCGAACCGCATGCCGTTGACCTTGGCGCTGCTGTCGTAGCGGTTCTCGTACGCCACCTGCGGGAGCGGGTCCAGCGCGGCCTGCTTCTGTCTGCCGTCGTACGCAGTGCTGCCGGCGGCGACGAAGCCGCGCACCGGGTTGTACAGCTGCATGGTCAGCGCGTTGCCCACGTAGTCGTCGCCGGATCCGCTGCCGATGGCCGCGGTGGCGAAGATCTGCTGACCCCAGTCGACCGGCACCCGGTAGAAGTACGTGCGGCCGGCCTTCATCCGGCTGGTCCACTCGCCCTCGGAGATCTCGGCGGCGTCGTTGAAGCTCGTGCCGCCGGCCCTCTCCTCCGAGCCGCCACCGGGCAGGCCGGGCGAGGCGGAGGGCCATGCGCTGGGTGCCCCGGTCGGCCCGCCGGCCCTCAGCGCGGGCTCGGTGACATGGCGGATCTCCAGCTCCCAGTCCTCGGGGGTGGAGGTGACCGAGCCGATGCGCTCGACCAGCACGTTGTACGCGCCGGCCTCCTGGCAGGTCGAGCTGTCCTTCTCGATCGTGCGGTACGCGTAGGCGGCGAAGGGCCTGGCGAACGCGGCCGATCCGGCCACGGCGTCGTTGTTGTTGCAGTTGCTTCCCTGGCTGTCCTGCAGGCTGACCTTGATGCCGTCGCCGTAGGCGAACTTCGTCCCCAGCCTGGGGACGGCGACCACCGACACATACGCGTTCTTCTCGGCGTCCAGGTTCACCCGGTAGTTGAGCTTCCCGTCCGGGCCGATCGAGGAACGGTATGTCGTACCGTTCGTCAGCGCCTTGGCGTTCGCCGTGCTGTCGGCGCCCTCGATCGTCTGAGCGTCGGTGTCGAAGGCGTACGGGTGGGGCTCACCGGCCGCCCAGGCGGTCCCGCCCGGCAGCGCGGCCACCGCGCACATCGCCGCCACCCCGGCCAGCGTCACCCGGCCCCTGCTGCGGTGCCTCATCTCGCACTTCCCCTTGTCGTGTCCGTGCCCGTGGACGCCCTGTGCCGCGTCGCCCGTGCACGTACGAGGACGAGCCCCGCGATCAGGACGACCGCACCGCCCGCCGCCGCGGCGGTCGCAGTGCCGGTCCATCCTGCCCCGCCGGTCCCACCGCTGTCTGCGCGCGTGGCCGAATCACCCCCCTTGTCCGCCTTCCTCGCCCGCGGCGGGGCGTCATGCTGCGGCCCGGCCTTCTCGTCACCCATCACGGCCACCCGCAGCACCACACCGATCTCCGGGTTCTCCGCGATTTCGGCGGCCTGGGCGCCGAGCGTCACGGCGATGTAGAAGTCGCCCTTGTCGTGCACGGGGATGACATTGGGGTGCGTCTCGTGGCGGTTGGTCCAGGAGACCGGGACCGTGCCCATCTTCAGCGCGGCGGGACGCCCGTTGTAGACCGTCTGGGGGACGAACTCGGCGGTGCCGCCGCCCACGGGCGCCCGCGTCGGCGTGTAGACCTCGGTGGCCCCGTACGACAGGGTCGAGGAGAAACCCCGTTCCAGGGTCGGCTCGTTGGCGAACTCGACGTCGTAGCGCAGCTGCTGTCCCCAGCCGACCGGTACCTTGTACCAGAGGGTCTGCGCGGGCAGCACCCGGTCGCGCCACACGCCTTGGCCGAGCTCCCTGGCGTCGTTGAACCCGGTGCCGCCGGACACGTCCTTCGGGTCACCGAGCGGCAGGGCCGCCTCCTTGCCGCCCTTTCCGTACTCGGGCTGCGACCGTGCGGGCCTGACGCCCTTGGTGAGGGGCTTCTCGACGCCGTGTGTCAGCTCCAGCGGCCATCGTGCGGCGTCCGAGCCCTTCTTGCTCTCGCGCTCGACGACGAACCAGTAGCGCGCCGCCTTGTCACAGCTCCCGAAGCCCTTCTCGCTCGGCACGCGGGCGACGGCCGAGGTCAGTGTCGTCGCGCCCTCCTTCTGGAAGAAGTGCTCGGTGCTGGACTCGCAGGAACCTCCGGAGGCGTCCGTGCCGTACGCGATCCTGGTGCGCAGCGCGTCGAAGGTGTCGACCGCCGCCCCGGGCTGCGGCACCGCCGTCGCGGAGAAGTTCACCGTGGAGGCGTCGTCGAGATCGACGGCGTAATGCCGTTTCTCCCCGGGCCCGATGGTGTCCAGGTACTGCCCGGGTACGAGCGCGGGCGCCCCGGTGCGCCCCGGCGTGCCCTCGACCCGCTCGCCACGGAAGCGGTAGCCGTCCGCCGACAGCTGGGCGGAACGCTGGAGCTGGCGCGCCAGCGCCTCGGCGTCGGGCGCGTCGTAGTAACGCCCGTTGCCGGCCTCGGCGATGCACTCCAGTTGTTTGCGGGCCGCTCCGCGGACCTGGAAGCCGACGGTGTCGATGCGCAGCCCGATGCCGTCCTTCGCGAGCTGCTCGGCGACCTCGCAGGGCTGCGGCGTACCGCAGTTGTCGTCGCCGTCGGAGATCAGCAGGATCGTGCGCGTGCCGATCGCCCCGTCGGCGGGCTTGGGAAGGTCCTGGGCGGCTTTCCGGAGCGACAGTCCGATGGGAGTGTCCCCCTTGGGCTGCACGGATGCCACGGCCTGTTTCACGGCCGCCCGGTCGAGTGCCCGCACGGGCCGGACGAGGCGGGTGTCGGTGCAGCCCTTCGGCTGGTCCGCGCCGTAGACGCGCAGGCCGGTCGGGTGGCCGTCCGGGAGCGCGTCCACGACGGTGCCGACGGCCTGTCGTGCGGCGTCCATGCGCGTGCGTCCCGTGCCGTCGTCGTCGGCCATCGAGCCGGAGGAGTCGAGCACCATGACCAGGCTGCTCGCCCCGTCCACACGCGGCGCGGCCGCCGTGCCGCCGACCGCCGCCACGGCCGGCAGCGGTCCTGCTGTCAGTGCGAGCACCGCCCCGCCGATGATGAGCGCCGCCGTCGCGCGGCGCCGCAGTCGTGCTGTCACCCGTTGCCCCCTCGTACAAGTCCGCGACTTTGCCCATGCAACCTATTGATTTGCGTAAGCGAACTCAAGGGCCTCGGTGTCACAGTCCCGCAACAGACAGCGACCACCGCAGCACGCGCAGGCAGCCCACGCCCCGGGAGGAGGCCGGCGCGCGCAAGCAGCACTGAGCCCCGGCCGCTCGGCGGCCGGGGCTCAGTCACTCAGACGTGTTGGCGTCTCACACACCCGAACCTGCGGGCACGGAGTCGGTCGCCTCCGTCCACAGATCCTGCTCGGCGCGATCCGCCTGGATCTGGCGGTACACGAGGAGCCCGCCGATGGCGGCCAGTGCGACCAGGAGAAGCTTCTTCACCGCGCGACCTCGTCTTTCCTTGACGTATGAGGACTTCTGGCGCCCGACTATACACACCGATCGATACCGATCGGTGACCTGAGCCCGGGCGGGCTCACGCCCCGGAAAGGTCCAACTCCCGCCGTCGTCATACGAAATCGGCCCGGACGGAGACTCTCCGTCCGGGCCGATCGACACCGGGGGACCAACAGGATTTTGAACCAGCGGCCTCATCCCTATCAGGTCGGTGATACGTCCCGGACATACGAGGGGATGCAGCCGGGGCCCACTGACGGCGACCGCCGAAAGGTAGCCGGGTGACGCTCCGATTCGCAGCTGTTGGCGTCAACCGCTGATGTCACCCTCGGTGCGACCTGCGCCACGCTTGGTCCGTCGCCGGATTCTTCGGGCGGACCCCCGGCCCAATGCCATCAACGCGGATCACTCGGGCAAGCTCTCGGGCTCGCGCTGCAGCGGGCGAACGTGTACCGCGGTTGGCGCTCGCAGCGGAACGGCCGGCGGAGCCGGGCCCGGGGCCCTGGGCGATGCGGCCCACCGGTCACCGTCCTGGGCGCGGGCCTGCCACTCTGCCGTGGCGAGGGAGTGCCGGCCGCAACGCGCTTCGAGGTGCTCCGGGTCCTGCCGAACGCTCTCGACCGCTCCCGCATCGAGGAGCTGCTGACAGGCAGCGTCGCTGTCCTGGTCCTGGTCCTGGTCCCGAGGCTTCGGCGGAGCGAAGTCCTCGGCCTCCGTCGGCAGGACGTCGACTTCGAGCGTCAGCAGTTCACCCCGGCCGGGGATGCGCTGGGCGAGGACGGCGCCCTGGCAATCCTCCGGCGCAGCCGGATCAGCATGATCATGGACGTCTACACACACGTTGTGGGTGACGATGAGCGCGAGGCTGCGGCCATGCTCGCCGATCTTCTCGAAGATCCGCTCATCGGCTGATGTCAGCCGGAGATGTCAAAGACCCCCAACCATGATCGGTTGGGGGTCTTTGAGCTGGTGGGGCTAACAGGATTTGAACCTGTGGCCTCATCCTTATCAGGGATGCGCTCTAACCAACTGAGCTATAGCCCCGCCGCGCTGCGCGCTGACCCCTGAAGGTTAGCGCACGTGGGGGGCAGTCCCAAAATCGGTTCCTAACCCCCCAGGGCTTCGTCTACTCGTCCTCGGCGAGCGTCAGCTCGACGCCGCCCACGAACCCGGCGGAGATGTTGTAGATGAAGGCGCCGAGCGTCGCCAGCGCCGTGACCAGCACCACATCGATGACGGCGATCACCGAGCTGAAGATCAGCACGCGCGGCAGCGACAGGAACGACTGCAGATCGAAGCCGTTGCTCTCGTTCGACCCGGTGGCCTCGCTGATCGTGCCGCCGACCGTCGAGAAGACGCCCATGGCATCCATGACCATCCACAGCACGGCGGACGCGACGATCGTGCAGATGCCCAGCGCGATGGAGAGCAGGAAGCTCACCTTCATCACCGACCACGGGTCGGCCTTGGCCACCCGCAACCGCGCCTTACGGGTCCGCGGCTGGGTGGTCGCGCCGGTACGCGGCCGGCGGACGGCGGCGGCCGCAGACCCTCCGGCCTGCCCCGGCTGACCGGTGTGCTGCTGGCCCCCCTGCGTACCCGCGCCACCATGGGGCGAGGGGTACGCCTGGGGCGGGTGGTACGGCTGCGTTCCCTGCTGCACCGGCTGCTCCCCGCCGTAGGTCTCGTACGGGGGCTGCGGCCCCCGGGTGTCCGTCACCGTAACCCCCTGGGAGTCCGTGGCGGAGCCAGGGGTGCCGTTCGGTCCAGCAGTTGCTCCGCCGGCGGCCGATCCGGCACCCGTGGCTCCACTCACGCTCTGCTCCTCGTGCTACTCGGCCGAGGGCTCCGTGCCCTCGCCGGTCCGGCCAGTCTCGGCGGCGGTCTCGGCAGCCTCGACCGACTCGTCGACCGCGACACCGTCCTCGGCGCCCGCCACCCCGTCGACCTCTTCGGCCTCGCGACCGGCCTCGGCGTTGCGGGCGATACCGACCACGGCATCGCGCTTGCCCAAGTTGATCAGTTGGACGCCCATGGTGTCACGGCCCGTCTCCCTGACTTCATTGACTCGCGTACGAATCACACCACCGGACAACGTGATGGCGAGGATCTCGTCGCTCTCCTCGACCACCAGCGCGCCCACGAGCGAACCGCGGTCCTCCACGATCTTGGCGGCCTTGATTCCGAGGCCACCGCGGCCCTGGACGCGGTACTCGTCGACAGCGGTCCGCTTCGCGTACCCGCCGTCGGTGGCAGTGAACACGAAAGTACCGGGCCTGACCACATTCATCGAGAGCAGCTCGTCGCCCTCACGGAAACTCATGCCCTTGACGCCGGACGTCGCACGGCCCATGGGCCGCAGGGCTTCGTCCGTCGCGGTGAACCGGATCGATTGCGCCTTCTTGCTGATGAGCAGCAGATCGTCCTCCGCCGACACCAGCTCGGCGCCGATCAGCTCGTCGTCGCTGCCGTCCTGCGTCTCCCGGAGGTTGATCGCGATGACGCCGCCCGAGCGCGGGGAGTCGTAGTCCTTCAGCGAGGTCTTCTTGACCAGCCCGGCCTTGGTGGCGAGGACCAGATAGGGCGCGGCCTCGTAGTCGCGGATCGCGAGGATCTCGGCGATCTGCTCGTCCGGCTGGAAGGCCAGCAGGTTGGCGACGTGCTGGCCACGCGCGTCCCGGCCGGCGTCGGGAAGCTCGTACGCCTTGGCCCGGTAGACCCTGCCCTTGTTGGTGAAGAACAGCAGCCAGTGGTGCGTCGTCGAGACGAAGAAGTGGTCGACGATGTCGTCTTCCTTGAGCTTCGTGCCACGCACACCCTTGCCGCCGCGCTTCTGCGAGCGGTAGTCGTCCGTCTTCGTACGCTTCACATAGCCGCCGCGCGTGATGGTGACGACGATGTCCTCCTCGGCGATCAGGTCCTCGATGGACATGTCACCGTCGAAGGGGATCAGCTTGGAGCGCCGGTCGTCGCCGAACTTCTCGACGATGACGGACAGCTCCTCGCTGACGATGCCGCGCTGCTTCTCCGGAGAGGCGAGGATCTGGTTGTACTCGTTGATCTTCGCCTGCAGCTCGTCGTGCTCCTGCACGATCTTCTGGCGCTCCAGGGCGGCCAGCCGGCGCAGCTGCATCTCCAGGATCGCGTTCGCCTGGATCTCGTCGATCTCGAGCAGGCCCATGAGGCCCCCACGCGCGACCTCGACCGTGTCACTGCGCCGGATCAGCGCGATGACCTCGTCGATCGCGTCGAGTGCCTTGAGCAGACCGCGCAGGATGTGAGCCCGCTCCTCGGCCTTGCGCAGCCGGAACTTCGTCCTGCGGACGATGACCTCGATCTGGTGCGTCACCCAGTGGCGGATGAAGGCGTCGAGGGAGAGCGTGCGCGGCACACCGTCGACCAGCGCCAGCATGTTGGCGCCGAAGTTCGTCTGCAGGTCGGTGTGCTTGTACAGGTTGTTGAGGACGACCTTGGCGACGGCGTCGCGCTTGAGCACGATGACGAGGCGCTGGCCGGTGCGGGAGGAGGTCTCGTCACGGACGTCGGCGATGCCGCCGACCTTGCCGTCCTTGACGAGGTCGGCGATCTTCTGCGCGAGGTTGTCCGGGTTGACCTGGTACGGAAGCTCGGTCACCACCAGGCACTGGCGGTTCTGGATCTCCTCGACCTCGACGACCGCGCGCATCGTGATGGAGCCGCGGCCGGTGCGGTACGCCTCCTCGATGCCCTTGCGGCCCACGACCAGCGCACCGGTCGGGAAGTCCGGGCCCTTGATCCGCTCGATCAGCGCGTCGAGGAGCTCCTCGTGGCTGGCGTCCGGGTGCTCCAGCGCCCACTGGGCACCGGCCGCGACCTCGCGCAGATTGTGCGGCGGAATGTTGGTGGCCATACCGACGGCGATACCGGCACTGCCGTTGACCAGCAGGTTCGGGAAGCGGGCCGGCAGGACCGTCGGCTCCTGGTTACGGCCGTCGTAGTTGTCCTGGAAGTCGACGGTCTCCTCGTCGATGTCCCGGAGCATCTCCATGGACAGCGGCATCATCTTGCACTCGGTGTACCGCATGGCGGCGGCCGGGTCGTTGCCCGGGGAACCGAAGTTGCCGTTGGAGTCGACCAGCGGCATCCGCATCGACCACGGCTGCGCGAGGCGGACCAGCGCGTCGTAGATCGAGGAGTCGCCGTGCGGGTGGTACGTACCCATGACGTCACCGACGACGCGGGCGCACTTGTAGAAGCCCTTCTCGGGCCGGTAGCCGCCGTCGTACATCGCGTACAGGACGCGGCGGTGGACGGGCTTGAGGCCGTCCCGTACGTCGGGCAGCGCGCGGGACACGATGACGGACATCGCGTAGTCGAGGTACGAACGCTGCATCTCGGTCTCGAGCCCGACGGGCTCGATCCGCACCTGCTGGTCGTCCTCTTCGGTTCCCGTGGTGGCGGAGGTCGCGGGAGTGTTCTCGTCGGCCATTGCTGGTCTTCAGTCCTTTCGTGCGGTCAGCTGAGACCGACTCAGATGTCGAGGAAGCGGACGTCCTTGGCATTGCGCTGGATGAACGAGCGTCGCGCCTCGACGTCCTCGCCCATCAGCACCGAGAACAGGTCGTCGGCCTGCGCGGCGTCGTCCAGGGTGACCTGGCCGAGGACGCGGTGCTCGATGTCCATGGTGGTGATGCGCAGCTCCTCGGCGTTCATCTCGCCGAGACCCTTGAAGCGCTGGATCGAGTCTTCCTTGATCCGCTTGCCCTGCTGCTTGCCCAGCTCGACGAGTGCGTCGCGCTCGCGGTCCGAGTACGCGTACTCGAAGTCGTCCCGGCCCCACTTGATCTTGTAGAGCGGCGGGCGGGACAGGAAGACATGCCCGGCCTCCACCAGCGGTCGCATGAAGCGGAAGAGGAACGTCAGCAGCAGCGTGTTGATGTGCTGGCCGTCGACATCGGCGTCCGCCATCAGGATGATCTTGTGATAGCGGAGCTTGGTGATGTCGAAGTCCTCGTGGACTCCGGTGCCGAAGGCCGAGATCAGCGCCTGGACCTCGGTGTTCTGCAGGATCTTGTCGATCCGCGCCTTCTCGACGTTCAGGATCTTGCCTCGGATCGGCAGGATCGCCTGGTACATCGGGTTCCGGCCGGACTTGGCGGAGCCGCCGGCGGAGTCACCCTCGACGATGAAGATCTCGCACTTGGTGGGGTCGTTCGACTGGCAGTCGCTGAGCTTGCCCGGCAGAGAGGCGCTCTCCAGCAGGCCCTTGCGGCGGGTCAGGTCGCGTGCCTTGCGGGCGGCGACCCGGGCGGTGGCCGCCTGGATCGACTTGCGGACGATGTCCGCGGCCTCGTTGGGGTTGCGGTCGAACCAGTCGGAGAGGTGCTCGTGCACGACCTTCTGCACGAAGGTCTTCGCCTCCGTGTTGCCCAGCTTGGTCTTGGTCTGGCCCTCGAACTGCGGCTCGCCGAGCTTGACGGAGATGATGGCCGTCAGACCCTCGCGGATGTCCTCACCGGTGAGGTTGTCGTCCTTCTCGCGCAGCAGCTTCTTGTCGCGCGCGTACCGGTTGACGAGTCCCGTCAGCGCGGCACGGAAGCCCTCCTCGTGCGTACCGCCCTCGTGCGTGTGGATCGTGTTCGCGAAGGAGTACACACCCTCGGTGTACTGGGAGTTCCACTGCATCGCGATCTCGACCGAGAGCATCCGCTCCTTGTCCTCGGCCTCGACGTCGATCACGGTCGGGTGGATCAGCTCGCCCTTGCGGGAGTTGAGGTACTTCACGAAGTCGACGATGCCGCCCTCGTAGTGGTACGTCACCGTCCTCGCCGGCTGCTCCTCCGCCGCCTCGGCGTCGGGGTCGTCGGCGTTCATCGTCGCCTTGGCCGACTCGCGCTCGTCCGTGAGCGTCAGGGTCAGGCCCTTGTTGAGGAAGGCCATCTCCTGGAAGCGGCGCGCGAGCGTCTCGAAGGAGTACTCGGTGGTCTCGAAGACGTCCGGGTCGGCCCAGAAGGTCACCGTGGTGCCGGAGTCCCCGACCGGCTCGTGCTTGGCGAGGGGGGCGGTGGGCACGCCGAGCTTGTAGTCCTGCGTCCAGCGGTACCCATCGCGCTTGATCTCCACGGAGACCTTGGTGGACAGCGCGTTGACGACGGACACACCCACGCCGTGCAGACCACCGGAGACGGCGTAGCCGCCGCCGCCGAACTTGCCGCCCGCGTGCAGCACGGTGAGGACGACCTCTACGGCCGGCTTCTTCTCCACCGGGTGGATGTCCACCGGGATGCCTCGGCCGTTGTCGACGACGCGTACGCCGCCGTCGGCCAGGATCGTGACGTCGATCGTGTCCGCGTGGCCGGCCAGCGCCTCGTCGACGGAGTTGTCGACGACCTCTTGCACAAGGTGGTGCAGACCGCGCTCACCGGTCGAGCCGATGTACATGCCAGGCCGCTTGCGGACCGCGTCCAAACCCTCGAGGACGGTGATCGCGCTGGCGTCGTACGACGAGGTGGACTCGCCGTTCCCCTCGGCAGCAGTGGAAGGAATGTTCTCGTTGGGGTTGCCGGAATCGGCCACGAAGCGCCCTTTCTGGCACAGCACGAGCCGTTCTCCGCGAACGCGGGAGCGGCTGCGTCGTTCGGCATTAATCGACGTGTCCCGTCCATCGGGCGGGATTCTCTACCAGTCTACCGGTACCGCCGACACGAATGGGGGTTTGCCGGTACCTGAGTCCGCATGTGCCGCCCTGAACGGGCGCCGACCGACTCCCCATATTCGGGAAGGGGCTCCAAGAGGCTCACGCGGGCATTGAGCGCTTCGGCCTGTCAACCTCCGGCTACGGTGAGGGACGCCTCATGAGCCACGTACGTTCCGGGGAGCTCAACGGGCGCGCCGGGGCGGGGCACAGGGCCCCGCCGAGGCGCCGCGCCGGTGCGGCGTCGACCGGCCCGGGCCGGCGTTGACGCAGCCAAGCGGGCTCGGGACCCGGGGGCCTGGGCCGAGCGCGGGCCCGGGCCGGGCCCCGCTTCGGGGAGGGCGAGGTGAGGAAAATCAGCCGTATGTGTCGCCGGGGCCCGTGCTCCCCGGGGCACGCAGCGCCCCGTACCGGCGCGCGGGGCCGCCGGGGCCGAGAACCTTGATCAGCCGGACCGTCCCCTGCCCCAGGTCCTCGTTCAGCCGGGCCACCAGCCGCGGCGCCAGCAGTCGCAGCTGCGTCGCCCACGCCGTCGAGTCGCACTGGACCGTCAGCGCCCGCTCGTCCGGGTCCTCGTCGTACCGCAGCGGCACACAGTGCTTCGCCAGGTCCTCGCCCACGATCTGCGGCCAGCGCCCCATCACGCCGCCCACCGCCGCAGGCGTCTCCCAGCCCCGCTCGGTGATCAGCCGATTGATCGCCGAGCCGAGCGGCAGCGGATCCCGGCCGTCCGCACGCGCACCGGAGCGCAGTCCGCCACCACGTGTGGCCTGCCGCTTCTCCTGCGCGGCCGCGCCCCGCGCCCGAGCCTGCTCCTTGGCCGCGCGCAGCGCGACCCGGGCCAGGTCCACCCCGGACGGTTCAGGAGGCCCGACCGCCTCGTTCTCGCTCATACGCGCTCCACCGCCCCGTCCGCTACGGCGTACCGAGCACCCGCCAGCACCCCCGGGACATCGTCGTCCACAGCCGCCGTCACCAGCACCTGCTCACCCGGAGCCACCAGTTCCGCAAGCCGCTCACGCCGCCGGGCGTCCAGTTCGGCGAAGACGTCGTCGAGGACGAGCACCGGTTCGTTTCCCTCTGCCCTGAGCAGGTCGTACGAGGCGAGCCGCAGCGCGAGCGCGTACGACCAGGACTCACCGTGGCTCGCATATCCCTTCGCCGGCATCTCGCCCAGCTTGAGCAGCAGCTCGTCACGGTGCGGTCCGACGAGCGTGACGCCCCGCTCGATCTCCTGCTTGCGCACCTCCGCGAGCGCGGCGATCAGCTGCTCGTACAGCTCCTCACGGGTGTGCACGTCCCCGCCCGCCGACCCTCGGTACTCGAGCGCGATCGGCCCGCCCCCCGGCGCCAGCTGCTCGTACGCCTTGTCGGCGAGCGGCTGGAGCGTCGCGATCAGATCCAGCCGCCGAGCCAGCAGCTCCGCTCCCGCGCGCGCCAGATGCTGGTCCCACACGTCGAGCGTCGACAGATCCATCGACCGCCCGCCGTGCCGCCGCGCCATCGCCGCCGACTTCAGCAGCGTGTTGCGCTGTTTGAGCACGCGCTCGTAGTCCGACCGCACCCCGGCCATCCGCGGCGAACGCGCCGTGACCAGCTCGTCCAGGAAGCGCCGCCGCTCGCCCGGATCGCCCTTCACCAGCGCCAGGTCCTCTGGCGCGAACATCACAGTGCGTACGATCCCGAGCACATCCCGCGGCCTGACCTGCGAGGACCGATTGATCCGAGCCCGGTTCGCCCGGCCCGGATTGAGCTCCAGCTCGATGAGCTGGGACCGCTCGCCCTGGGTGACTGCCGCACGGATGACAGCCCGGTCCGCCCCCATCCGCACCAACGGCGCATCGGACGCGACCCGATGGCTGCCGAGGGTCGCGAGATAGCCGACGGCCTCGACCAGATTGGTCTTGCCCTGCCCGTTCGCCCCCACGAACGCGGTGACGCCCGGGTCGAGCGGGACCTCGATCCGGGCGTACGAGCGGAAGTCGGCCAGCGACAGATGCGTCACGTGCATATCGACGCCGACCTCCCCCGGCTTGCCTCTCACTGCTTACTGCCTGCGGCCGGCTGCCCGCCGTCGGCGACCGGCCTTGCCAACAGCCTGTGGATTACTTCTTGCTCTCGACCGCGTGCCCGCCGAACTGGTTGCGCAGGGCGGCGATCATCTTCATCTGCGGGGAGTCGTCCTGGCGGGACGCGAACCGCGCGAACAGCGAAGCGGTGATCGCGGGCAGCGGTACCGCGTTGTCGATGGCGGCCTCCACGGTCCACCGGCCCTCGCCGGAGTCCTCCGCGTAGCCGCGCAGCTTGTCCAGATGCTCGTCCTCGTCCAGCGCATTGACCGCGAGGTCGAGGAGCCAGGAGCGGATGACCGTGCCCTCCTGCCAGGAGCGGAAGACCTCACGGACATCGGTGACCGAGCTGACCTTCTCGAGCAGCTCCCAGCCCTCGGCGTAGGCCTGCATCATGGCGTACTCGATGCCGTTGTGGACCATCTTCGCGAAGTGGCCGGCGCCGACCTTGCCCGCGTGCACCGAGCCGAACTCGCCCTCGGGCTTGAGCGCGTCGAAGACCGGCTGCACCTTGGTGACGTGTTCGGCGTCGCCGCCGTACATCAGCGCATAGCCGTTCTCCAGGCCCCACACTCCGCCCGACACACCGCAGTCGACGAAACCGATGCCCTTGATGCCGAGCTCGACCGCGTGCCTCTCGTCGTCCGTCCAGCGGGAGTTGCCGCCGTCGACGACGATGTCACCGGGGGACAGGAGCGCGGCCAGCTCGTCGATGGTGGACTGCGTCGCGGCGCCCGCCGGCACCATCACCCACACGACACGGGGACCCTTGAGCTTGGCAACAAGCTCCTCGAGGCTGTGGACATCGGCGAGATCCGGGTTGCGGTCGTAACCGATGACGGTGTGGCCTGCGCGGCGGATGCGCTCGCGCATGTTGCCGCCCATCTTGCCGAGGCCGACGAGACCGAGCTCCATCAGAGTTTCCTTTTGCGTCGTGTGCATTTTCGTACCCGCGTCCGAGCCTACGCCCGGACGCGGGTGCACACCTGTGGGGTCAGCCGCTCGGGCGGCACACGGCCTGGGGCTGCTTTCAGCAGGTCAGCCGCTCAGCCGGACCGGCATGATCAGGTACTTGTACGCCACGTCCGCCTCGGCGTCCATCGCCGGCTTGCCGCTGAGCAGCGCGGGCTTGGTGGAGGTGGTGAAGGAGAGCTGGGCCACCGGCGAGTCGATGGCGCTCAGACCGTCGAGCAGGAACGTCGGGTTGAAGGCGATCGAGATGTCGTCGCCCTCCAGTTGGGCGTCCACGCGCTCCACAGCCTGTGCATCGTCGCTGGAGCCGGCCTCCAGGATCAGCACGCCCTGCTCGAAGCTGAGCCGCACCGGAGTGTTCCGCTCGGCGACGAGGGCGACACGCTTGACGGCCTCGACGAACGGGGCGGTCTCGATCACCGCGACCGAGTTGAACTCGGTGGGGAAGAGAGTCCGGTATTTCGGCAGGTCGCCCTCCAGCAGCCGCGTGGTGGTGCGGCGGCCGGCGCCCTCGAAACCGATCAGACCCTCGCCGGCGCCGGAGCCGGAGAGCGCCAGGGTGACAGTGTCACCGCTGGTCAGCGCTTTGGCGGTGTCCAGGAGCGTCTTGGCGGGCACCAGGGCGACCGCGGAGGCGTCCGCGGACTCCGGCTTCCACAGGAACTCGCGGACCGCGAAGCGGTAGCGGTCGGTGGACGCCAGGGTGACCGTGTCGCCCTCGATCTCGATCCGGACACCGGTGAGGACGGGCAGCGTGTCGTCACGGCCGGCGGCGATGGCGACCTGGGCGGCGGCGGACGCGAACACCTCGCCGGGGACGGTGCCGGTCGCGGTCGGCATCTGCGGCAGCGCCGGGTACTCCTCCACAGGAAGGGTGTGGAGTGTGAAGCGCGAGGAGCCGCAGACGACCGTCGCCCGTACACCGTCTGTGGAAATCTCGACCGGCCGGTTGGGGAGGGCGCGGCAGATGTCGGCAAGGAGGCGGCCGGAGACGAGAACCGTCCCGTCCTCCTCGACCTCCGCCTCGACCGAGACCCTCGCCGAGACCTCGTAGTCGAAACTGGAGAAGCTGAGAACGCCGTCCTCCGCCTTCAGAAGAAGGCCCGCGAGAACGGGCGCCGGCGGACGCGCCGGGAGGCTCCTGGCCACCCACGCCACCGCCTCCGCGAGTACATCGCGCTCCACCCGGATCTTCACCGGAACCGCCTCCTGCTGTTGCTCGCTCGCCCTGCCGGCCTTCGTCGTCGGCATGGGGTCCCCAGCCGGAGCCAGGGGCCGATTGCCGGAGACCAGTCTGACGCACCGCACCGACACTCGGTGCTGCTCGGGGTCAAGTCGAGACAAGAGGCAGCCGGAGCTCCGGCACCGAGTTGTGCACAGGGCCCCCTTCGAAGCGAATTCCCCGGTAACTCAGAGTGGGAGTAGTAGTAGGGCCTGTGGAAACCGTGGATAACGCCATCCACGCAGGTCAGACCCGATTTTTTGTCCACCGGCCCTGTGGGTGCGAGCAGTGGACAACCTGGGTTCTCTGTGGACGCCCGAAAGTTCTGCACACCCGATGCACAGGCCACAGGGACTTCTCCCCAGTGCCGTCCCCAGCTTTACCCAGGTTCCCCACAGCCCAATCCAGCCCCTTGGTGTGACGCCTTTCACTCTGTCCGGTGACCTTCGGCGTTTCGTTGCCGAACAGTGGACAGCGGTGTGGAGAAGCTGTGGGCAACATGGCCTCGCCTGTGGGCCGGGTGGGGACAACTTGGATCGCGCCCTGTGGACGGGTTGTCCGTCCACAGTCTGTGGAGCCCGGTTGGCCACAAATCCACAACCGGCTGACCTGGCGTGATCAACTCCAGGCGACCGCCCCTGTGGACGCAATCTGGACAACTCGGGAGTCCCCAGGCTGTGGACGGAAGATCGTCCGCACTTCTGTGGAGAACGGACTGAAAGCGGTACGTATTCGAACAGGACGATGGCGAGTCCATGGCGGCGCGGTGGCGCGGCGATGGCACGGAACGCCGAAGGGCGCCCCGGGATCCGTCCCGAGGCGCCCTTCGGCGTCGTCCGCACAGCTCGCTGTGCCGTCCTGTGGAAGTACGCGTCCCGACGGTGCCGGGCGCCTGCGGCGGCGGCCCGGAAGCCCGCGTCAGCCGTTCTTGATGCGGTTGGTGAGCTCGGTGACCTGGTTGTAGATCGAGCGTCGCTCGGCCATCAGCGCGCGGATCTTCCGGTCGGCGTGCATCACCGTCGTGTGGTCGCGGCCGCCGAACTGCGCACCGATCTTCGGCAGCGACAGGTCTGTGAGCTCGCGGCAGAGGTACATCGCGATCTGGCGTGCGGTGACCAGCACCCGGCTGCGTGAGGACCCGCAGAGGTCCTCCACGGTCAGCCCGAAGTAGTCGGCGGTCGCCGCCATGATCGCGCTCGCGGTGATCTCCGGGGCGGCGTCCTCGCCACCGGGGATCAGGTCCTTGAGGACGATCTCGGTGAGTCCGAGGTCGACCGGCTGGCGGTTGAGGCTCGCGAAGGCCGTGACCCGGATCAGTGCGCCCTCCAACTCGCGGATGTTGCGCGAGATCCGGGAGGCGATGAACTCCAGCACCTCCGGCGGGGCGTTGAGCTGCTCCTGCACCGCCTTCTTACGGAGGATCGCGATCCGTGTCTCCAGCTCCGGCGGCTGCACGTCGGTGGTCAGACCCCACTCGAAGCGGTTGCGCAGCCGGTCCTCCAGCGTCATGAGCTGCTTGGGCGGCCGGTCCGAGGACAGCACGATCTGCTTGTTCGCGTTGTGGAGCGTGTTGAAGGTGTGGAAGAACTCCTCCTGCGTCGACTCCTTGCTCGCGAGGAACTGGATGTCGTCGACGAGCAGGATGTCCACATCGCGGTAGCGCTTGCGGAACGCGTCGCCCTTGCCGTCGCGGATCGAGTTGATGAACTCGTTGGTGAACTCCTCGGAGCTCACGTACCGCACCCGGGTGCCCGGATAGAGGCTGCGTGCGTAGTGCCCGATGGCATGGAGAAGATGGGTCTTGCCGAGGCCCGACTCCCCATAGATGAAGAGGGGGTTGTACGCCTTTGCGGGAGCCTCCGCCACCGCGACGGCGGCCGCGTGCGCGAACCGGTTGGACGCGCCGATGACGAAGGTGTCGAAGAGGTACTTGGGGTTCAGCCGGGCATGCGGCTCACCGGGACCGGGCGCCGGTGCGGGCTGCGCGCCCAGCGGGCCGGGCCCACCACCGCCGGGCCCACCACCGACCGGCGGGCCGCCGTGCCGCGGTCCCTGACGCTCCGGCAGCTCGTGCCGGTCGGGGCGCGGTTGGTCGTACTGCCCGCGTTCGGGCATCGGCGACCGGTAGTCGTGCTGCGGGGGACGTCCCGTGGCGTAGGGGTCGCGCTCCTGGAACCCGCCGTGCCGAGGCTGCTGCCAGGACAGGTCTTCCTGGGTGCGCGGCCAGGCCCCGGGCTCGGGGCGCTGCTGCTGGTAGGCGGGGTACGCGGGGCGGACCGTCGGCAGTCCGTCGTCGCTCGTGGGCCGGTGGCCGTAGCTGTCGTACGTGTCCCCCTGGCGCGGTTCGTCGTGCTGCGGGCCCTGGTAGCGGTGCTGCTGCACGGGCGGGGCCGGCGGCGGGGTCGGCTCGGCAGCGGAGTCGTCGACGGTGATCGCGATGCGGATCGGACGGCCGCACTCGCGGCTGAGGGTGTCGCTGATCAGGGGGGCCAGCCGGCCCTCGAGGACGCGCTTGCCCCACTCATTGGGGACGGCGAGGAGCGCGGTGTCGGCCACGAGTGCGAGTGGCTGGCAGCGCTCGACCCACTGTTTGTCCTTCGGTTCGATCCCCTGCTGGCCCTCTCCGAGGAGATGCTCCAGCACTCGTGGCCACACTGCGGCAAGATCGGCAGGTACGTCAGCCACAAGGCACGCTCTCTCACAGGTCCCACGAATGTGTGGTTCTCGGGACGGGTCGGTCAGGCCCGGCAGGCGGGTAGGAAAGGAATTCGAGTTTAGTCACGGTAGTCAGGCCGACCCGCGTGGTTCAAGTTGTTGTCCACAGCCTGTGCACAGCGAGCCGCGCCGGGACGCTGGTTTGACCGAATGGCGTAGCCGCGCGTACCGTAACCAGGTCGAGTTGTCGATGGCTGCTGCCGCCTGCCTCCGATGGGCAAAGATCACGATCAGTGATTGTGAAGCGGTGCACTCGGGCGTATTGCGAGCTACTCGTGGGCGCACGGTGACAGCCAGGCGATGCCCCGCCACCACACGAATCATTTCTGGAGCCCCCGAGTGAGCAAGCGCACCTTCCAGCCGAACAACCGTCGTCGTGCGAAGACCCACGGCTTCCGCCTGCGCATGCGTACCCGTGCCGGCCGAGCCATCCTGGCGAACCGCCGCAGCAAGGGTCGCGCGAGCCTGTCCGCCTGATCGTTAACAGGTCATGACGTGCTGCCTACCGAGAATCGGCTGAGGCGGCGCGAGGATTTCGCGACCGCGGTACGTCGAGGACGCCGGGCAGGACGCCCGTTTCTCGTCGTCCATCTACGCAGCGGTGCAACGGACCCGCACGCGCCTGGGGAGAGCGCTCCCCCGACGCGTGCGGGTTTCGTCGTGAGCAAGGCAGTAGGTGGCGCGGTCACTCGTAACCAGGTGAAGCGGAGACTGCGTCACCTGATACGCGAACGACTGTCCGAGCTGCCCCCCGGTAGCCTGGTGGTCGTACGGGCGCTGCCCGGAGCAGGTGACGCCGACCATGCACAGCTGGCCCGAGACCTGGACGCCGCTCTTCAGCGGCTGCTGGGAGGGGGCGCGCGATGAAATACCCGCTGCTGGCTCTTATCAAGCTGTACCAGTGGACGATCAGCCCGCTGCTCGGGCCTGTCTGCCGGTACTACCCGTCGTGTTCTCACTACGGGTATACGGCCATCGACCGGCACGGTGCGGTGAAGGGCACGGCCCTGACCGCCTGGCGCATCCTGCGGTGCAATCCGTGGTCGCCGGGTGGTGTGGACCATGTTCCGCCGCGTAGACGACCTCGTTGGCACGAGCTGCTGCGTGACTACCTGCGCGGCGGCAAGGGCGGGCACCCCCCTGAGACCAGCCCGGCCGCAGAGACCTCGCCCAATGCTCAAGGAGCCTGATTAGTGGACACGATTGCCAGTCTCTTCAGCTTTATCACCACACCTGTTTCCTGGATCATCGTCCAGTTCCACTCGCTGTACGGGGCGATCTTCGGCCCCGACACGGGCTGGGCCTGGGGACTGTCCATCGTGTCGCTGGTGGTGCTGATCCGTATCTGTCTGATCCCGCTCTTTGTGAAGCAGATCAAGTCGATGCGGAACATGCAGGCGCTCCAGCCGAAGATGAAGGCGATCCAGGAGCGCTACAAGAACGACCGGCAGCGCCAGTCCGAAGAGATGATGAAGCTGTACAAGGACACGGGTACCAACCCACTGTCCTCGTGCCTTCCGATCCTGGCGCAGTCGCCGTTCTTCTTCGCTCTGTACCACGTGCTGAGCAAGATTGCCTCCGGTGACACGATCGGCGTCCTCAACCAGAGCCTGGTGGACAGCGCCCGTGAGGCCCACATCTTCGGCGCTCCGATCGCCGCGAAGTTCATGGACAGCCCGGAGAAGGTCGAGGCGCTCAACGCCTCCCTGACCGAGGTCCGCATCGTCACCGCGGTCATGATCGTCCTGATGTCGGCGTCGCAGTTCTACACACAGCGCCAGCTGATGCAGAAGAACGTCGACCTCACGGTCAAGACTCCGTACATGCAGCAGCAGAAGATGCTGATGTACATCTTCCCGCTGATCTTCGCCGTCACGGGCATCAACTTCCCCGTCGGTGTTCTCGTCTACTGGCTGACCACCAACGTGTGGACCATGGGCCAGCAGATGTACGTGATCAACCAGAACCCGACCCCGGGTTCCAAGGCGCAGGACAACTACCTGCAGCGTCTGCTGAACGGCATCACGGCCCACGGCGAGGTGCGTGGCCGCCGCAAGCGCAACGTCGTCCAGGCCATCGTCGCCAAGGGCGCCGACCGCAATGACAACGAGCGCAAGTTCATCGCCGCCCTGTCCAAGGCGGGCTTCGCCGCCCAGTCGGACGGCACGGTCGTCAAGAGCGACACCGTCACCGCCGAGGCCGAGGGAGGTGCCTCGGCGAGGCGCCAGCAGCCCAAGCGCCAGAGCAAGGCCCAGCGCCAGGCCGCTGCTGCACAGGTCGGGGGGGCTCAGCAGGAGGACTCCACGTCGAGCGTGTCGGATACAGCGAGCACGTCGAAGCCCTCGCTGGAGAAGCGGGACGAGCCGCAGGACGCCAAGCCGAAGCCCGCGGGCAAGACCGCCCCTGCCCCGGCCCGCCAAGCCAAGTCCGGACAGCGCAAGGGCCAGCAGCGGCCCAAGCACCCGTCGTCCAAGAAGTAAGAAGGAGTCCATCCGTGACGGAAGGCACCACCTCCGCCGCCGAGGGTGGCGACACCCTGACCCGCCTGGAACAGGAGGGGGAGATCGCCGCTGACTACCTCGAGGGCCTGCTCGACATCGCCGATCTCGACGGCGACATCGACATGGACGTCGAGGCTGACCGGGCCGCGGTCTCGATCATCAGTGACTCGGGCAGCAGGGAGCTGCAGAAGCTCGTGGGCCGCGACGGCGAGGTGCTCGAGGCACTTCAGGAGCTGACGCGCCTCGCGGTGCACCGGGAGACCGGGGACCGCAGCCGCCTGATGCTGGACATCGCGGGTTTCCGGGCCAGGAAGCGTGCCGAGCTCGCCGAGCTCGGAGCCAAGGCCGCGGACGAGGTCAAGAACACCGGTGAGCCGGTGAGGATGAAGCCGATGACTCCGTTTGAGCGCAAGGTTGTGCACGACGCGGTCGCGGCCGCCGGTCTGCGCAGTGAGTCCGAGGGCGAGGAGCCGCAGCGCTTCGTCGTCGTGCTCCCGGCCTGACCTGATTGTTCCCTCGGCCCCGTCTGTTCGCAGGCGGGGCCGAACTTTGTCAGCCTGTAGTCAGCCACCACAGCGCGGTAGCGCGGTATGGAAGGACGGTTCCGGTGACGGAGGCAGCAGAGCTTCCCCAGGCGCCCGAGGCGGCGCGGACGGTGTTCGGTGAGTTCTTCCCTGAGGCCGTTCGGTACGCGGAGCTGCTCGCGGACGCGGGAGTCAAGCGCGGCCTGATCGGTCCGCGTGAAGTGCCGCGGCTGTGGGAGCGGCATCTGCTGAACTGCGCCGTGCTCTCCGAGGTGGTTCCGGAAGGTGTCACCGTCTGCGATGTCGGCTCCGGTGCCGGCCTTCCGGGTATCCCGCTGGCCCTCGTCCGTCCCGATCTCAAGATCACGCTTCTTGAACCGCTCCTGCGTCGCACGAATTTTCTTCAGGAAGTCGTCGAGCTGCTCGGACTGGACCATGTCACGGTCGTGCGGGGTCGTGCCGAGGAGGTCCTTGGAACGCTGCCGCCGGTGCATGTGGTGACAGCACGTGCGGTGGCTCCGCTGGACCGGCTGGCGGGCTGGGGTGTGCCGTTGCTGCGCCCCTACGGTGAGATGCTGGCACTCAAGGGCGACACCGCGGAGGAAGAGCTCAACGGTGCCCGAGCAGCCCTCAGTAAACTGGGGGTCGTGGACACTTCCGTGCTCCATGTCGGGGAGGGCATCGTGGATCCGCTTTCCACCGTGGTGCGGGTCGAGGTCGGGGAAAGTCCCGGTGGCGTGCGCTTTGCGGCCAAGCGGGCCAAGGCTGCCAGGACGGGACGCAGCCGCCGACGGCGTTGAGGTCTTACGGCGCGCAGCCTTCCGCCTCTCTTGATCTTGCCAGCCGGTTGTTGACCTGCGTCCCCATACGTACGCATTTCGGAGTGTCGTAACGATGTGACCGTGCGGCCCGTGCATCGTGTTTCACGTGAAACGTCGCTCACTGCTGCAAGGAATCATCAGCCGCGGTCGCGCGGCTGCCACTCCCCGTGACCGTAGGCCCCTCGCGAGGGCTATGGAATTGTCCACAGAGGTGGATTCCTCCACAGAACCACCGGCCTCGCTGGTTCACGACCCCCAAGGCATGGCAGGCTCTGTTCATCGCGAGTCTGAAGTCGAGGAGAGTGAATCCTTGCGGTCCGACGCCAATATCGCGGGACCGATGACCGATCCGGTCCCAGGTCCCCGTACCGAGTCAACGGGGGAGGATGTTTCACGTGAAACACCGCCCCCGATGGACGACACCCCCATTGGTCGTGCTGCCCAACTGGCGGTGGAGGCTCTGGGCCGTGCCGGCGAAGGTCTTCCCCGACCTGAGCAGACACGCGTCATGGTGGTCGCCAACCAAAAGGGCGGAGTGGGCAAGACGACCACGACGGTCAACCTTGCCGCTTCGCTGGCACTGCATGGCGCCCGTGTTCTGGTGATCGATCTCGATCCGCAGGGCAACGCCTCCACGGCGCTGGGGATCGACCACCATGCCGAAGTCCCCTCGATCTATGACGTCCTGGTAGAGAGCAAGCCGCTCTCCGAAGTGGTTCAGCCGGTCCCGGACGTCGAAGGCCTCTTCTGTGCCCCAGCCACCATCGATCTCGCCGGTGCGGAGATCGAGCTGGTGTCCCTGGTGGCACGGGAGAGTCGACTGCAGCGGGCGATCCAGTCGTATGAGCAGCCGTTGGACTACATCCTCATCGACTGCCCGCCGTCGCTCGGCCTGCTGACCGTCAACGCCCTCGTGGCGGGTGCCGAGGTGCTGATCCCCATCCAGTGCGAGTACTACGCACTCGAGGGCTTGGGGCAGCTCCTCCGCAACGTCGACCTGGTGCGGGGTCACCTCAACCCCGCTCTGCATGTGTCGACGATTCTGCTCACGATGTATGACGGCCGGACCAGGCTCGCCTCGCAGGTGGCGGACGAGGTGCGCAGCCACTTCGGTGATGAGGTGCTGCGGACGAGCATTCCTCGTTCCGTGCGCATCTCGGAGGCGCCCAGCTATGGGCAGACGGTGCTTACCTATGACCCGGGCTCCAGCGGCTCGCTGTCGTATCTTGAGGCCGCGCGTGAGATCGCGCTGCGTGGGGTCGGGGTCCATTACGATGCTCCGGCTGCGCATGTTGTCAGCCAGAACAATCAGCAGAGCATGGCGGAGGGGATCCAGTGAGCGAGCGACGTAGAGGATTGGGGCGTGGGCTCGGTGCACTGATCCCGGCCGCTCCACAGGAGAAGTCGGTGGCTTCCGACGGGGCGGGCCCGGCGTCGGGAGCCGGCCCGGTTCTCACGGCGGAGCGCGGTGTGGCCGCGGCCAAGGTGGCCACGCTGCCGCCGGGGCCTGTGACGCCGGAGCCGCGGGCCGCCGAGCCCGAGCCGGAGGCGGTGCTCGACGTCGTGTCCCCGGCTGGGGCGTACTTCGCCGAGGTGCCCCTGGACGCCATCACACCCAACCCCCGGCAGCCGCGTGAGGTCTTCGACGAGGATGCGCTCGCCGAGCTGGTCACCTCCATCAAGGAGGTCGGTCTTCTTCAGCCTGTCGTCGTGCGCCAGTTGGGCCCGGACCGGTACGAGCTCATCATGGGTGAGCGCCGCTGGCGGGCCTGCCGTGAGGCGGGTCTGGAGAGCATTCCGGCGATCGTGCGGGCCACGGAGGACGACAAGCTTCTCCTGGATGCCCTCCTGGAGAACCTCCACCGGGCGCAGCTGAACCCGCTGGAGGAGGCCGCCGCCTACGACCAGTTGCTCAAGGACTTCAACTGCACGCATGACCAGCTGGCCGACCGGATCGGGCGCTCTCGTCCGCAGGTGTCCAACACGCTGCGACTACTCCGCCTTTCACCTCCGGTCCAGCGCCGCGTTGCCGCGGGAGTGCTCTCTGCCGGTCACGCTCGGGCTCTGCTCTCGGTGGACGATTCCGAGGAGCAGGACCGGCTGGCACACCGCATCGTGGCCGAGGGTCTGTCGGTGCGTGCCGTCGAGGAGATTGTGACCCTGATGGGTTCGCGGCCTTCGAACGCCCTGAAGTCGAAGGGACCACGGGCCGGCACCCGTCTGTCGCCGGCGCTCTCCGATCTGGCGTCGCGCCTGTCGGACCGCTTCGAGACCCGGGTGAAGGTCGACCTCGGTCAGAAGAAGGGGAAGATTGTCGTTGAGTTCGCTTCGATAGAGGATCTGGACCGGATCCTCGGCACGCTCGCTCCCGGAGAGGGGCGGGGCATGGAGAAGGGACTCTCCGAGGAAGTCGCGGAGGCCGAGGAGGTCTGAGACCTCTGCACAGTCATCAGGGCGGGTCGTGTCCGGCACTCGGCGGAACACGATCCGCCCTTTGCCGTCTCACAGTATGCGTGTCCTCGCTGGGTGGATACGATGCGTTCTGGTATGGCGCATCCACCTTTACCCATCTCAGAGGAAGGCGAGCCATGCGATCGGTGAGCCGCAGCCAGCTACTGACAGCCGGCCTGAGCATTGGCGCGGTCGGCGGGTTCATCGGCAGCCTGCTCCGGGAACGGAGCACGCTGTCCGCTGCCCTTGGCGCGGCAGTCCAAGCAAGTGAGGAGCAGCCTTCATGGGCCGTCGGCTCGTACCGCTCACACTGGACAACCTTCCAGACCTCCCCAGGCGCTGCCGAGCGTGTGTCTTCTGGGAGCTTGATCCAGTCAGCGGAGAAGCCGCAGTAAAAGCAGGCAGACCCGAGTTGGAGAAGGAGGCATGGATCTCCGCCGTCCTGCTCGAGTGGGGATCCTGTGGCCGCATCGTCTATGTCGACGAGGTTCCGGTCGGGTTCGTGCTCTATGCACCGCCCGCCTATGTGCCGCGCTCCACGGCGTTTCCGACGAGCCCGGTCTCGCCGGACGCCGTGCAGCTGATGACCGCTTGGATCATGCCCGGCTATCAGGGGCAGGGGCTCGGGCGTGTGATGGTGCAGACCGTCGCCAAGGATCTGCTGCGTCGGGGTTTCAAGGCGATCGAGGCGTTCGGCGACGCCCGCTGGACCGAGCCGGCCTGTGTGCTGCCTGCCGATCATCTCCTTGCGGTCGGCTTCAAGACCGTCCGGCCGCACCCCATCCATCCGAGGCTCCGGCTGGAGCTGCGCACCACGCTCTCTTGGAAGGAGGACGTGGAGCTGGCACTCGACCGGCTTCTGGGAGCCGTACAGAAGGAACCGGCGCTTCGGCCGCTGTGAGCCGTCGGCGCCGTCCGCGCCCCGGACGACGAATGGGCCAACCCCACAGGGTTGGCCCATTCGTGTTTCACGTGAAACAAAGCGCGGCGCTTCAGGCCTTGGCGACCTCATCGCCGATGAAGGCATCGAGCTCACGGACGAGCATCGCCTTCGGCTTGGCGCCGACGATGGTCTGGGCGACCTCGCCGTCCTGGTAGACGTTCAGCGTCGGGATGGACATCACGCCGTACTTGGCAGCCGTGGCCGGGTTCTCGTCGATGTTGAGCTTGACGACCTCGATCTTGTCGCCGTGCTCGGCCGCGATCGCTTCCAGGGACGGGGCGATCTGGCGGCACGGGCCGCACCAGGCGGCCCAGAAGTCGACAAGCACGGGCTTGTCGCTCTTGAGTACGTCCTCTTCGAAGGTGGCGTCAGTTACGTTCTTCAGGGCCACGGCGGCCTCCTTAACTTGCGGGGTGTGGGGTGTGGGGTCGTAGAAGTCAGATCGGTCAGACCGTTGCCGCTGCCGTGGCCTTCTCCGCGTCCGCGAGGGCGGCGAGGAAGCGCTCGGCGTCCAGGGCGGCGGAGCAGCCGGTGCCTGCAGCGGTGATGGCCTGTCGGTAGGTGTGGTCAACCACGTCACCAGCGCCGAAGACACCGGAAAGGTTGGTACGCGTCGAGGGGGCGTCGACCTTCAGGTAGCCCTCGTCGTCCAGCTCCAGCTGACCCTTGAAGAGCTCGGTGCGCGGGTCGTGGCCGACCGCGATGAACAGGCCGGTGGCGGGCAGCTCGGAGGTCGCTCCCGTCTTGGTGTTGCGCAGCGTCAGACTGGAGAGCTTCTGGTCTCCGTGGATCTCGGCGACCTCGCTGTCCCAGGCGAACTTGATCTTCGGGTCGGCGAAGGCACGCTCCTGCATGGCCTTGGAGGCCCGAAGGCTGTTGCGGCGGTGGACGATCGTGACCGACTTGGCGAAGCGCGAGAGGAAGGTGGCCTCCTCCATGGCGGTGTCGCCGCCGCCGACAACGGCGATCTCCTGGGCCTTGAAGAAGAACCCGTCGCAGGTGGCACACCAGGAGACGCCGCGACCGGAGAGCGCGTCCTCGTTCGGCAGTCCCAGCTTGCGGTGCTGGGAGCCGGTCGTGACGATCACGGCCTTGGCGCGGTGAACGGTGCCTGCCGTGTCCGTGACCGTCTTGATCTCGCCCGTCAGGTCGACGGCGATGACGTCGTCCGGGACGAGCTCGGCACCGAAGCGCTCGGCCTGCGCCCGCATGTTGTCCATCAGGTCCGGCCCCATGATGCCGTCGCGGAAGCCAGGGAAGTTCTCCACATCGGTGGTGTTCATGAGCGCACCACCGGCGGTGACGGCGCCTTCGAACACCAGCGGCTTCAGCGACGCGCGCGCGGTGTACAGCGCAGCGGTGTAGCCGGCCGGCCCGGAGCCGATGATGATCACATTACGGACGTCGCTCACGGGTTTCTTCCTCGTCTCTGCAGACTGGCCTACTGCCTACTGGGGCGGGCTTAACGACTCCCACCCCGCCCAACGGATCCTACGGGGCATGCATTCCCGCGGAGGCCATGCGGCATGGCGGCAGTGTCAGGGTCGAGGGTAGGCGTGGGTCAGCAGGAGTTCGCCCTTGCCGGACGGCGCGGCGTCGACACATGCCGCCTCGACGACATAGGCCTGAACCTGAGAACTGTCGCTGGGGTGCGGCAGCACGACGAGATAGGCCTCGTTACCTGCGTAGGTGCCCTGGTCGACCGCAAGGGCCGGATCGGTACGACCAGTGCCCTTCTGGATACAGGCGGGGACGGCGGCGGTCGGCGTGCGCATCGGGGAACGAGGGCTCGCGTCGCTGTCGGCGGAGGACTCCGTCTCCATGCGGGGTGCGGGCTTGGTGCGGTCCTGTGAGCTGTCCTTCGCAGCGCCGTAAGAGGCCAGCAAGGTGTGTACGCGTGCGGCGAGCCGGTCCTCCGAGAAATCGGAGGCGGTGTCTGCGGCGCTGACACCGCTCTTGGTCTCTGCCTGGTTTCCGCCCGTGCCGATGGACTGGAGGAGCAGAATGCTCACCCCGGCGGCAGCGACCCCGAAGGCCGCGCTCAGAACGGCGGTGCGGCGCCGACGCCGGGCAACATGGTTCCGGCCGGGACCCGTGGCCGCGCGGGGATGTCCTGCGGGGCGGTCCGCAGGGGCGCTTTCGCTCTGCGGCTCAGGGATCGATGTTTCACGTGAAACATCGGTCAACTCGTCGTCCGGCGCGGTGGCGCTCAGCAGTGCCTCGGCCGCCAAGGCGGCGTCGATGCGTCCAGCGATGTCGGCGGGCATGCGCGGCGGACCGGGGAGCGTCCCCAGGAGGCCGCGGATCTCCTCCAGGGAAGCTCGTACATCGGCACACAGGGCACAGCCGTCCAGATGCTCCCTGACGGCAGCCTGGCGGGATGGTGACAGCAGGCCTTCGGTGAGATCGGAGATCTCGGAAACATCCGGGTGCTGAGCCGTGCCGGTCGTGGAGGTCACGCGCGCCCACCTCCGCCCTTCACAGCAGCAGGATCACTCGGTCCTGCATCCCTTGCTCCCGACGCGGGTGGGACGGATGTCCCTCGCGTCCGGTTCCTTCCCCCGCCGTGACCGCTGTTATCCCCTGCCTCGCCACGCAGATGAGTGAGCATCGGGAGCAATCGCGCCCGCCCCCGTGAACAGCGGCTCTTCACGGTTCCCGTAGGCACGTCCAGCACCCGCGCGGCCTCCGCCACCGGATAGCCCTGCATGTCGACCAGCACCAGCGCCGCCCGCTGATCGGCAGGCAGCCTGGCCAGGGCGGCCAGCAGCTCGCGGTGGAGGTCCTTGCGCTCCGCAGGCGCCTCGGCGGACTCGTGAGGCTCGAGAAGCTGCTCCAGCCGCTCTGTGTCGTCGACGGGGGACGTCTTGCGGGACGCGGCCTTCCGGGCCCGGTCGAGACAGGCGTTGACGGTGATGCGGTGGAGCCATGTCGTCACTGCGGACTGGCCCCGGAAGGTGTGTGCGGCCCGGAAGGCCGAGACAAGGGCGTCCTGGACGGCGTCGGCCGCTTCCTCGCGGTCCCCCAGCGTCCGCAGGGCGACGGCCCAGAGGCGATCGCGGTGCCGCCGCACAAGCTCACCGAAGGCGTCCGGATCGCCGGCGACATGTTGCTCCAGGAGTTCCTGGTCGCTTGCGCCGCCGAGTGTGGCGTTGTCCAACGGTGAGCCCCCTCCCCACGTCTCGCTGATGTCAGCCGGTGAACTTCACGTCCGTGATGCCCTGCTTGTAGCCCGAGGCGCTGAAGTCATCCTGCGGCGCGTTCGGGACGGCGGTCATCCACAGCAGAACGTATCGGCTCTTCACCGGCTTCTCGGCTGTGAGCTTCAGTGACGTGTTGCTGGTCTGACCAGTCGAAATCTTCTTCATGGAGTCGACCGCGCCGGACGGCGAAAGCGAATCCGCGGCATAGAGCGTGATAGCCGTGTGGCCACCCGTGTACCGGAGCGCTATCGACGCTGCGCTGACATCTCGCTCCGTACCGAGGTCATAGACGATCCCGACGCCCTGCTTGTATGGGGCGAGTTCGGGCCCCTCGAAGAAGCGCTTGGTGCGCCAGTACGACGAAGTGTCGTCGTCGTAGGTGTTGCCGACGTCCGCCGCATTCTGAGGACTGCCGTCCGGGGCGTACTCCTCGGCGCTCTGGATGGCCAGCGGCACCGGCGCCGTCGACTTGTCGTTCTGCTCGTCGTCGGTGGTCTTGGTGTTTCCCGGGTCCTTGGGGGGCGTGTCGTGGTCGAGGAGCCTGTCGGCGATCTGCCAGCTACCCAGGCCCAGCGCGGCGATGAGAAGCGAGGCCACGGCCCACTTGAGAGCCTTGCCTGTGCGGCTCTCCAGCGGCGCGGGCGGAGCCGGCACGGGTTGGGTCGCGGCAGCCCCGGCATGGGCCGTGGGACGCCCGTACGTGCCCTGCTGGTACGTGGTGCGCTGGTACTCCGGCGGTGGGGTGAACGCGGGCTCCGGAGGCCGGATGCGAGGCATGGCCGCGACCGCCTTCGCCAGCTCGTCCGGAGTGGTGCAGGGCAGCTCCTGCCGTGATGCAGTGGCACCGTCGTTGACGAGAGCACGCATCGCGAGCTCCGAGAGTCCGCGGTGGACTCCCGCGCGCACCTGGTCGGGGGCGATGAGGCCCACGCCCTTGGGCAGTCCGGAGAGGCCGTAGGCGTCGCTCTCGTACGGCCAGCGCTGGGTGAGCGCGGCATAGAGGAGGGCGCCGATCGCCTCCGTGTCGGTGCGCTGCGGACGGTCGGCGCTGATGCCACGCAGCGCGGCGTTCACGGCGAGGCCACGGACCCGGTACTGGCCGGTCGAGCTGCGCAGGACCGTGTTGGGGGTGAGCCGCAGATGGGCCAGGCCTTCACGGTGCGCCGCCGCCATGGCCTGAGAGAGCTGGCTGACCAGCTGGTACGCGTCGTGGGCCTCCATGGGCCCGGCGGCCAGCAGCGCAGTGAGCTCCGTGGCGTCGGGCAGCCACTCGTGGACGACGTAGACGAGATCGTTTTCCTCCACGGCGTCCAGTACCTGGACGAAGCGCGGATCGCCGAGGAGCGCCGCCGAGCGAGCCGCGGCGAGAACGGAGCGCGCCCGCGGATGGTCGGCGGGCAGGATGTGGATACCCACGGCACGGCGAAGTTTCTCGTCGACCGCTCGCCAGCTGCTGAATCCGTCCAGACGGGTGACGCACTCCTCGAGCCTGTAGCGTCTCGCGAGCTTGTGGCCGCTGTGCAGCTCGGGCGTTGTGATGGTGGGCTGCTCGCTGTCCCTGCGCTCGCTGCCCGTGTCGTCGGCGCTCTTCTCCGCCGTGTTGTCGGCTTCCGCCACCCCGTCGGTCGTGGCCTTGTCCGCCTTGGCGGCCAGCGGGTCGTCACCGCTGTTGTCGGCCACGTCGACGGCAGCCGTGCTACGTTCCGCCACCGTCGTTCCCTGCCTCCCCATCCGTTGCGCCATATCCAACAGCCAAGCCAATTGTGCCCACAGTCCGGCGCTATGCACGACACACAGTGGCGGACGATGGTTGTGCGCGAACGACCGGGTTCTAGCGCCCGAGACGACCGCGGACCATGCCGACCATGGCGTTCAGCTCCTCGATCCTCATCTTTTTCGCGGCGACGAAGAAGACACCGAGCAGGACCGTACCGCCCGCGACCAGCGCCACGAGCGAGGGGAAGGCTCCCTGGCCCATGGTCTTCAGCAGGAGGAAGCTCACTGCGCCGCCCGCGAGAGCTGCGGGGACGGACGCCAGGCACAGCCGGGCGTAGGTGCGGACCACATGAGCTCCGTCGAGGTCGCCGCCCAGACGATTGCGCAGCCGGCGCCAGGCGATGCCGACACCGACGGCGTACGCGAGACCGTACGAGGCGGCCATGCCGACCACGGCCCACTGGGCAGGGAGCACGACGTAGCAGGTGGCCGAGGCGACCGCGTTCACGGCGGCCACGATGACCGTGTTGTAGAACGGCGTGCGGGTGTCCTCGTAGGCGTAGAAGCCACGCAGCACGACGTACTGCACCGAGTACGGGATCAGGCCGAGGCCGAACGCCATGAGGATGAAGCCCATGGACTGCGCGGCCTGAACGCCGCTGGAGGCATAGAGCAGGGTGCACATCGGGACGCCCAGCGCCAGGAAGGTGAAGGCGACAGGGACGATCGCGACGGCCGAGTTGCGCAGCCCCTGGGAAATGTCGTCGCGGACGGCACCCGGGTCGTCATCGTGTGCGGCGCGGGAGATCCGGGGCAGCAGGGCGGCCATGACCGAGACGGTGATGATGGCCTGCGGCATGCCCCAGATCAGCTGTGCGTTGGAGTAGGCCAGGAAACCGGCCCCGTCCTTGCCCGAGGCCTCACCGGCGGCGGTGGCGAGCTGGGTGACGACGAGGACGCCCGCCTGGTTGGCGAGGACGAACAGAACCGTCCACTTGGCGAGCTTGACCGTCTTGCCGAGCCCGTGGCCCTTCCAGTCGAAGCGGGGACGGAAGCGGAAACCCGCCTCGCGGAGGTAGGGGATCATCGCGAGCGCCTGGACGGTCAGCCCGAGCAGGGTGCCGATGCCGAGCAGCCGGACGCCCTCCGGCGGGATCGTCTGCACGCTCATCTGGGACTCGGCGGACGTGCCGTACACCCAGATGAACAGGCCGAAGGTGACAATCATGACGATGTTGTTCAGGACCGGGGTCCACATCATCGCGCCGAACTTCCCACGGGCGTTGAGGATCTGGCCCATGACCACGTGTACACCCATGAAGAAGATCGTGGGCAGGCAGTAGCGGGCGAAGGTGACCGCGACACTGTTCGCCGGCGGGTCATTGGCGATGGTGGACGACATCAGCTGGATCAGCAGCGGCGCGGCGAACACGGCGATGACCACGATGGCGCCGAGCGCGACCATCACGAGGGTCAGCAGCCGGTTGGCGTAGGCCTCGCCGCCGTCCTCGTCGTTCTTCATGGCGCGTACGAGCTGCGGTACGAAGACCGAGTTGAGGCCACCGCCGACGGTGAGGATGTAGATCATCGTCGGCAGGGTGTAGGCGATCGTGAAGGCGTCACCGAGCAGGGCGGCGCCCAGGGCACCGGTGATCACCAGGCTGCGGAGGAAGCCCGTGAGGCGCGACACCAGCGTGCCGGCCGCCATCACCGCGCTGGACTTGAGCAGCCCCGATGCCCTGCCGCCCGCCTTCTTCGGTGCGGGTGCCGGTGCGGGTGCCGGTGCAGGCGGCGCCGGTGGCTGACCGGATCCCTGCTGGTCGCGGTAGAGGTGAGCGAACGCGTCAGGCTCGGGCTCGTCCTCGCCGGCCCTGGTAACAAGCTCGTCTACGCCGGTGAACTGGACAGTTCCGGTGTCGTCCCCGTAGGGCAGACGCCGCGACGGACCGTCCGGCTCGGGCGGCGGGGTCTGGGCCCAGATACGCGGGTCCGGCGCATGCTGCTGGGCGGGAGGCTGCTGATACAGCGGCTGCGGCTGCGGGTAGGTGCCGTGCGGTGGCGGCGGGTGGGCTGCACGGTCATAGAGCGCCTCCGACACGGGGTCCTGGGCAGCGAGGTCCCGTTCCCGGTAGGGGTCGTGCGCGTACGCGTCGTCGACGTACGGATCCGTGGCGGGCTCGGGCGACGGCGTGGGCACGTGGCCCGCCGCCGACTGCCCCGCCTGTTGCGGACCTGGCGCGGGGTACGGAGCCCCCGGGAAGGGCGCGGTGTCGCCCGCGCCCTGCCCACGGTCACCGTCGTACGGCGCGTTCATGGTTACCCCACCTCATCGTCCCCGGCCGACCGGCCACGACATCGCTCAACGGTCCACTTTCTCACCCGTGCCCGACGGGTCCCCGCTTTCCGGTTCGGTGTCCGGTGCCGGGTCACTCGGCTGCTCGGCGGCGTCGCCCTCATCAGGCACGGCGACGGCCTCACGCGCAGCAGCGCGCTTGCGCTGGGTGTACATCCTGACGCCCGCGAGGACGAGCAACAGTACGCCGCCCGCGATGACGAGCATCACGGTCGGGGTGATCTCGGAAACCCTGACCGTGAAGGTCATCGGGCCGCCGTACAGCTTGCCGTCCGTCGTGTAGAGCTGTGCCGTCACCTGGACCGGACCGTTGGCATTGGCCGCGGCGGTGAACTTCACCGACTGGCTGTGCCCGCCCTCGATCTTGATCTGCTGCTCGGCGACGGCATTGTCCTCGCCGAGTTCGAGGCGCGTGGGGTTCGAGGACTTCAGCCGGAGAACGAGGTTGTCGACCCCCTGGACAAGCTTGTTCTGCACGGTCACAGGGATGGTGGCGCTACGGCCCGACAGGGTCACGGCCGACTTCTGGATCAGCCGCACTTCCGTGCTGAGGTCCTCCAGGAAGCTCTGTACACCTCTGCGGTAGTCGGCCGCGGCATTCGCCTTGCCGCGCCAGGACGTGGACATCTCCCGGCTGATGGCATTGCCGAACGGGGTCACCACCCGGTCCGGTGCGGTCAGGATCACCTTGAAGTTGTCGAGGGTCTCCTGGGTGGCCTTGATGTCCTGGAAGGTCTGGACCGGCAGCTCCCGCGCCCGGAGCCGGTCCGGGTACCGAGAGGCGCGGGGCACGTCGGTGGTGGCATCCGGGTCGGGCTTCGCTGCCGCGGCCGCGATCAGGTCGAGAGGCTGCGTCCAGCGCTGACCGGCAAGGCCGTGCAGTGCGCTCGCCATCGTCTGAGCCTGGGAGGCCGACGGGGTGCGCTGCGGGGCGACCACGATGCTGCGCTGCTTGTCCGGCGCCTGAAGGGTCAACGCCAGCGTCTGCGCGAGGAACTTCTGAACCCCCAGGGTCGAGTTCCCGGCCTTGGCCATGTCCTCCTGGAAGGCGGTGGAGAGCCGTTCGTCCGCGACGACGGCCGTCGTACCGCCGCCGATGGGCCGTGCCGCGGACGGCGTGTACGACACCGAGCCGGTCTCCCGGAGGCTGTCGCTACGAGCGATGATCTTGTGGGCCCCCGCCGAGGTCGCGACATCGACGATCGATGGGTCGATCGCGCCCTCCACCGGCCAGGCGAAATCTATGGACGGCTTCACGTGGAGGATCGTCTCGACGGTCGTCTCGGCCACCGCGGTGGCCGGCTGAAGCTGGCTGAGGGACCCGGAGACCTCTTTCCCGCGGTGCGCAAGGGAGGCCAGATCGGGGTCGGCGAACGGCAGCGCGACGACCTTGCCCCCCTGTACCGCCGTTTCGAGCGAGCTCAGCCACTTCTTGGCCACGGCCTGGTTCCGACCGGCGATCGTGCCGTCCGTCCCGTTCTTGATCCGGTAGTTCCGGGTCATCGCGTCCACAGTGGCCAGCAGATCCGGATCGATGACCCAGGTCACGGGCAGCTCGCTGCCGAGCGAGACGAGCTGCTCGAGCCGGCCGCCGGGGGCGAGCTCGGCGGCCAGGGTGTCGTTCTCGAAGATCGGCGTCTGCTGTTCGTCCGAGCCGGTCTCGGCGGACAGATGCGTCGTGGAGATGAGCGGCCAGAGAACCGTGAGCTGGGTCTTTTTCTTGGCGGCCTCCGGCTGCCAGGGCAGGAAGGTCCGCTCGATGCCCAGCACCTGTTCGTACGGTTCGCTCGGCGTCTGGCCGGAGAGCGACACCCCGAGCTGGTACACACCGTCTTTGTCGAGCCCGAGCTCGCCGACCGGAACGGTCAGCGCGAAGTCCTCGCTTATCCCGGCCGCCAGTTTGGGGAGCTTGACGGCGTACGGGTCGCCGAGCTTCCCGGCGTCGCTGCCCGACGAGAAGCCGGTGCGCCGGGAGGCCTCATCGATCTCCGGGCGCCCGGACATCCGCGGCCCGACCCTCAGGTCGACCTGCGCGTCCGTGATCGGTTCCTTGCCCTTGTTCGTCACGGTGCCCGTGATGGTGAGGGTGTCGTCTTTCACAGGGGCGCTGGGAGTCAACGACTCGAGAGACACGTCCACGGTTCGGGAGCCGGTGGCGTCCTCCGCGGCGTGCGCGGGTGAGGCCGCCGGTACCCAGACCAGAGCGGCCAGCAGTGGTGTTCCCGCGATGAGGGCGGCTGTGCGCCGCAGCCACCGGCGGGCAGGAGAGGGACCCATCCCCTGGAATTCTGCCGCCTCGGCCACGCGTTCGTCCGTCCCTTGTCGTCTGTTGCCGTTGGTGGGTGTCGCTAGGTGTGTCCACGCATGGTAACGAGGTGCGCTGTGGCGAAGTGCTGGGGACTGCTCCACAAGATCGGAAGGGTGGCGAGGGCACCGAAAACAGGGAAGCCCGGGTCGACGCGGGCACGTACCCTTTTCTGTTGTGCCGAACGCCAACGAAGACAACACCACTGCACTGAGCCATGTGCAGCGCCGCGCGGTCAGTGAACTGCTGCGGGTGTCCCCTGTCGCCGATGACCTGGCCCGCCGGTTCCAGGAGGCTGGATTCAGCCTGGCCCTGGTCGGTGGCTCGGTGCGGGACGCGCTGCTCGGCAGGCTCGGTAACGATCTCGACTTCACTACCGACGCCCGCCCTGAGGACGTTTTGAAGATCGTCCGGCCGTGGGCGGACTCGGTGTGGGAAGTGGGCATCGCGTTCGGCACGGTCGGGTGCCAGAAGGACGCCCACGTCGGAGGCGCTCCCCAGCGCTTTCAGATCGAGGTCACGACGTACCGCTCCGAGGCGTACGACCGAACGTCGCGCAAGCCCGAGGTGTCCTATGGAGACTCCATCGAGGAGGACCTCGTCCGCCGCGACTTCACCGTGAACGCGATGGCCGTCGCGCTGCCGGAGAAGGAGTTCATCGACCCGCACGGCGGCCTGGAGGATCTCGCGGCGCGCGTGCTCCGCACTCCCGGCACTCCCGAGGCATCCTTCTCGGACGACCCGCTGCGCATGCTGCGGGCCGCACGTTTCGCAGCCCAGCTGGACTTCGAGGTGGCTCCCGATGTGGTCACCGCGATGAAGGAGATGGCGGACCGGATCGAGATCGTCTCCGCCGAGCGGATCCGTGATGAGTTCAACAAGCTGATCCTTTCCGCGCACCCGCGGAAGGGCCTGGCGCTCCTGGTCGATACCGGTCTTGCCGAACACTTCATCCCTGAACTGCCGGCGCTCCGACTCGAGAGCGATGAGCACCACCGCCACAAGGATGTGTACGAGCACTCACTGACCGTGTTGGATCAGGCGATCGAGCTGGAGCAGAACGGTCCCGATCTTGTGCTGCGCCTGTCCGCGCTGCTTCACGACATCGGCAAGCCGAGGACCCGACGGTTCGAATCGGACGGACGGGTTTCCTTCCATCACCACGAGGTGGTGGGAGCCAAGATGTCCAAGAAGCGGCTGACAGCACTCAAGTACTCGAACGACATGGTCAAGGACATCTCTCGGCTGATTGAACTGCATCTGCGCTTCCACGGTTACGGCACCGGCGAGTGGACGGATTCGGCGGTGCGGCGCTACGTGAGGGACGCGGGCCCGCTACTGGAGCAGCTGCACAAGCTGACCCGTTCGGACTGCACCACGCGGAACAAGCGGAAGGCGAGTGCGCTGTCACGCGCCTACGACGGACTCGAGGACCGCATCGCCCAGCTCAAGGAGCAGGAGGAGCTGGACTCGATCCGCCCCGACCTGGACGGAAACGAGATCATGGAAATTCTCGGAATCGGCCCCGGTCCCGTGGTCGGCGAGGCGTACAAGGCCCTCCTGGAGCTACGGCTGGAGAACGGGCCCATGGAGCACGAGGCGGCCGTTGCCGCGCTCAAGGAGTGGTGGGGCGAGCAGGGCTGAGTTCGGCCGTGTCGCGTTTCACGCGAGTGATGTTTCACGTGAAACACCGCAGGGCCGGTTGATCGGGGGGTGATGTTTCACGTGAAACATCACCCCTAGCGCCAACGGGCCATGGCCGTCGCCACGAGGCCATAGAGGGCGGCCACCGAGAGGACGAGCGGCACGGATCTGCCGTCCGGGGGCAGCATCAGGGCCGCCACACCCGCGGCAGCGACGAAGGCGACGTTGAACACCACGTCATAGAGGGAGAAGACCCGGCCGCGGAAGGCATCATCGACGGAAGTCTGCACGACTGTGTCGGTGGCGATCTTTGCTCCCTGGGTGATGACCCCGAGGACGAACGCAGCGATGAGCATCGGGGCGGGCGTAAAGGGCAACCCGAGTGCCGGTACGAGAACCGCAGCCACTCCTGCGCAGGTCGCGACCCAGCCGTACTCACCGAGCCGGCCCACAGCCCACGGGGTGATGGCGGCCGCGGCGAAGAAGGCAGCGCCCGAGATTGCTACGGCGAGGCCGAGCAGAGCGAGCCCCTCCGATTCCGTCTCCGACCATGCGTACCGGCAGAGCATGAGAACCATCACGGTCAGCGATCCGTAGCAGAAGCGGAGCAGTGTCATCGCGCCAAGGGCGCGGGCGGCGACCCGCCGCTCCGCCAGGTGGCGCAGTCCGCCCACAAGACCGCGAAGCGTCGAGGCGACCGCGGCACCCAGCCGTGACTGCACGAGCTCCGGATCGGGGCCGAGCAGCTCCCGTCCCATACGCAGGGAGGCGAGTCCGGCGCAGAGATAGAGTGCGGCCCCCAGCAGCACCACCACCGCGTCGGATCCGGAGATGGTCACGCGTACGGCGACAGCGAGCGCTCCGCCTGCGGTTGCGGCAAGTGTTCCCGCGGTCGGTGAGATGGAGTTGGCCATGACGAGCCGCTTCTCGTCGACCACGCGCGGCAGTGCAGCTGACAGCCCGGCCAGGATGAAGCGGTTCACGGCCGTGACACAGAGCGCCGAGGCGTAAAAGAGCCAGTCGGGGACAGCGGTGACCATCAGCACCGCGGTGCCGGCGGCGAGTACGGCTCGGAGGAGATTGCCGTAGAGGAAGACCTGGCGGCGCCGCCAGCGGTCAAGCAGGACGCCGGCGAAGGGGCCGACAAGTGAGTACGGCAGCAGTAGCACCGCCATCGCGGAGGCGATTGCGCCGGGCGAGGTCTGCCTCTCCGGTGAGAAGACGACGTATGTGGCGAGCGCCACCTGATAGACGCCGTCGGCCGACTGGGAGAGCAGCCGAACGGTGAGCAGTCGGCGGAAGTTCGTCAGGCGCAGGAGTACGCGCAGATCACGTACGACAGGCATGTGCGCAAGCGTCACACAGGAAGAGGGTCCCCGGGCACAAGCCACGGGGACCCTCTCGTGTCCGTCAGGACAAGCGGTCGGTGCGCCGTCTCGTCAGCGCTCGACCTCGCCCTTGATGAACTTCTCGACGCTCTCACGCGCCTCGTCGTCGAAGTACTGAACCGGCGGGGACTTCATGAAGTACGAGGATGCCGACAGGATCGGGCCGCCGATGCCGCGGTCCTTGGCGATCTTCGCCGCCCGCAGGGCGTCGATGATGACACCCGCGGAGTTCGGGGAGTCCCACACCTCGAGCTTGTACTCCAGGTTCAGCGGGACGTCACCGAACGCACGGCCCTCCAGGCGGACGTAGGCCCACTTGCGGTCGTCGAGCCAGGCCACGTAGTCCGACGGGCCGATGTGCACGTTCTTCTCGCCGAGCTCCCGGTCCGGGATCTGGGAGGTGACGGCCTGCGTCTTGGAGATCTTCTTGGACTCCAGGCGCTCACGCTCGAGCATGTTCTTGAAGTCCATGTTGCCGCCCACGTTCAGCTGCATCGTGCGGTCCAGGATGACACCCCGGTCCTCGAACAGCTTCGCCATGACACGGTGCGTGATGGTCGCGCCGACCTGCGACTTGATGTCGTCGCCGACGATCGGGACACCGGCCTCGGTGAACTTGTCCGCCCACTCCTTGGTGCCGGCGATGAAGACCGGGAGAGCGTTGACGAAGGCGACCTTGGCGTCGATGGCGCACTGCGCGTAGAACTTCGCGGCGTCCTCGGAGCCCACCGGCAGGTAGCAGACGAGCACGTCGACCTGCTTGTCCTTGAGGACCTGGACGATGTCGACCGGGGCCTCGGAGGACTCCTCGATGGTCTCGCGGTAGTACTTGCCCAGACCGTCGAGGGTGTGGCCACGCTGGACCTTCACGCCCGAGGACGGCACATCGCAGATCTTGATGGTGTTGTTCTCGCTGGCACCGATGGCGTCCGCGAGGTCGAGGCCGACCTTCTTCGCGTCGACATCGAAGGCGGCGACGAACTCGACGTCCCGGACGTGGTACTCGCCGAACTGGACGTGCATCAGACCCGGCACCTTGGCCGCCGGGTCGGCGTCCTTGTAGTACTCGACGCCCTGCACCAGCGAGGCGGCGCAGTTGCCCACGCCGACGATGGCTACGCGAACCGAACCCATTCCGGTTGCTCCCTGTTTGTTCTCGTACGAGACCCTGCGTGGATGCAAGGCCTCACTTGGTGGTGTCATCGGACGGATCCGGCGCGTCGGGGTGCCCGGAGGCGCTCCCCTCGGGGGCCACTTCGCCCCGGTGCCGGGGCAGGCCGCCCTCTGCAGATGTGTGGTCCTGCTGAGCGTCGCCCCCGGCGGAAGGAGACCGTCGCTGGTCCCGCCCCGCTCTCTCGCTCTCGATGAGCTCGTTCAGCCAGCGCACTTCGCGCTCCACGGATTCCATACCGTGCCGCTGCAGCTCAAGCGTGTAGTCGTCGAGGCGCTCGCGAGTGCGGGCGAGAGAGGCGCGCATCTTCTCCAGGCGCTCCTCCAGCCGGCTGCGCCGGCCCTCCAGCACCCGCATCCTTACCTCGCGCTCCGTCTGCCCGAAGAAGGCGAACCGGGCGGCGAAGTGCTCGTCCTCCCAGGTGTCCGGGCCGGTGTGGGAGAGGAGCTCCTCGAAGTGCTCCTTACCTTCCGCCGTGAGCCGGTAGACGATCTTGGCCCGCTTGCCTGCGAGAGAGGCGGCGAGGGCGTCCTCGGGAGCGCTGCCCGGCTCCTCGATCAACCAGCCGTTGGCGACCAGCGTCTTGAGGCAGGGGTAGAGCGTCCCGTAACTGAAAGCCCGGAAGATCCCCAGCGACGTGTTGAGCCGCTTGCGCAGCTCGTATCCGTGCATAGGAGCCTCACGGAGCAGGCCGAGAACAGCGAACTCGAGGATGCCGGAGCGCCTGCTCATCGATCGCCTCCTCCGTCTTCCTCGGCTCTTATGCCGCTCTGATGTATCGATTCGATACATCCAGACGATAGAGCGGCGCTCCCGCCGCGACAAGAGGGGGCGTAGTGACCGGCGTCACATCGTCAATTCGCAGCAATTGAGATGCCTGATTTGAGGTGAATTACGTCCATGGTTGGTTTTTGCGCCTGCGTAGTCTGTGCGGCATGCAGACCACCGGGAACCGTGTGACGCCAGGGAGCGTCATCGTCCTGGATGCATCACGGATGAGCCCGTCGCCGGGCTCGTCCGTATTCATTGCGGGGGACCGGATCTCAACTGCCGCTTCCAGGCGTTCATGCCTGCCCGAGGAGTAGTCGTTCCATGAGCGAGCACCGTCGCAAACTGCCGCAGCCCCAGGGTGGCGGACGTGCCGCGGCCAGGCGCGGCGCCCAGCAGCCCTCAGGCCGCCGCGCAGCCCCCAGGGGCGCCAGCACAGGATCCCCATCCGACGCGTACGGGCAGGAGCAGCCGTACGGCGGCCGCGCCGAGGCCCGGCGCGCCGCGCAACGCGGAGGTGGGGGCCGCAGAAGGGCCGCCGAGGGCGGTGGAGCCGGCTACGGAGGCCACGGCGGTGGGCGACGTGGCGGAGGCGGTGGCCACGGCGGACCGGGTGGCCGAGGGCGGGGCGGCGGCCCCGGCAAGAAGCGGCTGATCGACTATCCGCGCCACGACAGGTACGGCTGGCGGCGCTGGGTGCCGTCGTGGAAGCTCGTCACCGGGCTCTGCGTGGCCTTCCTCGGCAGCCTGATGGCGGCGGGGACCATCGCGTACGCGATGGTGGGGCTGCCCGACCCCAATCTCGCGTCGGAAGCGGAGAACAACGTCTACTACTGGCAGGACGGCACGCAGATGGCCGCCACCGGTGGTGAGGTCAACCGGCAGATCGTCGGGATCGAGCAGATCCCCGAGGACATGCAGCAGGCGGTGATCTCGGCGGAGAACAAGACCTTCCTGACCGACTCGGGCGTCGACCCGATGGGCATTGCCCGTGCCGTCTTCAACATGGCGACGGGCGGTCAGACCCAGGGCGGCTCGACCATCACGCAGCAGTACGTCAAGAACACGCGGCTGAGCCAGGAGCAGACCCTCAGCCGTAAGTTCAAGGAGCTGTTCATCTCCATGCGGGTCGGCACACAGCTGGACAAGTCCGAGATCATGGCGGGCTACCTGAACACCTCGTACTACGGGCGCGGTGCGTACGGAATCCAGGCCGCGGCTCGCACGTACTTCAACAAGGACGCCAAGGACCTCAACGCCAGCCAGTCCGCGGTCCTTGCCTCGCTGCTCAAGGGCGCGACGTACTACGACCCGGCCGGCGCACCGGGGATCGACCCGGTAGGGGCCACCAAGGAGAAGAACACCGAACGCGCGACCAAGCGCTGGCGGTGGATCCTCGACGAGATGGTCAAGGACAAGCACCTCGACGCTGCGGAGCGGGCCAAGTACACGGCGTTCCCCGAGCTCCAGAAGCAGGCGAAGAACGCGCAGCTCAGTGGTCAGATCGGTTATCTGGTCGACCTGGCCAAGTCCAACTTCGTGAACAGCAACAAGGACGGCATCACCACCGACGACCTGACCAAGGGCGGCTACGAGATCCACACGACCTTCGACGAGGAGAGGGTCAAACTGCTCGAGGAGTCCGTCCAGAAGGTCTACAAAGAGAACATCGACCCGAAGAAGCGCCCGGACAAGGACACCCATGTCCAGTTCGGCGGCGCCTCGGTGGATCCGAGGACCGGCGCGATCGTCGCCATCTACGGTGGTGAGAACGCGACCGAGCACTTCACCAACAACGCCGACGAGACCGGTGCCCAGGTCGGATCGACCTTCAAGCCCTTCGTGCTTGCCGCCGCGATGCAGGACGGTGTGCGCAAACCCGAGCTCGGTAGGGACCAGGGGGCGGAGAGCCGCAGGCGGGTCGACCCCGACACGAGCAAGTACAACGGCGTCAACAAGCTCAAGATCAAGAACTACGACGGGAGTGTCTGGCGGAACGAGAAGGGCGAGGAGTGGCTGCAGACCAATGACGGCCAGAAGTCGTACAAGGACATCACCCTGCGCGAAGCCATGATCGAATCGGCCAACTCGCCCTTCGCCCAGCTGGGCATGGATGTCGGCATCGACAATGTCAGGCAGATGGCGATCAAGGCCGGTCTGCGGGAGAACAGCCTGGTCAAGGCCAACGTTCCGTCGTTCTCGCTCGGCATTTCCTCCCCCAGCGCCATCCGTATGGCAGGGGCGTACGCGACCTTCGCGGCCGAGGGGAAGCAGCGCGACCCGTACTCGGTCACCAAGGTCGAGCGGCGCGGCAAGACGATCTACGAGCACGAGGACAAGGCCAAGTCGGCCTTCCCGTCCGCCATCGCGAGCAATGTGACCGATGTGCTGGCGGATGTCGTCGAGAAGGGCACGGGCGCCAACGCCCAGGTCCCGGGCCGTGAAGTCGCCGGCAAGACCGGTACCACCGACGGCAACAGGTCCGCCTGGTTCGTGGGGTACACGCCGCAGCTGGCGACCGCGATCGACATGTACCGCCTGGACGACAACGCGGAGAACAAGAAGCGCGAGTTCCTCAAGATGTTCGGGACCGGTGGCCAGGAGAAGATCCACGGTGCGTCGTTCCCGTCCGACATCTTCAGGATGTACATGTCGGGGGCGCTGGAGAAGGAGGAAGTGATCCCCTTCCCGGAGCCGGAGCCCCTCGACGCCGAGACCGTCTACGGCGGCGGCCAGCCCAGCCCCACCCCGACGCCGACCGAGACGCCCTCGGAGAGCCCGTCCGAGACGCCGTCCGAGACGCCCTCGGGGATTCCTTCCGAGACGCCCGACCCCGGCAACACCTGCGGGCGGTTCGACTGGAACTGCACGCCCACCAAGGGCCAGGACAACGGCGGGACCAACGTCGGGACCGATACGGGTGGCACCACGGACGGCGGTGCCACGGACGGTGGCGTGACCACCAGCCCCTCACCGAGCACGACCAACGGTGGCAATGGGGGCAACGGCAACGGCAACGGCAGCGGCTGGCTCGGAGGATCGGAGAGCTGACGCTCCGAGTCGCTTGCTGACACCGGCCTCCCCGACGGACGAATCCCGTCGGGGAGGCCGGTTGCGTTCGCGCCGGCAGCGTCCGGCCTCACCGCCACCCCTCGGCACAGCCCCGTACGGCAGGATGTGCGTATGCCGAGCCCAGAGAAGACGAGCGTGCGCCAGGACCAGCCGGTGGTGCGTCCCACACAGCGGGACGAGGTCGCCGCGGCCGGCAGTGAGCTGATCGGCGGTCCGCTGGGCCGCTTCGCGTGGGTCGGCAGCAGCTGGTTGACGCCCGTACGGGTCGTCGCGCTGGTCGCGATCGGGATGTTCGCACTGGGCATGGTGCAGAAGATCCCCTGCTACGAGTGGGCATGGTTCCGCGGTGCCGGCTCGCAGTACACGCACGCCTGTTACTCCGACATCCCGCACCTCTACCTCGGGCGAGGCTTCGCCGACGGCCTTGTGCCGTACTTCGACCGGCTCGGCGGTGACATGGAGTACCTCGAGTACCCGGTCCTCACAGGGCTGTTCATGCAGGTCGCCGCCTGGCTGACGCTGCCCTTCGACGGCTCCGTCCAGCAGCGGGAGCAGATGTACTGGATGGTCAACGCCGGCATGCTGCTGGTCTGCGCCGCCGTCATCGCGGTCTGCGTCACCCGCACCCACCGCAGGCGCCCCTGGGACGGGCTGCTGGTCGCTCTGGCGCCCGCGTTCGCCCTCACCGCGACGATCAACTGGGATCTGCTCGCGGTGGCCCTGACGGCCGCGGCGATGCTGATGTGGTCCCGTGGGCGTTCGCTGGCCTTCGGCATCCTCATCGGGCTGGCGACCGCGGCCAAGCTCTATCCGGTGCTGCTGCTCGGACCGCTGCTCGTCCTGTGCTGGAGGGCCGGCAAGTACCGCGCGTACGGGGCGGCCCTGTTGGGCACGGCAGGCGCCTGGCTGGTGGTGAACCTGCCGGTGATGCTGCTTGCTCCCGAGGGGTGGAAGAAGTTCTACACCTTCAGCCAGGAGCGGCAGGTCGACTTCGGCTCCTTCTGGCTGATCATCACGCAGCGTACGGGCGAGCAGATGGACGTCGACGCCGTCAACACATACGCCACGCTGCTGATGATCCTGGCGTGCGCGGGCATCGCGGCGCTGGCGCTGACCGCCCCGCGCCGGCCGCGCTTCGCGCAGCTCGCCTTCCTCGTCGTGGCGGCGTTCATCCTCACCAACAAGGTCTACTCACCGCAGTACGTGCTGTGGCTCATCCCGCTCGCCGCCCTCGCCCGGCCGCGCTGGCGGGACTTCCTGATCTGGCAGGCCTGCGAGGTCATGTACTTCCTGGGCATCTGGATGTACCTCGCGTACACGACGAGCGGCGACAAGCACCAGGGCCTGCCGCCGGAGGGCTACCAGTTGGCGATCGCCCTGCATCTGCTGGGGACGCTCTACCTGTGCGCGCTGGTCGTCCGGGACGTCCTGATGCCGGAGCGCGACGTCGTACGCCAGGACGGGTCCGACGATCCCTCGGGCGGGGTGCTGGACCGGGCTCCGGACGCGTTCGTGCTCGGCCGGGCCGCGCATCCGCCGCGGCACGCGGCGCACGCGGTGGAGGGGCCGCGGGTGGAGTGGGGCATGTCGGGGGCCACAGGGCCCGCAGGGCCCACGGCGGGCTGACAGGGCCGCGGCGGGAGTCATCGGTACTGCCCGGCGGGGGTTCACCGGTACCGCGGCGAGTTCACCGGGACCCGGCGCGAGCGGTTCTCCGCGCGTGGAACCGCGGGGAACCGGGGCGGTCCGAGGGCCAACCGGGACCACGGCCACGCCGTGGTCCCCGGAGCCTCGTGTCGGGTCGCCTAGCGGTCGACCAGGCGGTCGAACTGCGTGGTGGTGTGGCGCAGATGGGCGACGAGCTCGTCGCCCACCTTCGGTTCCTCGGTCTCCGCGGGGATGAACAGGATCGAGACCTGCATGTGCGGCGGCTCGGCGAACCAGCGCTGCTTGCCCGCCCAGACGAACGGCGAGAGGTTGCGGTTGACCGTGGCCAGGCCCGCGCGGGCGACGCCCTTGGCGCGCGGCATGACGCCGTGCAGGGCCTTCGGCGCCTCCAGACCGACACCGTGGGAGGTGCCGCCGGCGACGACCACGAGCCAGCCGTCCGACGCGGCCTTCTGCTGGCGGTAGCCGAAGCGGTCGCCCTTGGTGACGCGGGTGACGTCGAGGACGGAGCCGCGGTACTCGGTCGCCTCGTGGTCGCCGAGCCACAGCCGGGTGCCGATGCGCGCGCGGAAGCGGGTCTGCGGGAACTGCTGCTGCAGCCGGGCCAGTTCCTCGGCGCGCAGATGGCTCACGAACATGGTGTGCAGCGGCAGCCTGGCGGCGCGCAGCCGGTCCATCCAGCCGATGACCTCCTCGACCGCGTCGGAGCCGTCCGTGCGGTCCAGCGGCAGGTGCAGCGCGAAGCCTTCGAGGCGTACGTCCTCGATCGCGGCGTGCAGCTGGCCCAGTTCCTGCTCGGAGACGCCGTGGCGCTTCATGGAGCTCATGCACTCGATGACGACGCGCGCGCCCACCAGGGCGTGCACCCCGTCGACCGACGAGACGGAGCGGACGACCCGGTCCGGCAGCGGCACCGGCTCCTCGCCCCGCCGGAACGGGGTGAGAACGAGGAGGTCGCCGCTGAACCAGTCCTTTATCCGGGCCGCTTCGTACGTCGTGCCGACGGCGAGCATGTCCGAGCCGAAGCGCGTCGTCTCCTCGGCGAGCCGCTCATGGCCGAACCCGTAGCCGTTGCCCTTGCAGACCGGTACGAGGCCCGGGAACTGGTCGATCACGGACTTCTGGTGCGCCCGCCAGCGCGCGGTGTCGACGTAGAGGGTGAGCGCCATGGCCGGGACCGGAACCTTTCTGGTGGCAGCGGTGTATCAGAGATATGAGGGAGGTTACGGAAGAATCAGCGGCGCGACATGTAGATGTCGAGCGCCTTGTGCAGCAGCTTGTTCAGCGGGAAGTCCCATTCACCGACGTACTCGACGGCCTCTCCGCCGGTGCCGACCTTGAACTGGATGAGCCCGAAGAGGTGGTCGGTCTCGTCGAGCGAGTCGCTGATGCCCCGCAGGTCGTAGACGGTGGCGCCCATGGCGTAGGCGTCGCGCAGCATCCTCCACTGCATCGCGTTCGAGGGCCGGACCTCGCGCCCGATGTTGTCGGAGGCGCCGTACGAGTACCAGACATGCCCGCCGACGACGAGCATCGTCGCCGCCGACAGGTTCACGCCGTTGTGCCGCGCGAAGTAGAGGCGCATGCGGTTCGGTTCCTCGTTGTTCAGCACCGTCCACATGCGCTGGAAGTACGAGAGCGGGCGCGGCCGGAAGCGGTCCCGCACGGCCGTGATCTCGTACAGCCGCTGCCACTCGGCGAGGTCGTCGTAGCCGCCCTGGACGACCTCGACGCCCGCCTTCTCGGCCTTCTTGATGTTCCGCCGCCACAGCTGGTTGAAGCCCTTGAGGACGTCGTCGAGCGAGCGGTTCGCCAGCGGCACCTGGTAGACGTACCGGGGCTGGACGTCACCGAAGCCGGCGCCGCCGTCCTCGCCCTGCTGCCAGCCCATCTTGCGGAGCCGGTCCGCCACTTCGAAGGCGCGCGGCTCGATGTGGGTGGCCTCGACATCGCGCAGTCGCTTCACATCCGGGTCCTGGATGCCCGCCTTGATCGCCGGGGCGTCCCAGCGGCGGATGACGACCGGCGGGCCCATTTTCACCGAGAAGGCGCCCTGGTTCTTGAGGTGGGCCAGCATCGGCTGCAGCCAGTCGTCCAGGTTCGGGGCGTACCAGTTGATCACCGGGCCCTCGGGCAGATACGCCAGGTAACGCTTGATCTTGGGCAGCTGACGGTAGAGGACGAGACCGACTCCGACGAGCTCACCGCTCTTGTCGAACCAGCCGAGGTTCTCGGAGCGCCACTCCGTCTTGACGTCCGCCCATGCCGGGACCTGGCAGTGACTCGCCGAAGGCAGGCTCTGGATGTATGCCAGATGCTGCTCTCGGCTGATGGTCCTCAGGGTCAGGCTCATGCGGGGCGCTCCTCGGCAGGTGTGTTCCCCTGGGTACAGGGGCTCCGGCTCTCGCGCCGAAGCCTACTGGGCCTGGAGACCACCTTCTGGGGGATGCCCCCAGACCGCCCGCCCCGCATGGCCCGCCGGGAAGCGGAGGCTAGTAGCCGATCAGGCCCCCGAAGAGCCCGCCGTGCGCCATCCCGAGGAAGAAGCCGATGGCAGCGGCGCCGAGCCCGATGATCGTCAGGAAACGTTCGCGGGTCGTGACCGAGATGAACTGGCCGTACCCACCGGTCAGGATGCCGATCAGGCCGGACCACGAGCTGAGCAGGTGCAGGCTGCTGAACTGCGCGGACACAAAGGCCACAACGCCCAGGACCAGGGTCGCCACCATCAGGGCGTCCTGCAGGGGATGGGGCTTGCCGTCCGTGGCGAAGAGAGAGCCGGTGGGATTCGTTTGTGTTTGTGCCATGAAGCACCTCCTGGCATTCCCGGAAGGCGGCGCACTGTGACGCCGCCCACACCGATGGGTTCCAGAGTGCGGCGACCTGCAGGCGGATTTCAACCGGAAGCGGGTCTGCGGGTACTGTGTACGGTCTGCACCGGTGTCTGCCCAGGCCAGCACTCGATCTCTCGCTCAGCGAGGCCGATTGTCAGTGGGGCCTGATTTACTCGTAGACATCGATGCTCACGCATCACGACCCTCCTGCCACGGAACGACCGTGGCCGCTGAGTCCAAAGGAGGTGGGTTCCACATGCGTCACTACGAGGTGATGGTCATCCTCGACCCCGATCTCGAGGAGCGCGCTGTCTCCCCGCTGATCGAGAACTTCCTCTCCGTCGTCCGTGAGGGCAACGGAAAGGTGGAGAAGGTCGACACCTGGGGCCGTCGTCGTCTCGCTTACGAGATCAAGAAGAAGCCCGAGGGCATCTACTCGGTCATCGACCTGCAGGCCGAGCCTGCGGTCGTCAAGGAGCTCGACCGCCAGATGAACCTGAACGAGTCGGTCCTCCGGACCAAGGTCCTCCGTCCCGAGACCCACTGAGCACCTAGCTCAGAGGTCATCGGGTTCGAGTAGCAGCAAGCAGCCAGAAGCAATCCCGCCGAGAGGTTCACCCATGGCAGGCGAGACCGTCATCACGGTCGTCGGCAATCTCGTCGACGACCCCGAGCTGCGCTTCACCCCGTCCGGTGCGGCGGTCGCGAAGTTCCGCATCGCGTCCACTCCCCGCACCTTCGACCGTCAGACCAATGAGTGGAAGGACGGCGAGAGCCTCTTCCTCACCTGCTCGGTCTGGCGTCAGGCGGCGGAGAACGTCGCCGAGTCGCTCCAGCGAGGCATGCGCGTCGTCGTGCAGGGCCGGCTGAAGCAGCGGTCCTACGAGGACCGCGAGGGCGTCAAGCGCACGGTCTACGAGCTGGATGTCGAGGAAGTCGGCCCCAGCCTCAAGAACGCCACGGCCAAGGTCACCAAGACCACCGGTCGCGGTGGCCAGGGCGGCTACGGCGGCGGCCAGCAGAGCGGTAACTGGGGCGGCGGTCCCAGCGGCGGTGGCCAGCAGGGTGGCGGCGGTGCTCCCGCCGACGACCCCTGGGCCACCAGCGCACCGGCCGGCGGCCAGCAGCAGGGCAGCAGCGGTGGCAGCTGGGGCGGAGGCTCCGGAGGCTCCGGCGGCGGCTACTCGGACGAGCCTCCCTTCTAGGGATCGGTCCCACCGGGATCCGGCCCAGGGGCAGCTCGTACCCCCACTTCTTGATCACACAGGAGATACACCATGGCGAAGCCGCCTGTGCGCAAGCCGAAGAAGAAGGTCTGCGCATTCTGCAAGGACAAGACCGTGTACGTGGACTACAAGGACACGAACATGCTGCGGAAGTTCATTTCCGACCGCGGCAAGATCCGTGCCCGTCGCGTGACCGGCAACTGCACGCAGCACCAGCGTGACGTCGCCACGGCCGTCAAGAACAGCCGTGAGATGGCGCTGCTGCCCTACACGTCCACCGCGCGCTAAGGGAGGGTGACCAACACATGAAGATCATCCTCACTCACGAGGTCTCCGGCCTCGGTGCTGCTGGTGACGTCGTCGACGTCAAGGACGGCTACGCTCGCAACTACCTGGTCCCGCGCGGTTTCGCGATCCGCTGGACCAAGGGTGGCGAGAAGGACGTCGCGCAGATCCGTCGCGCTCGCAAGATCCACGAGATCGCGACCATCGAGCAGGCCAACGAGATCAAGGCCAAGCTCGAGGCCGTGAAGGTGCGTCTGGCCGTTCGCTCCGGCGACGCTGGCCGCCTCTTCGGCTCGGTCACCCCGGCCGACATCGCCTCGGCGATCAAGTCCGCCGGTGGCCCGGACGTCGACAAGCGTCGCGTCGAGCTCGGTTCGCCGATCAAGACCCTGGGCTCGCACCAGGTGTCCGTGCGTCTGCACCCCGAGGTTGCCGCCAACCTCGGCGTCGAGGTCGTCGCCGCCTGAGCGACTGCTCGCAGAGCATGAGAGGGGGGCCCCCCCCCCGGGGGGGGGGCCGGGGGGGGGTTTTAGTGTAACGAGGGCCAAAAGAGTGGGGT
>NZ_JBEOXF010000022.1:0-109814 GCF_040296405.1 Streptomyces sp. NPDC002133 | reverse complement strand
AACAAGGACCTAGACAATCCTCATTCTCGCTGGTCAGAGGCACTTTCTGCTTGTGTGACCGCCTGTCGGACAGCCCGCTTCATGAAAGCGCGAGGCTAGGTGACGGGCAAGGGGGCCGACCATTGCGCCATGGGCTGGGTGCCCAACCATCAGGCCTGGCAGCGATCAATCAGTGCCGGGGTCATGAAGGTTTTGCTCAGTGCTCGGTCTCCCAGGCAGGCCCCAAGGAGAGGTAACTGCCCGGGGGGAGCTCGAAGAGCGTAGGGTTCTCATTCGGGCCGTCCTCGAAGATCTCAGCGTGCGGGATGTCCGGACTGCTGACGCGATAATTGAGGTAGCGCGTCTCCAGCCAACCGAGGTGCCAGCTTTCGGGAATGTTCCAATGGCGCCATTCGGCTTCGTACTCAAAGATCTGACGCCGCCACCCGGGACCGACCTCTACGCCGTGAATGTTCCAATCCCCATCTTCGAAGGGATAGATGGACCGAGGGAACCATCCCTCGTGTTCGGACATGAACAATTCATCGCTGATGGGGTAACCGTGACCGCCATGCGGGCCGCCATCGGCCCAGTACAGACGGAACATGTTCCATGCGACACCGTACGTGCCGTGGGACGGGTGGTGGAAGAGGCCAGCGCAGGGCTCGCCCTCGCCGTTGTCCCTCCGAAAGAGAATGAAGCGACCGCCGCGAGGGCCCGGCTGCCAGTCGTCTCGCGTTGAGCGCCCGCCAAGATTCTCGCGACGGAAGTCGACGGAGATGAGGTCGTCGTGGGCGAGGATCCACTCCCACTTCTCGACCAGCGGGTCTTCGTCTCGCAGACGCCGGGGAAAGGGCGGCGGTACGGGGACATCCTCATCGGGAGCTATGACGCATTGGCTGGTGTCATCAGAACAAGCGGTGGCGCGGCGGGCCCAGCGCGGGAGACGGGCTTCGAGAGCTGCCCGGTAGTCCACCAACGGGGCTGTGTCGAAACTCTCGAACTGTTCGGGGTAGCGCAGAATGAAACCAACTTCGTTGCGCTGGGCGAGGCCGTCGACAACCTGGCGTCCGCACTCCGTGATGATCTGCTCACGAAGATGCGACTCCGCCCAGCTCAGCCCCGTGGGCAGCGGAAGGTACTTCATTTCCTTCAGATTGGCCCGGTAGTCGACCGGGTTGTCGCGAACCGCGGCGTTGAAGCCGCGGTAGAGGTCTTGCAGGTCGTCGAGGTCGGAGGGATTCTGCAGGCCTTCGCTGCCGTCCATCATGACGAGGATCGACATGTTGGTCTTCTGCTTGAACGTGTCGACCGCATTACGGAACGCGGCCTTAATCTCCCCGCCGGCAAAGAAACCGCCGACGGACGCCCGCAGGTCTGCTTGAAGATCGCTGTGCGAGCGCTCACTGCGGGTCTCGAACTTGAACAGGCCGAAGAACTCGCCGCCGCTGTAGATCTCGTCAATGAAGTGATCGCCGTAGAGCGACCGGAAGTCACCCGGGCTCGTCTCGTACAGCGCCTTGGCCGCCGCGGAGAGCCGCGGATTGATCATTGTTCTGGCCGGGCTCTGCACGTACGCCCAGAACTGCACATAGAGCGAACGGCTGTTGACCTCACTTTCGCGAACGAACTGGACCTTCGCTTCGACCGACGCCAGGCCGTACCGGAACGATGCACCAACTGACACATTCAGACTCTCCAGCAAAGTCTCCTGCGACTCGATCAACCGAACACCCGACCGGGTTTTCGCCCCTCCGCTACTGGTCGTGTCGCCGTCATGGTCGATCGCCCGACCCCGGACCTGTTCGGTCAGGCCGTCCATACCCATGCCGAACCGCATACCCTCACGCATGTTGACCAGCATCGTTTCCCCCCACTGAAGTGGATGAGCTCTTTGATTGCCGCCCGTTTGTCGAAGAGGACCTGAAGCATGTGCCAGCGCTGCACTCCAGTGACTGCGTTATCAACGTCCTGGCAGGGTCAGATCGTGACGCCGAGAGCCACGGCCAACGGGGCAAAGTCGGATGCATAGCCAATACCCGAAGCAGCATCGCCGCCGTGGAGAAGGCCAACGACCTGGTTGTCCTCGTCGACAACAACAGAGCCAGAGTCACCCGGCTGCGCGAACCCGTCCGGGTTCAGGTCCGGGTCGTTGGTTGCCACGATCTCCATCTGGCCAATCATCCACCAAGCCGTCGCGTGGCCCGGGTGACTGAAGAGGATGCTGCCGAACATGCCACTGACGAGTCCGTGGGTAAGTCGTGTCGTGCAGCCGCGTTTGCGAACCGACTGCATGACCCCGCGCACGGACGCAATGCCGCTCAGGGTGCCGATGTCGGCGATCTCACCAACGGCAGCGGACCGGTCCATCGTGCAGACTGCCGCGTCCCAGAAGCCGCTCGGGAAGCCGCCGGGGTTCCACGATGGAGTAGTCGGGATCTCCCACCGACGAAGCCTCCCCACCCGATAGCCGGCACGGTTGGGCTGCCAGATCTCATCGTCGTAGAAGATCGCGAAGGGGTCGATGCCCGCCAAGACATGGGCGCAGCTGACGCCCACGGGTGCCAAGCCGTTCTGGGAGTCCCGCAGCACACAGCCCAGCGTGCCTGGGGCGTGAGAAAGAACCCCGGTGGTGCCGCGCGCAACCTCGATCCCGCCGACCACTTCGGGGTAGAAGCCGTCATCGGGAGGGACGCTGAAGAGCGACGGATTGCGCTGGATCACATGAACCGGCCAACCTGCGAGCGAGTCGGGAACGTCCGCAGGGACGTCGCTGAGGTCCGCGACCATGATGCGCAGGCTCGAGGCACCATCGTCGTCCAGTCCTATGTCGAATCCGGTGACGCCTTCGATCGCCATTAGAGCGGAGCTGCCGTCCGCCAGCGCCTGAACCATCTCAGGATCGACAGTGATCGGCCCCTCATTCATGATCCCCCCGTGTGTCCACGCCGCCCCCAGAATGGACCTTTAACACAAACATGGCAATGGCTCTCACCTCACATCTCTCCGACTTGAGTCGGTCATGCTGGCTGACCGGGCTGCGCGGATGCGCCGGCCAGGAGCGTGACACCCACGCGGCAACGAGGCCGGTGAGATGCACCATCCATGGCGAAGAGGCGAGTGGGCAAGGCGAGCATGGACACGGGTGAGCCGGGACCGTAGTCGGCGGGGCGAACGCCGTGCTTGCGGCCTACAACCATTCCTCTCCACCGTCCGTCTGATCACGCGAGTCAAAAGACTCGTAACTCTGTCGGTCCAGCGTGAAGGCATCCTCACCGCGGACCTCTTCACCACATGAGGAAACACATGCGTATACGTGTCACTGCGGCCGCCGTGACGATCTGCGGTGCTCTCACACTGAGCGTTCTCGCAGTCCCGGGCGCGCAGGCCGCCGGGGGGCCGACGATCACTAAGGTCGTTGTCAACGGTGGCAAGAACATCGTGGTGAGCCCGACCACCGCCACGAATTTCACCGCGACAGTGACCGCCTCGGACCCCTCCGGGGTCATCGAGACAGGGCTCACTCTCTGGTACGGCAGTGGTTCTTACAACGATGCGAAGGGCTGGATCGCCAGCTCCGGCGAGCGCAAGTGCATCGCCTCCAGCTCCACCACGACCACCTGCACGATCCCCTTCCAGGTCATCGCCAATCCCAGGGCCTTGGTCAACGAGGTAACCAACTCCCTCGCGGGCACCTGGCACGTCTCTGCCTCTGCCTTCTCCAGGAACCGGGTGCAGACCGTCAACGAATCCTTCACCACAGTCAAGGTCCAGCGCGCCTCCCAGCTCACCGTCAACGCCACGCCAGAACCTGTGAAGAAGGACGCGACCATCACGGTCACCGGAAAGCTCTCGCGCGCAAACTGGGACACCCACAAGTACGCGGGCTACGCGAGCCAGCCGGTCAAGCTCCAGTTCCGCGCGAAGTCCAGCGGGACCTACACCACGGTCAAGACCATCACGACCAGCAGCGCCGGCACCCTCAGCACCACAGTGAAGGCGATGGCTGACGGGTACTACCGCTACTCCTTCGCCGGCACCTCGACGACCCCGGCGGCCAACGCCACCGGCGACTTCGTCGACGTGCAGTAAGCGAAGGGGACGAAACACATGACCGCTTGAGCTGGTGAAGGCCGCCAGCTCAAGCGGTCACAGCTGAAGCCGAAGAAGCCAGCGCTCCACCTGGCACCTGGCGCCTCGGCACGCTGGTGGGGATCAGCGCGATCCGCCCCCACCGTCTCCTGCTTGACGAGACCTGAGCGCGGACGCCGTCTCAAGTACGAAGCCCCCAGCCTTCGAGGTCGGGGGCTGATTGCGTTTCAGGGGTCAGTTGACCTGGGCGACCCAGGGCTTCCTGCATGGGAGCGTTTCGACGTGATTCCTGAACCGGGGCAGACCTGGAACGGAACGGTTTCAGAAGTGGAATGGACACGCCAAACCCCCTGTTGGCAGACTCCCGACTCCGAGACGCACTCGTTTGGCGCGCAGCCCATAGAGACTGATGAGGAATCAGCCGTGAACTGGGACAATGTTCCGCTGCCACACCGGATAGGGCCGTACCGCATCGTCGGACGGCTCGGCCAGGGCGGCATGGGCCAGGTCTACATCGGCCGCAGCCCCGGCGGCATGAAGGTCGCCGTGAAGGTGATCCGGCCGCAACGCGCCGACGACACCGAGTTCCACCGCCGTTTCGCCCGCGAGGTGCAGGCCGCCCGCCAGGTCAACAGCGCCTACACCGCAGCCGTCGTGGACGCCGACGCCGAGGCCGACGAGCCGTGGCTTGCCACCGTCCACGTGGCCGGGCTTTCCCTCGACCAGGCCCTGAGGCAGCACGGACCGTGGCCCGCGTCGTCGGTACGAGCCCTCGGCGCCGGACTGGTGGAGGCACTCTCCGCGATCCACGCGGCCGGCGTCGTCCACCGCGACCTCAAGCCGTCGAACGTCATCCTGACCCCGAACGGCCCACGCGTCATCGACTTCGGCATCTCCGCAGTGGCCGGCGCCACCACGATGACCGCTCCCGGCGCATTCATCGGCACCCCGGGCTTCGCGTCACCCGAGCAGATCCAGGACCAGCCCATCGGGCCCGCCTCCGACATCTTCTCGCTCGGAGTGCTCCTCGCCCACACTGCCACCGGGCACAACCCCTTCGGCCGGCACACCACCGATCCCAGCGTCGTCTTCTACCGCACCATGCACGAGCCGCCAGCCCTCGACGGCCTGCCGGCCGACCTTCACGCTGTCATTGCGCCCTGCCTGGCAAAGGACCCGGCCGCCAGGCCGACCCCGGCCGCACTGCTGCGACAACTGGTCGAACCGACCGACGACATAGTCACTGTGCTCGGCACCGACGCCTGGCTGCCGCGCCCGGTGGCCGAGCTGGCCGCCCTACGCGGCGCCGAACACACCAGTGCCACCACACCGGCCACCGAGCAGGCCACGCCCGCCACCACGCCAACCGCCGTCGCCACTGTTCAGGACGACACCCCCGAAACAGGCCGGGCCGGAGCCCCAATGAAAGGTGACGGCGTCAACCCCGCCGTCCCTCAAGCCGACACCGCACCCGCCGCCGCCTCACCCTCACCATCCCCTCGCCCCGAATCCAAGGCCTCCACCCACGACCACCGGGCCGTAGGCCGCCGCGGACACCGCACGAATCCCACGCACCGGCGCTGGTTCCTTCCCGGTCTCTCCGCCGCCGTTGCCCTCACTCTGCTGGCCACCGCGGGCTGGTGGTGGACCCAGGATGAGGGCAACGGCGGCACTCCGGATGCCACATCCACGCCGTCGGCTGCTGGAACGACCCCAAGCACGATCTCCTCGTCTCCTGCTGCCCGCCGATCGGCGAGCGGAGGATCCCCGAGTACGCCCACTCGCCAGTCCCCGGCCGCAGGTCAACCCTCAAGCGGAGGGACTTCGCCCGCAGCCAGCGCCTCCGCGTCCTACTTCGCCGGCGCTCCGCACTGCCGCCAGTCGATCCCGGTAGATAAGAGCGGTACGCACCCCGCCAAGATCAACCCTTGTATCTCGATTGACAGCAACAACCAGGTGATCATCTGGAGCGACTACACGGCGCAAGAGACCGGAACCTTCACCGTGTTCATCTGGCTGGCAGACGCCGCCAACGCCGACCCCGTGACCAGCATCTACGCCCGCTGCCCGGTCACATTCACGTACGTGGGCCAGCAACAGAAAACGCCCTGCAAGAAGAGCGGCATCACGCCACCCCGCCCAGGAAAATGGAGCGCATCGATGGTCGTGGAGCCTGGCACTCCCCAAACGCCCGCCCTGTGGAACACGAACTACAAGGGCACACAGAGCGGCGGGGTGATCTGGAACGGATAGCCGCTCTCCCGGCGGCCACGGGACACTCAGGCCGACGCTGGCCATCCGGGCCGCGCCCCCGGTTGGCCCACGACGGTCCGCACCTGAGTGCCACAGGCATACTTCCTCGATGAGGCTCGCCGGCGAGTTCGGCGGTCACAGTGACCGACATGCTCAGCTCCTCTCGAAGGGCGTGTGGTCCGGGTGTTGCCCGACCGCCACCACCAACCAACAAGACAACCATATCTTATATCAATCACACACGTCCACCCTGAACCCCCCCCGTCACCGGCGGGAATCTACGCCGGCCGATCCGGCCCGGCGCGCCTACCCCAGCGCCGTGTACGGGTCGCTCAGCTGGCTGAGTCCGCAGTGGCAGCAGCGGCTGTCCCGGTACAGCACCCACGTCGTCGAGGACATCCTCGACGCCTCCGAACGCACTGAGGTGGGGCCAATCGACTCATTCACAGCAGGCCCTGTATCGCTAATCGGGGCCAAAGGACTTGTTCCCCTAGGGCCAAAAGTCTCGTTCGCGGCCAATGCTGCACGCGGTCGGCGCTGTGCAGCGGAGAGCAGCAGCCGGTAGCACCAGGTGAACCGCTTTGTTCCCGCGGAGCAGAACGAACGGCGACCCGCTGCTGTCGTCCGGCGGCGTACGCCGCGGGCAGGATCACGGCGCTGCGCTGGCCCCGGCCGCTGCTCGTCCCCAGGACAGGGCCGCTGCGCGAGCAGAACCCGTATGCCGCCTGGGTCGTGCGAATGCTGCGCGTCGGACCCACGGTGCAGCCGACATGCAGCGGGACCAAGGAGCATGAGCAGCGCCAGGAGCAGCGCCATCCAGTGACCGGAAGCAGCGAGCAGCAGCGGCTACAGGTTCCGGGAGAGCGTTACCGAGGGGAACTGTCGCCTGGTACGGATCGCCTTCGGCCGCGTTCTCGGCTGCCTTGCCCAGCATCATCGTGAGGCTGCTCAGCGTCTCGCCCCGGAGTGCTGCGCCGCAAGGCGGGGGATGTGAACCTGACCTGCGGGGAGGCGTTCGACTCGGATCGGGCGATGGAGCGTATCGGCGGCGCCTTGGCCCACGCCGGCTACAAGCGACATGTCCCCCAGGGCGAACTGCGCGCGGGCGAACTGCGCAATCAGCTCCTTCGTCTGGGTGACGAGCTGTTCGTAACGCTGCCGGGTGAGGTGACCCCCGGGGAGGCGGCCGGTTGGCTCGAGGCGATTCTGATCGCCGGACCACTGTTCACTGGCGGAATGCCCTGTCGATCCAGGCGTCACCAAGCGGTGGCACGAAGAAGTACCCGCCACCGGTGGTGAGCATGTACTTGGCCATGGCCTCGCCCTCGAGCCGCTTCTGCACGGCCTCGAAGCCCTTGACGAGGTCCCGCTGGAAGCACGAGAAGATCAGGCCCATATCGCCCTCGCCACGGTCATAGCTGTAGCCACGCCGCACGATCGGCGGAGGATTGCGACGGTCGGGTGCCGCCAGTCGCACGTGCGAGTCGAGCGGGGTTAGCCGACCCTGCGGGTCAGCAGCGAAGTTCGGCTCCTCGCCGACAGGGGTTCCGTCCAGCCAACGCCCGTCACGGCGCCGACCGATGATGCGCTCCTGCTCCTCAACCGAGTCCTTGTCCCACAGCTCGGTCGCCAGTCGCACGATCCGAACGACCTGGTACATGCCGCCTACCGCCCAGGCTGGCTCACCCTGGTCGGGCCGGACAACTGTGCGATCGGCGATGTCCCGCTGTGACGCGGGATTGCCGAACCCTTCCGTGAAGTGGAAGGGATTCCGTGCGAGGCCCTTGCCACTCTGGCTCCGGTTGTCCGACCGCTGCCCGTTGAGCTGCCACCGTACCGACCAGCGCTTGGGCAGGGCCGCGATGAGCGCCTCGCATGAGGCTCTTAGTTCGGAGTCATTGTCAGCCGACAGTTCTATGAGGATGTCGCCGCCAGTCTGCGTCGGGTCAAGGAGATCTCCGGCGAAGGCAGGCATCGCCTTCAGCTGCCGAGGCCGCTGGTGTTCGGCGGTGAAGAGGCTGTGTCCCAGTGCAACCGCGCTCCGGAGACCCTCGCGCTCAACGGAAGCTATTGCCGAGGCCAGCTCCTGAAGCGCCCTGGAGCGCGACGGCTCGCCTGACTTGGCTAGGTCAAAGGCGATGGCATGCAGGTGCGGATCGAGTTTGGACCTCAGAAGTGGCTGCTGAGGAGTTCGGGTGGTCCCCTCGTCCGCTCGCAGTGCTGCCACACCTGTGCCTCCCACCGCGGCCAGGCATGCCGTGGCTGCGAGAACTGTACGGCGCCTCACCATGATTGTGCAGATCACCGCTTTCCTGATGAATGGTTCACGCCATGATGCCCGGTGCTTCAGGATGTACTTCCTGCCCATTGCGACGATCCCGCGAATTAGCGGCACCTCAGAGTCCTCGCGAACTTCCTATCAAAGCCGATCGCCGTCGATGGCCATACGAATTCTCCATGGATTCTGCACTATGGACCCTTGTGCAGTTCAGGATTCAGGCGGGGCTCCAAGCCTGTCGGCGAGCACGCTGGGCCAATCAGGTTTCCCGAGACCAGCGCCCATCAGGAGATTCCTCCAGTCCCTTTTCGCCGCATCGACGATGGTTTCGATAGCGACTCCCCTCTTGAAGAGGATGATGATCGCGCCTGCAATGCGATCCAGGTCCTGTCCGCCAAATACCGATTCATCCAGGCTCGAGACTGCCGACACTAGGGCTGCACGGCGGCCCTCGTCGAATTCTCGCGCAATAACACTGGACGCCCAATCCGACAGAATCATATTGCACCTTTCGCTTTTCCCGGCTCACCGTAGGGGCGGTGGAATCATGTAGTCGAAGGCCGATGTTCCCTCCCGGGAGAATGTGTATCCGGCGTCAAGCAGTTGATTCAACTCGCGCGCGTACACCGACTCATCAAAACCGTCCACCCCTGCCAGGTACTTACTATTTATGGGCGTCGCGAGATAGACCTTCTGTCGTTTTGCAATCACGCCTCGGATGAACTCATCATTCTTGTCGATGTCCCAGTTCTTCATGAAAAGGACTTCGTGGTTTGGCCAGTCGATAGCAATCGCGGTGTCGTCGTAGTCTCCCAGGGCGACGTACTCATCGGTGTTGGTTGAGGGGAGCCTAGTGCACATGGTGTTGTGCACCAGAAGGGGAGTGTTGCCGGCTAGCGCGTAGTAGGTGTGAAGGTCCTCAACGGTGAGGTTGTAGACCGTCTGGTGTTCACGGCGGTGGCCTAGTGCGGAAATCTGGACATAGGTACCGGCACTCGTCTGCAGCCATTGCCCCGCCTTGAGGTCAGCGGCGTCCACCCACTGGCGAAGCTCTGGAACCCAGAAGGGGTGGCCGTCGGTGGCCGTTAGTTCGCCAGCTAGGCCGTCGGTGTCAATGGTGATGTCGACGAGTTGTTTCTCACCGGTTCCCTGGATGAGGGCCGTGACCTTGCGAGGGCCAGTCTCGCCGGTTTCAGGGTCGGTGGCGGGGACCTCATCGCCCACCTTGATGTCCTTGATCGGTTTGCGGGTTCCGTCGGCCATCAGGACTGGGGTGCCTGGGGTGAAGCTGTTGTTCTTGCAGCCGCGGCTGGCCCACTTGAGTCCGCCCCAGGCTCCGAGCATTCCAGAGGCGCAGCCCATGGCGGCGGCTTGGCCGACTTGGCCCCAGTTGACTTTGCGGCCGGAGAGGCGCTGGATGCCCCAGTCGAGGGCGCCGTCGAAGAGGGCTCCGGCAGCGCAGCCGGCGAGGAGGGGGTTGTTGCCAGTGGGGTCGGTGTAGGTGGTGGGTGAGCTGAGGGCGTATTGGTAGAGGTTGGGGCCGCCGGCGTGGCCAATGGGGTCTTGGGAGATGAAGCGGCCGGTCTCGGGGTCGTAGTAGCGGTTGCGGTAGTAGAGCAGGCCGGTGTCGTCGTTCTCGCGGCCGGTGAAGGTGTACGGGTTGGAGGAGGCGGTGCCGGTGGTGGTGGGCTGGCCGTAGGGGTCGTAGGTGTAGCGGGTGGCGATGGTGCCGTCTTGGTTGGCGAGGCCGACGACAGTGCCAAGCGCGTCGGTGAGGTAGATCTGGGTCTGGCCGTTCTCGGTGCGGGTGAGGTAGTCGTCCAGGCCCGAACTGGCGACGCTGGCAGCTGTCCCGCCGGATGCGTTCTGTTCGACGAGGGGGTTGGAGCCGTCGGTGAGGTACTTGGTGGTCGTGCCGGCGAGGGTCTTGCTGGTGCGGGTGCCGAGCGGGTCGTAGCCGAACGAGCTCGAGGGTCCGCCTGTCTTGGTCAGGCCGGTGAGCTGGCCGCGGGCGTTCCAGGTGTAGCTGCGCTGGCCGTCGCCGGTGAGTTGGCCTTCGTTGTCGTAGGTAAAGCTGCGGCCGTTGAAGGTGGTGAGGCGGTTGTCCTTGCCAAAGACGGAGCCGGTTTCGGCGGCGGGGATGGCGATGCTGGCCAGGGTGCCGGTGAGGCCGGTCTGCAGTCCGCGGGTGTCGCGGGTGTAGGTGAGGTCGCCGATGGTGGACGTGCCCTGGGTGTAGGCGATGTCCTTGATGACGCCGGTCTTGTCGTAGCCGGTGGTGCGAATGATGCCGCCGGGCAGTGTCGCGGTCTTCTCCCGGCCCACCGCGTCAAGGCCGAAGGCGACGTTCTGGGTGCCGGTGGTGACGCTAATGAGGATGTTGGACTTGTCGTAGCCGTAGGTCGTGCTGGTGCCGACTGCGGTCATCTCCGTGCGGCGGTCGGCTCCGTCGTAGTCGTAGCCGACGGTGCCGGTCGGGCCGGTTACGGTCTTGAGCCGGTCGTAGGCGTCGTAGGTGAATGACTGGTTGCCTGCGGCGGTGTCGGCGATGGTCTTTGGCAGGTCGACGGTGTCGTAGCCATAGGTGACTGTGGACTCGGCCTGGCCGGCGAGGTCGACGCCGTACTTCGTGGTCTTGGCGCGGCCCAGGAGGTCGTAGTCGGCGGTGGCGATCTGGCCCGATCGGTTGGTGACCTTCGCGATCTGGCTGGCGGGGTGGTACTCGAATTCGGCGGTGCCGCCGAGCGGGTCGGTTGCGGTCTTGGGCCGGTCGGCCTGGTCGTAGGCCCACGTGGTGGCGTTGTTGCGGGCGTCGGTGAGGGTGGTGAGGTTGCCGTTGTCGTCGTACCCGAAGCTGATCACGTGGCCGAGCGGGTCGATGACGCTGCGGGTCTGATTCAGCTTGTCGTAGCTGACGGTGGTGACGGAGCCGGCCTCGTCGGTCAGGACGACCGGCCGGCCCACTGCGTCGAGGAACTGGCCGCTGATACGACCCTCGGCGTCCTTGACCGACACCAGGTCGCCGTAGCGGTAGGTGTATTCGGTAACCGCACCGGCGGCATCGGTCACCTTCTGGATCTGGCCGTCGGGCAGGAAGTCCAGCTGGGTGACCCTGTCTTCGGGGTCGGTGATGGTGTCGAGGTCGCCGTTACCGTCGTAGGTGAGGGTGGTGGGGTTGCCGAGGGGATCGGTGATCCGGGTCGGCTGATCGAACGGACCGTCGAAGGCGACGGTGCCCGAGGTGCGGGCCTGCGGGGTGCCGTCGAGTTCGGTGGTCGAGGTGATGTAGCCGTTGGCGTCGTAGGTGAGCTTGGTGCGCCGTCCGTAGGGGTCGATGACCGCGTCGATGCGGTGGTTCGTCGTACCGCGCTGGTACGTCGTCGTACGGGCAAGGCTGCTGCCGTAGGCCTCGGTGTCCTTGACGCCGTAGCCGTCCGCATCGAACTCGACCCGGCGCACCGAACCACCCGGCTGGGTCACCGTCGCAGAGGTGACCTTCCCGGACCCGTTCTGCGTGTACTCGAAGATGTACTTCTGACCCTCGGTGAGCGTCTGCTCCTTGACCCGCCCGTTCCCGTCGAACGTGTTGGTCATGTAGGTGATGCCGCGGGCGTCGGTCGCGGTCGCGATCCGGTTGGACGTGCCGTCGTAGGTGTAGCGGTTGACCTTTCCAGCAGGGTCGGTCACCGTCTCCAGGCGTCCCGCCGCGTCGTAGGTGTAGCCGGTGGTGCGGCCGGTGTTGTCCTTCGCGGCCGTGATGCGGTGCTGGGCGTCGTAGGAGAAGGCGACCCAGCGGCCGCCGGGCGTGGTGACCTGGGTGATGTCGCCCTTCTTGCCGCCCAAACGGTTGATCTTGGTGGTGTTGCCGTGGCGGTCGCGGATCTCGGCGAGCGGCGCGTACTGCGGGAAGATCCACACGGTGCCGTCGCGGAAGCGGAGCTCCCATTCGGAGTTCCCGTTGACGATCTTCGAGCCTTCGAAGGCGGCTGGGGTACCGACGGGTTCGAAGACGGCGTCGCTCCAGCCGGTGCCAGGCGAGGTGCGGGTGTAGTGGACCTTCGAGCCGCCCGGGAGGTAGAGGTCGACCTCCTTGTACTGCTCCTTGGAGTGCAGGAAGGAGTTGTAGATGAGGTCGCGTCCGATACCGAAGGCGCGTTTGTCGGTGTCGCCCTGCCAGTAGGTGCGGGTGACCTCCGCGTTGCCGCGCGGGTCGGAGACGGCGAGGTCGGTGCGCGAGTCGGTGAGCATGCCGGTGGACAGCTCGACCGGGTCGCCGGAGAGCCAGTCGACGGCGTCCTGGAGCCAGCCGGTCAGCCAGCCGAGCCATCCGTCGGTGTTGAACATTGCGCCGTGGAACGCCCACACGCGGGTCTTGGCGTCGGGCACGACCTGGCGGCCGTCGGGGGTGACGGTGCCGTGGCCGTAGACGTACCAGCCCTTCTTCTTCGGGTCGTAGTCGAGGAACTCCACGCGCGTGCCGGGGGCTTCGCGGGTGTAGTTCGGGTAGACGATCTGGGCGCCCTTGGGGAAGACGTAGGTGCCGCCGGGCTGCACGGTGAAGTAGACGGGGACGACGCTGTTCTTGGGCAGCGGGAACGGCGGCCGGTCGATGGGGATCGCGGTGATCCCGAGTTCGGTGACGGCCTTGCCCTTGTCGTCGCGGACCACCGAGCCCTTGGGGATCCGCACCTCGAGGCCGGGGATCTTCGGGGTCTTCAGCACCACGTCGGTCTTGGCCGGGGCCGCGAACTTGACCGTGTGCTTGGTGTCCAGCGGCGTCATCCACACCGGGAACCCGAGATCGGTGCTCTGGCCTGCCTTCGGGCGGATGCGGATGTCGAAACGGCCGTAGGAGCGTTCCTTGGTGTTGGCGCTGACGCCGTCGACGACGAGGGTGGTGGCCTCGGGGCTGATCCCGGCCAGCAGGAAGCGTCCCTGGGCGTCGGTACGGGAGGTCTTGCCTCCGACGGTGACAGTCACCCGCGGCAGCGGCTTGCCGTCCAGCTTCAGCACGCGGCCCGTCAGCGCGGTCGTATTCGGCGGGGCCCGCAGAGCCGCGGGACCCTTCGGTGCGGCGCTGCCGCGTTCGGTCACCCAGTCACGGCCGGCGAGGTTCGCCTTGCCCGGCTGCCACGCGTCCGCGCCCGACGGCACCACACCAGCGCTCTTCGCCGGCGCGGGCTCGGCCGTCTTGGCGGCCGTCGTCTCGGTGGCCGTCTTGGTGGTGGTCTTCGTCGGTGACGGGGCCGCGAGAGCCGCAGGTGTCGTGGTCAGGCCGAGGTTCCAGGTGCCGGTCCGCTGCGACCACGGGTCGACGCTGATCGTGTAGGTGCCGGCCGCGGGCAGTGCTGGGAGATCGGTGCTGAGCGTGGTCTCGCTCATCGACTTGTTGCTGACCAGCCACGTCCCATTGGGAGAGCGCACCGAGAGGGACCAGTAGTACGGCGGCGTGTCCAGGCCGAGGCGCAGTCTCTGCCCGGCGGCTCCTGTGAACGTGTAGTGGGCGTTCTGGCCCGCGGTCGTGATCGCCGCCGGGCGCTTGACTCCGTCGACGGTCAGTGCGCCGCCGTTCGCGTCCGGCACGAGCGTCGCGGTCACGGCACCCGGGTTGGACCGGTCGGGCTGCACGATGACCTTGTGAGTACCGGCGGCCAGCGGAGCGAGGAACTCGACGAGCCCTGTGCCGGAGGACAGCGAGCCGGCGTAGTCCTCCGTCGTGCTGCCCGGAGCAACGGCGACGACACGGGCGATCCCGAGCGTGTTGCCCGAGAACGCAACGGTCGTGCCGTCACCGGCAGCGGCGTCGAAGGTGAACTCCAGCTGCTGCCCAGGCCGCGCAACCGTGCCCGTCCTCGGTGCGGTCGTCGACAGGACGCCCGCGGCGACCGGCTTCGACAACCACAGCGTCGCGTTGCCCGAACCGGCGTCCTCCGGGGTGACGAGCAGCGTGTAGGCGGCCGCGGCGGTGAGACCCGTCAGGTAGAAGACGTCGTCCGCGTTGGCGGACAGAGTGCCGACGTAGTCGCCGCTGCCGCCCGACGGTCCGAAGAGGCGCAGGGTTGCCGACTTGTTGAGGGTGACACCGGTGAGCGCGAACCCGAGGGTTCCGTTCGCGGGGGCGATGAACTGGGTCCGGGCCCGCTGCCCGGGCCGGCTCAGGGCGACCGGTGCGGAGGGGCCGTCCGCGGTGAGGTTCACCGCCGCGTCCGCCGCCAGGGACAGGGACAGTTCGCCCGTCGCCCCGTTGTTCGGGTTGACGACCACGAGGTAAGTGCCGGTCTCGGGCAGTGCTGGCAGGTTGATCGTCTCTGCTTGGTTTGAACTCACGGAGAACCCGCTGACGATCTTCGTGCCGGAGGGTGCGATGACGTCCACGGACACGGACGTGGTGAAGGTGTTGCTGGCGACTGCGAGCGACAGGGTGTCACCCGTCGTGCCCTGGACGACGGATTCCGCGTTCTGACCGAACCGGCTGATTTTGACCGGGACCGGCTCGCCGGTCGTGGACAGCTGAGCCACGCTCAGAGACTGCGACAGCGTCACCGCGAGCGTGCCGGACGCAGCCGCCCGGGGGATGACCCGGATGGTGTAGGTGCCGGTGACGGGCAGCGTCGGGATGTCGAAATCCGTGCTGCTGCTCGCCGAGACGGTCTCGTAGTCCAGGCGGGTGCCGTCCGGACGAAACGCTTCCACGGTGGTGTAGCTGGTGAAGCCCGTGGACGTCAGCCCGAGCTGGAAACGCTGACCGGCCTGGCCGGTGAAGCGGGTCACGCCGTTCTGCCCGGCCCGCGTCAGGTTCATCGTCACCGCAGGACCCGCCGGATCGAGTGTCCCGGCGTCCGCGTAGTGCGACCCGGTCACTTTCACCGTGCCCGTGCCACCGTCGTTCGGGTCGATACGCAGCGTGTAGAGACCGGACTTCGCCAGCGCGTCGATGTCGATGCCGGCGGAGCTGTTAGCGCCCGCGTAGACGCTGTCGACCTCGGCGCCGTCCGGGCCGTACAGCCGCGCGTACAGCGGCTTGGCCATGCCCGCCGTGTCGATCGCCAGGCTCAGCGACTGGCCCAGCGATGCGTTGAAGGTGAGCTTCCCGTCCTGACCTACGCGCGGAAGCGCCGCAGAGGCGGCAGGGCCAGCGAGATCCAGCGCCGCTGCTGCCGGGTTGGAGACGGTCACCGTCGCAGCACCGATATTGCTGCTGCCCGGATCCAGAATGAGGGAGTACCTGCCGCCCAGCGGGAGATCATGGACTTCCCAGTCACTGGCCGCGCCCGACAGGTAGCCGGAGCCGCCGAACTGGTTGCCCTGCGGGTCGAACAGCCTCACTGTCACTGTCTTGTTGAACGTCGCGTTGGTGAAGCCGAAGTTGATGTCATCGCCCTGATTGGCGTCGAAGAGCACCTGCGCCCGGTTGCCCGGTGTCGTCACCGACACCGTCGGCGGCGTGTCGTCGGTGACCGACGTCGTCTCCGACGACTCGATCTGACCCGCGCCCGTCCCGTACAGCACCCGATAGGTCGTCGCCGACGTGACCCGCCCGTCCGGGGTCTCCACCTCGATCTGCCCGTTGACCGCGCCCTGCGGCACGGTCACCGTCAGCGCCGTGTCCGTACGCGACTTCACCAGTCCGACGAGCCCGCCGCCGAACCGGACCACGTTGTCCGTCGCGGCTGCGGCGAAACCCGAACCAGTGATGACCACATCAGTTTCCACATACCCGGCGTCGGGCTCGATCTTCGAGATCGCCGGAGCAGGACCGGCCGGCGTGAACGACTCCGGTGACTGAGTATTCGCCCCGCCCACGGTCACCGACACCTTGCCGGCCGGAGCGTCGGCCGGGACCTTCACGACCAGGCGGTGCGCGCTCGCCGAGACGACCTCCGCCGTCTTCGTCCCGAACATGACCGTGTTCGACGCGGGCGTCGCGGAGAACCCGGTACCCGACAACGTCACCGTCGCACCAACCGCAGCCCGCGCCGGCACCAGCGACAGGAGCGACAGCGTGCCGGAGGCGAACCGGTCGATACCCAGGCGGTTCCCGGCCGCGTCATAGCGGTAACGGGCCGTCTCACCGCCCGGATCCGTCACGCCCACCAGACGCCCTGCGGCGTCATACGCGTACACCGCGTTGCTGGTCGTGGGCACCGCAGCAGCAGCCTTGCTCTGCGGCCCGGCCAGGCCGGCCTTCTTCGCCGGAGGCGAAGCCTGCGACGGACTCGCGCTCAGCAACGGACTGGGCGACGTCGAGGACGCCGACGGCGCGCTCGCGGATGATGTCGGCGAAGGTGACGGGCCAGGCGGCGCAGCCTCGGCGGACACCGTTCCCGCTGCGAGCGCGAGGACCAGCGCGCCGATGGTCAACGACCGCCAGCGTGTGGACAGACGTACCCCAACCCGTTCGCCGTGCACACGCACCGCGCCCTCCCCAGAGCAACGACAGCAAGCCACAACAAGCGCAGAATGCTCACACTCCCCATGCGAGCCGTCACAAGCTATACACAGATCGTTTAACGCGCATGGCCTTCGAGTAGCAGCGCTTGCGTACAGCCGTGATTCCGGCCAGCGCAATGATCACCTCAGCGAGGGCGCTCTCGACCTACAGGCCCAACGGCGGAGCCATCCGCCCCGCGACCGGGAACACTCTTGCCTCGAACACACATCCCCGTGAATGGCTTGATTCCGGCACCTGAGTTACCGGTGATGAGCGACGACACGCTGCTGGCCGAGCTGGCACGAAGGCCCGGCAGACTGCCGGGCCTTGAGAAAAGCTAGACCCGGTAGTGCGCGTGCACGCCGTCCTCAAGCGTGAGGGCGTGGCAGTCGGCCGCAAGCGTGTCGAACGGCTCATGCGCCAGGCCGGCCTGGCCGGGATCAGCCCCCGCCGCGGCAAGGGCTTCACCCGCCGGGACCCGGACGCCGACCTCGCCCCTGACCTGGTCAGGCGCGACTTCACCGCAGACGGGCCGAACCGGTTGTGGGTCACCGACCTGACCATGATCGCGACCGAGGAGGGCCCACTGTGGCTGTCCGCGATCCGCGACGCGTTCTCCCGCCGGGTCGTGGCCTGGGAAACCTCCGCCCGTGCCGACGCGGACTTGGTCCTGACCTCGCTGGAGTATGCCCTGGCCAGCCGCGAAGTCGCGCACGGCGAGCTCGTCCATCACGCGGACCACGGCACCCAATACACGTCCGTGAAGCTCACGACCCGCCTGGTCAGGGCCGGGATCCAGGCGTCCATGGGCTCGGTCGGCGACTCGTTCGACAATGCCCTCGCGGAGAACCTGTGGATGCTCATCAAAACCGAGTGCATCCGCGGCCGGGTCTTCGCCACCAGGGCCGAAGCGAACCTCGCCCTCTTCGAGTACATCGACGGCTTCTACAACTCCCGCCGCATCCAGAAACGGCTCGGATACCTCAGCCCCATCGAGTACGAGGAGAAGCACTACGCCAACCAGGCAGCAGCCGAACCAGTGAACCTGAAACCACGTCAACCCGCCCTGACCAGCTAGTCAGCCACTCCCACGCAGCGGGGGAACCTCTCAGGAATTAGGTGTGGTTCGTCTGTTTGGCCTACGTGTTTTGTGTTGGGCTGTGTGGCCTATACCTGGTTGGCGGCAAGGCGGCCGTCGAAGAGGACGTCGAACTCGTTGAGGGCGGCTTTCCAGCGGTTGGACCAGCGCTGTCGGCCGCGGCCGGTGGGGTCCAGGGCAAGGGTGGCGAGGTAGAGCCGTTTGAGGGCCGCGGTCTCGTTCGGAAAGTGCCCGCAGGCCTGGGCCGCTCGCCGGTAACGGGCGTTCAGGCTCTCGATCGCGTTGGTGGTGTAGACGACCTGGCGGATGGCCGGCGGCAGGGACAGAAATGGGATGAACTCGTTCCAGGCCCGTTGCCAGATCCCGGTGATCGACGGGTACTTGGTGTCCCAATTCTCGCCGAATTCCGTCAGCCGGTCGCGGGCCTGTTCTTCGCTGACGGCGGTGTAGACGGGTTTGAGGTCACGGGCGATCTCGGCCGCGTCCCGGCGAGACGCGTAACGCAGACTGCTCCGGATCAAATGGACGACGCAGGTCTGCACCACGGTCTGCGGCCAGATTGCGTTGACCGCTTCGGGCAGGGCGGTCAGGCCGTCGCAGACGAGCATGAGGACGTCCTTCACGCCGCGGTTTCGGATCTCGGTCAGCACCGTCTGCCAGTACTTCGCGCCTTCACCGCCCTGCCCGGTCCACAGACCGAGGATCTCCCGGTAGCCGTCCGCGGTGACTGCGATCGCGACGTAGACGGGCCGGTTGGCGACCTGCCCGTCCCTGATCCGGACATGGACAGCGTCGATGAAGACCACCGGGTAAACCGGATCGAGGGGGCGAGTGCGCCATTCCGCCATTGATTCCAGGGCCTTGATGCTCCTATCGTTGGTCAAGCGGCAGCGAGCCAGCTGCGATAGGCGTCGGCGAAAAGGTCATCACGGCGAAGGCCCCGTTCGATGTTGGAGATGACGGCGGGCCAGACTCCGAAGTGGTTCGCTGCGGCGGTGAGCGTGATGTTCTTGGCCTGGCGGGCGGGCCTGAGGTCCGCGATCTCGGGAACTTCGACTGCGGTGGTCAACAGGCGGAAGACCTCCCGGGCGATGGCGCGTTTGAGCAGCCGGATGATCTCCTTCTTCGTCCGGCCGGCCTTGGTTTGACGCTCCACGTAGTCACGGGTGCGCTGGTCACGGCGCATGCGGACGAGCGCGATGCGGTAGAGGGCCCCGTTCGCCGCGCGGTCACCGCCGCGCGAGAGCCGGTGACGGTTGGTCTTGCCACTGGAGGCCGGAACCGGGGCGACACCGCACAGGGCGGCGAAGGACGCTTCGGTGCGTAGGCGGGCGGGGTTGTCGCCAGCGGTGATCAGCAGTTGCGTAGCGGTGTCGGGTCCGACGCCGTAGGCGGCGCGCAGGCCGGGGTTGAGCTGCGTGACCAACGCGTCCAACTCAGTGCTCAGTGCGGCGTGTTCAGTGGTCAGATTCTGGACGCGTCGCGCGAGCGTGCGCAGGGCGGTCAGGATCGGGACTTGGACGGGGTCGTTGCCGACCCGGAGCTGGCCCAGGGCCTCGATACGCCTGTCGCCCCGCAGCACTTCATACTTCGCGCGGATACTGTCGGGCGCGGTGATCAGGATGTGTCCGATCTGGTTCAGCGCGGCCGTACGAGCCTTGATCGCGGAGCGTGCCGCGTTGTGCAGAGCCCGGATCCCGGCGACGGCGTTGCCTTTGGGGGCACTGGTGGCCCGTCCGGATACGACCGCACGAGCTGCGGCATAGGCGTCGATCGGATCGGACTTGCCGATCCTGCGGCGCTCGGCCTTGTCCGGCCGGTTGACCTCGACCACGGTCAGACCGGCCTCGCGGGCCGCATGCGTGAACCCCGACCCGTAGGACGACGTGCCCTCCACGCCGACGGCGGCAACGGTGCCGTGAGCAGCTAGGAAAGCCAGAGCAGCCTCGTATCCGGCGGCCGTTGTGGGGAACTCGGCATCGGCGATCTGCCCACCGCGGTCGGTTACCACCGCGACGTGGACGGTGTTGGCATGAGAGTCAACCCCACCGATCACCACGTGTTCGACGACTGCTGCGGTGTCCGTTCCTGTCATGCTGGAGATGCCTTCCTGACCGGAGGTGGCTCCAGCCGGGTGGGGCAGACAGGACAGCGATGGGGCCTCTGGCCAGGCTCCTATGAGGTCATGATCCACCCGGCCGGGGCCTCGGGAACGGGCCCCGGCGGCCGGACAGACCAAGGCGAAGACAGTCCAGCAGGACGTCAGTCAGTGATCGAGCCACGACCACCGGGGACCCGGGTATCACTATCGCTGTCCGTGATCGTGGACACGGTCTCCTTGGACGTGGTCATGCCGTAGACCTCGGCGAGATGGGCGACGATCTCCCCGGACGTGAGACCTTTCGCGGTCAACGACAGGACCATGTCGTCCAGGGCGCCGGTCCGGCGGGCGTACTTCGGCAGCAGCCCGGGACGGAAGGTCCCCAGCCGGTCACGCGGAACATGCACCACCACCGGCCCGAACTCGGTCATCACCTTCTTCGCCCGGTAACCGTTGCGCATGTTGCCACCTGAGCGCGATCCGCGACCGCCGGACCGGGCTGCCTCATCCGCGAGGTGCTGGTCCATCTCCGCCTCGAGCGCGGCCTGCATCAGATGCTGGGCCAGCTCGGGCAGGATCCCGCCTTCGCCCATCAGCCGCAGCCCGCCCTCGGCGGTCTTCTCCGCCGCCAGCGCAGCCAGCTCCTCCATGAGCTCGACGGACAGCCCGTTCGGCGATACCGACATCGACTTCACGTCGGCACCCTCACCACGCTCGCCGACCCCGGCAAGCGACACACCGTCCGCCGACTCGATCAGGTGACCCACTGTCGTACTCATCAGGTGACTCCTTCGTGGAAGGTCCACACCTGATTCATGACACTCCCCCGCGGTCGGACTCCCGCCTTGGAGCGTCCTGCTACATGTCGTGAGGCATGGTGCGGTTTCCGGGCACCCGAACTACGACCGCCCAGCGGTCACCCTGCGCGGGGTCCGGCGCAGGGACATGTTCGGTCCAGATGCTGTCGCGCAGGTTGGGGAGCCATTTGGGCTTCGGCGTGAGGTCCAGGACGGCAAGCATGCCAAGGGTGACTCCCGCGGCTTGATAGGCCACGGTCTGCCCGAGATAGCGCTTGAGGTCTACGCGCTCCGCCTTCTTCAGTTCGCGCTTGCATTCGATGACGATGTCGAATCCGGGGAACGTGACGAGGATGTCAGCGCGCCCTCCGCTGCGGTCGATGGCTTCCATCTGCACGTTGAAGCATGCGCTGTCGAGGTAGTCGTGCAGGTCCTCCTGCAGCTCGACTTCCAGCGGGAGTCGGTCTCCCTGCTTCGGAGCGAGGAGGTAGGCAGTCTTTTTCGTGTGCTTATCGCGGCCGCGGTTCGTCCTGTTCGCAAGGAAGCGGATCGTTGCGGTGATAAGGCGGATGAAGTGCTCGCGCACCGCAGGGGCCTGGAAGTCGTGGCAGTGCTGCAGCCCCGCCACGACGTCATTGAAGGCGTCCTGCTCAGCCTTGGGAAGGGCTGGGGTGTGGCTGACTTCGTTGTCGACGAGCCGTTCGCGAAGACCGTCGACGATCCCGGGAGGCAGGGCGGCGAGTACCTGGCTACCGAGTGCGGCGGCCAAAGCGGCCGCCGCTCCGTCTTTTCCCAAGCCGTCCTCGGCCAGCTCCTCATGCCTGAGCCCCAGCCGCGCGTCGACTGCGCTGCGGAGTTCTTCGGCGGCGTGCCGGTCCCAGTCGGGGGGTGCGTCGGCGAGCAGTGCGCGCACGTGCAGCAGGAGCCCCTCTCTGGCGACGAAGGCGTCCTCGATGCGGGGGGCCACAAGCAGCTGCAGTGCGGGAGCGGTCCCGGTCGAAGTGAGGCGTACGGAGCGGTGTGCGGAGTACGCGGCGAGAATGTGCTGGATCGTCTGGCTCGACCAGGTGGTAAGCGGCGCACTGAGCTGAGCACCGGCTTCCTCGAGGTCGTGGCTGAGCGTGTACCACGCGGCTTCGGTGTCGTAGCGGCCGTCTCGCCAGCCTGTGCGCAGGCCGGTGAGCCAGAGCGCATGTTCGGTAGTCGAGCGGCGTAGTTGCGTCGCCTCGGCGGCGAGGGCTTGGTTGTCCTCGGCTTCGAAGGCCAGGACGGCGTTGATCGCGGCCCGGTAGGCGGTGGCGTCCGGGCGGTCCTCGTCGGCGTCGATGGCTTCGCTGAAGTGGGTTCGGCTGATCTCGAGCTGGCCCAGGAGGCTGGCGCGGTCTGCGGCATTGAAGGCGTCCGACAGGTGGCACATGGCCAGCTCAAAGGCAGCGTCGGCGCGCAGGTCGGGTCTGTCGATGAAGGGGTGGAGGGCGGCGGCCAGGTCCGGGTCGCGCCACTGTTCGTAGGCGGCTCCGAGAGCTCGCACTATGCGGCGTGCGTATCCAGCCGGTGCGGCGGTGGCTTGTGGGTCGACAAGGAGGTCGAGTACCCCGTAGCGCTTGGTGGGTCCTCCTGCCAGTGCCAGGCGCAGTGCGGCTTCGAGGAAGAGGCCGGCGGTCTCGGCTTCGAGGGAGGTGGCGTGGGTCTCGCACCGTCGCAGAGCGAGTCGGTTCAGGGTGGCCGCGTGGTGTCGGAGGTAGCCGGTGTGGTCGCAGAGCCGGTCGAGGAGATCGCCGGCGACGCCCGGCCGGCTCTCGGCCGTCAGGGCTTCGGCGATGAAGGCCGCGGCACGGTCGGGATCGGCGAGGTTGTCCCAGGCAGTGAGGAGGGTTTCGGCCGCGCGGAACCACAGTCGGGACGTGGCGAGCTCGGCCGCCTGGCCCCAGAGCTGTTCCTCACCGCCGAGGTCTTCGAGGGCGGGGGCGTCTCCGTGGCGGGCGAGGAGCGTCTCCAGCGGGGTCACGGTGAGGCCTTCCTCGTCGCGCGGCGGCGTGCGGGGTGGTGGCACGTTAACGTGTGGCCGTGGTGGGGGTCACCACATGTAGGCGCCTTCCTCGGCGATCCTCGCTCGGTCGTTGGGGATCACCGTGCGGGCCAGGTCACGGTTCGCGGTGGCGGCGATGATCTGGAGCCCTTCGGTCTCTGCGCAGATGGCTTTCAGCTGCTCCAGGGTTTCCGCCAGGTCGGTGCGGATCATCTCTTGCGCGCCGGCGGAGTCGATGAGGAGCAGGCCGGGGTGACGGCCTCCGTGCTTCTGGCCGACACGGAGCAGGGCGAGCAGCGTGGCCATCCGCAGACGTAGCTGTTCGCCGTCGCTGACGTCCATGAAATATGTGGGGCCGTCGTCCTTGTGCAGCTTCATGACGCCGTTCGACTGGAGCTTCACGCCTTGCAGGGCGTTGTAGCCGAGCCGCACAGCGAGAGTGTAGATCTCGGCACTGACCCGGTCCATGATCGGCTTTCCGGCCTTCTGCGCGCGCACGTCGGCTTCCTTGCGAGCGGCTTCGAGGATCCGTTCTTCCGCGTCGGGTTCCGTTGCTGCTGTAGCCCGGGCGTGGGTGGATGCGCGTTCCTTCAGCTGCCCGCGCAGCCGCTCCAACTCGAGCTGCCGGCGCAGCAGGGAAGCATCCGGGAGGACTGATTGGGCCGATGCCAGTGCTTGCCGGCCAGCGGTGAGTTCACTCTCGGCCTGCAAGCGTGCCGCTTCTGCGTCATGGACGGCGCTCTGGGCCTGGCGATCGGCGGCGCGCAGGGCGTTCACGCTTTCGGTGAGCTGCTCGATGGCGGTGGGGTCCTCGGGTGCGTCCTTGGGCGCGGCGGTTCCGCAGACGGAGCAGTGGTCGCCAGCGTGCGCGGCGTGGGCGAGGTCGGCTACGGGGGTGGTGCAGCGCGGGCAACAGGTGGGGTTGAGTGCGCCGAAATACCGCTTGGCTGCAGTGTTCTCCCGGAGGTCGCGCAGTTGCTTCTGGTCATCAAGGAGTGCCTGGTGGACTTCGGTGTAGCGGATTTGGGCGGTGGTGTGGGCCTGGACGGCGCTGGCGTGGTCCTGGGCGCAGCTGGCGACGCGGGCGGCGGCTTGTTCCAGTGCCGTGGTCTGGTCTTCGAGGGAGGGGGCGGCCTCGGCGTCGGCCAGGGCGGCTTCGGCGTCGGCCAGCTGGTCCTTGAGTTCCTGCAGCGAGTCGGCGCGGGCCTGGGTGTCCTGGGTGGCGCGGCGGCGTTCTCCGCGCAGTTGCTGGCGGACCGTTTTCAGAGCGGTTTCGGCGTCGCGGCGAGTGCTGGTCCAGGGCAGGCCGATAAACATCTGCAGGAGGCTGACGACGGATCCGTTCTGGGCGGTCTCGCCGAGCAGGACCTGGGCGTTGCGGTTCCGGGCGATCAAGGCGTGGCTGAAGAGCGACCAGTCGGTGACGCCGGCTTTGCCGTCTTCTTCGCCTTTGACGTCGTCCCGCCAGCCGCGGAGGATCTCAAGGTTTAGGCGGTTCATCATGAATTCGCCCATGGTGGACTCGAATTCGGCGTGGCTGGTGAAGTCGACGTGCGGTGTGGTCGTGCCGGTTTCCAGGCGGCCGGTCAGCGCTCCGGCGCTCTGTCGGAACTCGACGCTGAATGGTTCGCCGTCGATCGTGCCATCGAGGCGAACGTGGGAAATCCACCGGCGCACGCCGTCCTGAAGTCGGCTGTTTTCACCGCGCAGGCACCAATAGACCACCTCAAGGACAGTGCTCTTGCCCTTCAGGTTGTCGCCGGCCAGGCACCACAAGCCGTCGCCGAGGCGCCATGCGAAGCGGAAGTCTCCGGTGACGGTGCCCGCCTTGGTCCCGGAGAACTCGACGGACGTGAGCGAGAGGCGGTGGGGCCGGGGCAGGATTCCGCTCTCGCGGACGTGGTGGTGTTCCAGAACCGCGGCAGCCTCTTCCAGGGCGACAGCAGCCCGTTCGGCGACGGCTTCGGTGAAGTTGCTCATGCGTTCTGCCCTTCACTTGCACGGTTCTCGAACGCCGCGAGGCGAGCGCGGACCCGGCTGGTGATGCCCGTGATGCTGTCGCCGAGGTGGGTGCGCTCGTACTCTGCCTGCGCGTACTGGACGTCCTTGAGCCGGCTGCCGCTACGGTCGCCGGCTATCAGCAGAACCAGCGCGGCACGCTCGTCGTACCAGGCCAGATCCGGCTCATCGGTGCGCAGTTCCTGCGCAGTGAGCCGTGCCGGAGGTAGCAGGCAGTAGTCCCAGCGGTCGATCTCTGGCGCCTTGCCGACTGCATCGATGCCGATCATCCCGTGGGAGAGCAGCAGTCCGAGGGCGTCGTCCAGCGGCTCATACGCGCCGAATCGCCAGCGGACCATCGGATAGGACTCGAGGTCGGGCTCATCACCCTGCAGCAGCGCGGCCGCTTGGGCTACCGGGTCGACTCCAGGCAGGCTGCCGCCAGCCTCGGCGAAGTTCAACAGCTCGTCGGCCAGGTAATCCGGGTTGCGCAGCCAGAAGTCGAGCGCCTGGAGCTTCTTCTGTCCCCGCAGGATCGCCGCGGCATCCGGATGCGCTGCACACTGCACTGCTGGAGGTGAACAGTGATCCAAAAGAAATAGGATCCGCACCGCGTCTTGGACCCGGCTAGCCCGCCGTCCACGCCCCTGCTCCGCACCTGGTCTCACTGGCAGCCCCCCGATCGCCGTCGATCACTCCCCCGACACGATCAGTAGCACACCGTGGTCCCGATTGGTAAGTAGGGCGACGCGATCAGCACGTGCGTGAGCCCCCCGCCTTACGGCGGAGGGCTCCTGCTTTGCTGGGCTGTCTACTTGGACAGGTCGAGCCGTACGGGCATCAGCAGGTGCCGATACCCGTCACCGTCCATCTCGGGCCCCTCGGTGAGCAGAACGGGCTTGGTGATCTGCCCGTCCTCCACCGCGCGGATGTGCATCGTGACGGTGTCGCTGGCGAACGTTCCGATCGCGTCCAGCAAGAAGGCCGGGTTGAGAGCCAGGGCCCTGCCCCGCAGGGTGTCGGCGTTCCCGTGCGTGATGGTCGACGGGACGGTCATGCCCTTGGTGCGGGCCTGGTCGTCGACGGTGCCGATGCGCGGGGCGAGGGTGAGGGTGCCGTCGTCGCCCCACGCGAAAGCGACGGGCGTGTTCTTCTCACCCTTCGCACTAATCAGGGCCTGACACTTCTTCGCGGCCCGTACAACAGTGGCGCGGTCGACACGGACGGACGTGTCGCACTCGGTCGGGAACAGGCTGTCGTACTTGGGCAGGCTGCCCTCCAGCGGGCGCATCGTGATGGTGGTGTCGCCCATCGACAGGGTGGCCCGGGCGATGGCGCCCTTGCCGTCCTCGATGATCCCGATACCCACGCGCCCGTCGTACGACTTCAGGCGCCTGGCCAGGGGCGCGAGGATGCCAGCGGGGATGAGGGCGGTCAGCGGCTTCTCCAGCGGATGCACGGTGGCGCCGGCGGGGACTTCCGCGACCGCGAAGCGGTAGCGGTCGGTGGCCGCCAGGGTGAGCGTCTCGCCCTCCAGGGTGATCTGGACGCCGGTGAGCGTCGGCAGGGTGCCGTCGCGCCCCGCAGTCGGCAGTACGCGGTTCAGCTGGGCGAGGAACTCCTGCGCGTCCATGGTGGCCATGGCGGGCACTGCCTCCGGCGGGTGTGTGAACGCGCCCAGGTCAAGCGTTGTGATCGGCACGGTGATGTGCTCCGTGGCCAGCAGGTCTCCCGCGAGCGAGACGGGCGTGCGGGCGGCGACCGTCTTGATCTCACCCGCCACCATGGCGGCGAGGGCCTTCTTCAGCTCCACAAAATCAAGAAGCGAACGTCCCTTCGCGACTGGCGTTCCCACGGGAACCGTGACCGACACGGCGGTCCAGAAATCAAAGGTGCTGAGAGTGAGCCGGTCGCGGCTCGTCTGGATAAGCACGCCGCGCTGCGCGGTCGGCTGAGCCTGGGTCGGTACACCGAATTCAGCGATGTTCAGCGCCTCGGCGATCTGCGCGTGCATTCCGGCGAAGTGCGCGGTCGGCTCTGCGGGCTTCTTCTCGATCTTTTCGGCAGAATTCGCGGCCATGACCTGAGTCTCAGGGTGGGACATAGCTCTCCCTCGGGTTGGGGGTGCGTCTCGGTTCGTTGGCCGGCTGCCACCGCCGAACAACAAGATAACTATACCATGCACACGCCATAATGGGGGGTGGTTCGCATCGCCTCCGGGGCCAATCTCCGCCGGTCAACTGGTACATGAGCGCCACGGGCAACGAGGCGGGCAGCCTGAAGCAAGAGCGCGGGCCGCACGGCGCCTCCAGCGTCCGGCTGAGAGGCCTCCGCGGTGCGTGAGAGCGCGCAGCGCTCGGCGCGCAACAAAGTGGCGGGGAGTGCATCGGGCCGGCTGCGGGGCGATGTGCCAGACGGCGCCGATGGACGTCAGCCGGGCGCGGGAACTGCGGAAGACAGTGCACGCGGCCCGCGCTGGCGGCGCAGCAGAGTTCTAGGGCTGCGGCTCGGCAGCTTCCTTGTACGAGACGTGGCCGATAGCCCGGAAGGCTTTGTCCAGGCCGCGCTCGACGGCCTGGGTCGCCTCGCTGGCTGCGGCAAGTCCGGCGCGGAAATCCTGCAGCTTCTCCTCCAGCGATGCTCCCCTGAAATCCGTGTCCAGGCGGTCGCCGGCGAGCAGCCGGTCGATTCCGCTCTCCAGGAGCTCGAGCAGCTGGGGCAGTTCGTGCGCGCTGCGCGTGAGGCCGCTGAGGATCCGATACGCCTCCAGCGGGTACTCCAGCGGCGCGTCGACCAGGCGTCGGGCCAGCTCGATGTGGGCCTGGGAGGCGTCCGTCGCGTACTGCTCAACACCCTTGTGCTCTTCGGTCACGAACAGGCCCTTCGTCGACTCGACAGGATGGCCCAGAGTCTGGCATCGGTCGAGGTGTTCCGGGCCGGAACGGCGCATCGCACGGCACCGATCGAGGGCTGCCTCGTTCGGCCCAGACTGCGGCCGTGTTTCACGGTGTCCCGGCTGGCGACGCGGCAGCGTGGGCAGCGGGGTCCGCCCGGGAGTCCTTCGCACGTCGACCGGGCGGACCGCTCTTTCGTGATCCTCAGAGAGTGCGCAGGACGGCGACCACCTTTCCGAGGATGGCCGCTTCGTCGCCCGGGATCGGCTCGTACGCCGCATTGTGCGGCATCAGCCAGACTCTGCCGTCCTCACGGCGTAGACGCTTGACGGTGGCCTCGCCGTCCAGGAGCGCGGCGACAACGTCTCCGGAGTCGGCGGAGTCCTGGCGGCGCACAGTGACGATGTCGCCGTCGCAGATGGCCGCCTCGATCATGCTGTCCCCGACGACTTTGAGCGCGAACAGCTCGCCTTCGCCAACGAGGTGCCGCGGTAGCGGAAGGACGTCTTCGACGGCTTCCTCGGCGAGGATCGGCGCGCCGGCGGCGATCCGGCCAACCAGGGGGACATGGGCCAGCTCTGGCGTGCTGTCCGTCGGAGCCTGGGGAAGGTCGTCGCTCCAGCGGTGGCGGACGCGGTACGTGCGCGGCCGTTGCGGGTCGCGGTACAGGACGCCTTTGCGCTCCAGGGCCATGACTTGGTGGGAGACCGAAGAGGTGGATTTGAGGTGGACTGCCTCGCCGATCTCCCGCATTGATGGCGGGTAGCCCTTCCGGGTGACGGCCTCCTCGATGAAGTCCACAATCGCTGCTTGGCGGCTGGTGAGTCCATCGGGGCTGGTGCCGACACCGGGCGGCCGTCCGGGCCGACCTGCGGATTCGACGGCGTGCATGTGGTGCTCCCCCCTGACGGGATCTTGCGTGGGGTGAAAGTAGCTCGCCAACCACAACAAAGGGAACACCTCTTCGATAGCCCGCTGTGCGCAACCGGGGCGCCAGGGGTGACTGGTCCGGTCTTCAGGTGACGGTGGCGCCGATCGAGGTGCTGCCTGCCCACGCTGATCTCGTTCATGACTCACTCCCGTCCCTTCACGTCCCGGCCGCTCCGAGCCTTGTCGACGCTACGAGTCGCGCTGACAGTCCAGTCCTGCTCGCTCAGGACACGGCCCGGTCCCCCGTCGGCTCCACCGGGACCGGCTCCCGGTCGATGATGTCTGCGAGCAGGTGGCGTACCGGGGGCGGCAGCACTCTGGGCATCCCCAGGACGTGCCACTGGCAGCCGGGCGCAATGCTGCCGAGCACCAGCAGCATCTGACGCAGGAAGAGCAGGCGGAGCGCATCGAAGGCACGCATCGATGGCGACCAGCGGCGATCGCGCAGGGCCTCGAGCACTGCCTGCCCGGACAGGAGGTGGCGGCCGGCGTACCACTCGTTCACCGCTTCGCCGAGGTGTCCGGCGTCAAGCTCGGCCTCCGTGCGCTCGCACAGGTCCAGAGCCCACTCGCGTACCTCCTGTGCGGTCTTCCAGGTGGTCGCAAGGTCCTGCAAGGGCGTGGCATCGGCCAGGTCTCGCAGGAAGTCTCGAGCGTCGCCGTCGGGCAGGAAGGTCAGCGTGCCGTCCGGATCGATGACTGCGGCCGCAGTGTCCTCCAGAACGTCCTGGCCGGTGGTTTCGACGAGGGAGGCGATCGGGGCGGGCAGGCCCGGGGTCATCGCCCGGAGGAGGCTTCCCATCTCCATCAGGGAGAGGGAGCCGGTGAGGGTCGCCGTCACGGCGGCAAGAGTTGCGCCCTGGGGTGTGAGGGGCGTCGGCTCAGGGTTGTCGTCCAGGTCTGCCAGGTCCGGCGGAGGCCAGGCGCCGCTAGCCGTGCGGACAGCGCGGGCGATCCCCTCGTCGATGCGCCGGGCCCGGGCGGGGACGAGGGTCAGCACGGGTCCGGTATCGGCGAGGTGGCCGTCGATGTCGTCCAGGCGGTCGTCCAGGTTCTCAGCCGGGTCGTTGCCCTCGCCGGGGATGGTGATGGCGGTGGTGGCACGGAAGGCTGACCGTACGGTCGCCTCCGGTACCGGGAGGCCTTCGCCGAACAGCAGCAGCGCCAGGTCTGACGGCCGCTTGCCCGGTCCGGCGTGACGGGCGAGGCCGAGGAGCAGGTCGAAACTGTGGGCCGCTGGCCGGGAGGTGCTCCCCCGGCCGCGCCCGAGGCCTCCGCCGGGGATGTTGCCCGGCAGCAGCCCGTGGCTGCGCCAGGTGGCCAGCTGCTTGACGGTGACCGTGTACCCGTGTCGCTGAGCATGGTCGATGAGCTGCTGGTCGGCCGCGCTCGGGCCCTTGCTGGATGACATGGCGCGACGCTAGCGGCGCCGCGCGCGGCTATGGGCGGGTTCTCGTGCCTGGATCAACAACACCTTACTCATGTGCTACACGGGCTAACGGAAGCGCTCGTGTGCTGAGCCGACTGCTTGGAGGTCCCGTGCGGGCGTGCGAGTTCCACCCAGGAGCAGTCGTCTCGGGCTGCGCGTACGGCGGCTCCTGCCAGCGTTGCGCTCACCCTCCGCAGGGAGGTGAGGACCTATTAGAGACCCCCCACCTCGGTCCGGTCGAGGCGTGTCGCGTCGGCTGAAATGGCGGCGAACCGGCAAACCCGGCGTCGCTCCAACGTCGCTGTGGCTGCGCCGGGTTGGCACTCACCGATGCGTGGCACGAACCGGTGCCCGACGACGGCAACGCCGTTGCACGCCCGATCCGCGAAGGATTAAAGACCTCATGACCACGAACACGGACACGCCCCACCAAGACCGCGACCACCACGAGCTGCGCACGGTCGTTCTCCTGCTGGCCGTGGCAGTAGGACTGCTGATCACGGGAGCTGGCGTCTACCTCGCCCTGGTGCACCCGCCGCTGGCCGGGCCGCTGGGCGTCGGTGCGGCCATTGTTGGTGCGCTGGCCGGCGCTGCGGGTCTCGTAGCGCGCACAGCACGGCATTGGACCTGACAGCCGGCCACGCGGGACGGGGGTGCGTCCTGCCACGTCGCGGAGCCCTGCGTCCCGCCGCTGATCCTCCGCCGCCCGAGGGCACCGGCCTCGTCCTCGAGCCGGGGGTGCGCTCACGCGCGCTGCGCACCGCAGTGTCCAAGTGCCTTCTCTGACCTGCCTGGACACTGGGGCTCGACAGGTTTCGGCTCGAGGCCGGTTGCTGTCATATGTGGGCCGTACCGTTGGCTCATGGTGGAGATCCAGTGGGAAAAGCTGGCCAAGAATCCGCAAGCGGCCGAGGCGCTGATCACCATGCTCATCCTCCGGCTTCGCCCGCGCGCACAGGAGGTCGACGGGGTCGGCGGCGACGAAGGACGCGACGTCTACGAGTACACCGAGAGCAATACGCTGGAGATCGTCGAGATCAAGTCCTTCACGGGACGCATGCGCAGCAGCCAGCGCGATCAGGTGGAACGGTCACTCGTTTCGGCCGCCCGACACCAGCCTGACGCCTGGGATCTCGTAGTTCCTATCAGTCCCAATCCTTCTGAGCTCCGTTGGTTTGGCGGCCTTCGCACAAGGTTTCCCTTCGTACGCGATTGGCGCGGCTTGAAGTGGCTGAACATGCAGCTCGCGGCGCACGACGACCTCGTGCGCTACGCGCTTCATGAGGCGGCCGACTACATCCTGGAGCGGATCGCTGAAGCCCGAGCCGAGCGTGACACGCTGCTCGGAGGTGTGCCCGATCTACTGGCCCGCTACGAGGCACTGCGCCGGCGAGCGCAGGAGATCTCGCCCCACTACACGCTGGTCCCGCTGACAGGGCCGGACGGCAGCCCGGCGGTGAGCGTGCGTGCCAAGAGCGCGTCCTCCACAGAGCAAGCGCCCATCACGATCAATACGCAGCTTCATTTCCGGAGCGATGATCCCCAGGATGCCGAACGTCTGAAGAGACTCGAGCAGACAATGCATTTCGGCGGCGACATCGAGCTGCATCCTGAGAACCTCGGTCTGTTCACTGTCGATGCGCCGCCAGCTCTGGGAATCGGTAGCTCTTTCACGCCAACCAGCATGCGCATCAGTTCCCCCCGCGAAGTCGTCGACCCGCCTATCAGGGCCAGTCTCGCGCTGATGCAACCATCCGGAATCCCACTCGCATCGATGCCACTGCAGTTCACCGAACGCGTCACCGGCACGGCTGGCGGCACCCTCTTTGGGTCCGACTCGGGAGGCCTGCTCACAACCCGGCTCCGCTTCAATGCCCGCGAGCGCTCCTGGCAGCTGAACTGGACCCTCGACCCCGAAGCCGAAACGCTCCCCGGCGCCGCTCTCCCCGGATTGCGTCTGATGAGCTCCCTTGGCCCGGGCTCAGATCTCCAGCTCACGCTGCGCGCTGAGGGGCCGACGAGCAGACTATGGACCTCGCTGCCCCGGGGCTGGCAGAACCCAGGTGTGGCACAGACCCGCGAAGCCATAGAGGACCTTGCGGCACTCCAGGAGCGCACCGGGCAGGTCTTCCCTATACCGAGGGACTTCACCCTCCGCGACGCCTGGGACGTCAAGGGAATCCTGGCACTGCTGCGCGGCGAATCGGTACCGACCAACGCGAGCACGGTGGCCTGGGACGTGACCACTCTTGATGAGCTCGATCGGCTTTCACGGATCAACGACACCCGCATCGCGGCATCGTGCGGATCCCTCACCTTCACCCTCGGCGACTGGGACATCGAACTCGGTCCCTGCATCGAATACTTCACCGTGCACAAGGTGCTCAACCAAGACGAAGCCGCGGACATCCTGGCGAGCGGCCGCCCCGCAAAGGTACGGATGCAGCTGACCCCTGGAGCGCCATCCTGGCGCGTTCTGGGAACCGAACTCGAGGCCCCCGGCGCCGCTCCAGCCTCATAGCACACCAGGTTCGAATCCTGCTGTGTCGCCGTCACCTCCCGTACCCCGGCCGACCGGCGCGGCCTGACCCCGCTGTTCTGGTCCCACGTACGCCCGTACGGCGAGGTGAACCTCGACATGGCCGCCCGTCTTAAGCTCGCAGCGGCCACGGTCCCTCGCCCACGTGCTCCAGACGGTGCGGAGTCGGCGACGGGGCGTGCGAACGTGTGAGTACAGTCGACGGCGCGGTCCGCAGTCAGTTGCGATGACTCCGGACCGCCCATGGGCCTTCTGCCAGTTACCGGTCCGTCGGGCGCGGGTCGCAGTCGGAGCAGGCCTGGCTCTCGCTCGCCGCCGCGTCAACGTCCTCTGGGCCCTCCTGCGCGACGGACGGCGCTACGAGCCAGCTCCGCCGGCAAGGGCTGCCGCATAGGAAGGGGCGCGACACGCTGCGCGCGGCCAGGTGGTCTGACCGACCCCGTCAAACCAGGCAAAACTCGTTACCTTCCGGGTCTGCCATCACCACGTGATCCGGCCTGCCCTGCAACTCGTCCTCGCGGACCACGGTCGCGCCCGCAGCGGTCAACCGCTCCACTGCCTCGACCACGCGGGGCCAGCGCACCTCCCACGGGGTTTCACGGCCGCCACCAACTCGCACGTCGATATGCAGCCGGTTCTTCGCCACCTTCGGCTCCGGCACCTTCAGGAAGGACAAGGTGGGGCCCACTCCGTCTGGATCTGAGAGGTACGCCCCGTCATCCCACTCGTCCTCCGGAACCTCATGATGCGAGAACCACTCCTCCCAGCTCCCGAACCCTGCGGGCGCGGGCTTCTCCTCGTAGCCCAACGCCAGCGCCCAGAACGCGGCCAGCTTCGCCGGGTACGCGCAGTCGATCGTCAAGCTCCACTTGGTCCCCATGAGCCCTCCCCAGTCGGATGAACGGACTGTACCGCGCACCTCCGACACCTCCTGCCCGCTGCCTCAAGCGTGCGCCGCGGCTTGACGAACGGCATTAGGAATCGATGGCACAAACTCGCTTCCGTCAAGGTTCGATGGCACGCACTCAAGATCCGATGACACAGGACACAAGGGGATTACTTGGGTTGCCCCATTGACTGCTCATCTATCGACCGATTGACGAGCAAGATCGACAAGCGGGGCTGCGTAACCGGACCGGCACCGGATCATGCCCATAAAACGGTGTCAGAAAGTCGATGTGCTCAAGAACTTGAGGAGCACCGTTTTCTGTACGATCTGGCGGGTGCAGCCACCCCAGGACGACGCCGCCGATCTCCTCGCCCCCGTTCCGGCCGTACGGACCGGCGACCTCGTGGGATACGCACGCGTGTCCACCAAGGGGCAGTTGCTCGACCGGCAGATCCACGCACTCACCGAAGCGGGATGCATCCGGATCTTCGCCGACAAGAAGTCCGGCAAGAACGCCGAACGCGAGGAGCTATGGAAGGCCCTCGACTACCTGCGCGAGGGTGACACGCTCGTCGTCCCGTCGCTGGACCGGCTCGGCCGTTCTATCCAGGACCTCATCGCGATCGTGTCCGGCCTACGCAAGCGTGGCGTCGGCTTCACCTCGCTGCACGAGGCACTCGACACGACCACGCCCGGCGGGTGCCTGGTCTTCCACGTCTTCGCGGCGCTCGCGGAGTTCATCCGCGAACTCATTGTGCAAGGCACCAACGAGGGCCTGGACGCCGCCCGCGCCCGCGGTGCCCGACTCGGCCGCCCGCCAGCCATGACCGACGAGCAGGTACGGCACGCCCGCGACCTGCTCGCCCGCCCGGAGAACACCGTCACCTCGATCGCGAAGCTCCTCGGCGTCTCCCGCAACACCATCTACAACTACGTGCCCGAGCTGAAGGGCGGTCGCGTCGCACTCGCCGAGGCGACCAGCACGGCGGAACTGCCCCGACCCTCCAGGTCAGAGGACTGATCACCGCCGTTTGCGGCTGGTGACACGATTCTTACCGGCACCCCTACAAGGGCTGGAGATCGCCGAGAATGTCTGCGGCCGATGCGGAGCGGTTGAGTTCTCCGGCCGGAACCAGTCGGTCAATCTGTCCGTTGCCACAGCTCCAGAGGTCTTGATGATGCTTGCGGCCGGCGTCCAGAGCGAGCTGCTGTGGCTGGCCGGGATCGGCCTCCTGACACCGGAACGTACGTGGGCGGCGGAGGTGGGCGGCCTCGACGACCAAGGTGTTGCCCGGGACGTCGCGTACGCCGAGGGGTGGCAGCTCGCCTACGAGCCCTCCCTGATCGAAGTGCCCTGGAACTACCGCACTCAGCAGGGGCGGGCGCTGCGCACCCTCACCCAACATTGGACACAGGTCTCCGCCGTAGTGGAACTACTCTCCCAACGCCACGAACTCTCAAGCTCGGATCTCGAACGTCTGGCCGCCCTGCCCACCGCTCCTGTTCCGGCTGCGACACAGCCGGAAGAGGAAGACCTCCGACCGCAGACCTGAACAGCCCTGAGCATGTATGCGGTGTGGCCAGCCTTGGTACTGCTACAGCCGCTGGCGCCGAGATTGATCTTGATCAGCGGAGGAACCCGGCCGCGTGATGCCGGGGTCCTCCGCTGCGCTGGAGTTCAGCCTCGTTCGTTGGAGAGGTCGACGGTGAGGTCCAGGCGGTGGCGCGGCGGTCCGGGCGGGTCGATGTCGTGCGGGGAGAGGTAGTCGCCGATCCAGTTCATGCCGAGGAGGACAGCGTCGAGGTGCTTCCCCATCCACGAGCCAGCCGCATGGATGAGGTCGGCTTCCTCCGAGCCGGTGAACGTCACGACCTGGACGTTGTCCTCGCGGGAGTGGACTTCGACGGCGCCGTGGTACGTCTTGTCGCCGTGGGCCCGGGGGCGGCCGATCCGGGTCATGTTCTGGTTGTCCTCGCTCACGCATCCGTCCTTCCGTCGAGAGTCTGCGGGGTGAGTGGTTCCATCAGTTCGGGGTCGGTGCTGCTGCCGGGCGGCACGTGCACGGCTCTCAACGCCATCAGCCCCCCTGCTTCACCGGCGAGGAGCCCAGTGTGGCGCTAACCACTGATATTGCATCAGGCCGCGAGATGTGGACCGGCGCCGGCGCCCGGCGGGCGCCGTACGGTGGCGGGTGATCCTCAGCTACCTCTGGGTGTAAGGGGGTGCCGCGCAGTTCGGCGTCGTGCCGGGCGAGCGCAAGGCCGACCCGCTCGGTACGTACGAAGAAGAGGACCAGGATCCGGCGGAGGAGGTCCGCGGCGGGACATTCACTGACTTGCCTCCCCCGGAGATCAGTTCGGCAACCAGGGCGTGTTGCGAAGGTGCTTGTCCTGGTCCTTGAGTTGTGTTGACATGCTGCGGCGTGTCGGGGAGTGCCATGGCGTCTGCCTGAAGAACCGCTCTGCCCGTGGCGCTCTGGTGTGGGTGAGTGAGGGTGATGACATGGTGCCGCAGCCCGAAGACATGTCGGCAGAGGTTGACGACCTCCTCCTGCCACCCGTTGAGGTCACGGTTCGCCCGAAGCAATCCGGCGCCCAGTCGGTCCTACTGGTGTTCGTCGGCCTGGCGTTAGCACCTTTTGTACAGGCTGTGGCCGAGAGTTTGGGCAGCAAGCTCGGGGACACGATCGATGCCAGCGCCCGCGGAGCGGTACGTCGCTTGTTGCAACGGGTCCACCACCACCCGGAAATTCCACCCGAAGATCCGTGGTTTGCGGATGGCATGCGGATCACGGTGTCGCTCCTCGATGAGGACTCAGGCGCTCGCGTTTACCTTGACGACAACCTTCCGGCTGAAGCTGTCGCCCAGTTGCTCAAGATGTCCCGGGGCGGAACACAGCGAGTCCGCGGCTCGGTGTATTGGCTCCCGAAAGGGGCGCCTGACGGGCGCTGGTACGTGGAGGACGAGGGACGACCCGAATGGGCATGGGACTCCGCGGCCCAAGAATGGAAGCCCGTTCAGTAGCGGTCACCAGTCTCAGCACGGGCGCCACTTTCGCAACTGCCTAACTCCTCTCCACGGCCCGCTCCGCGTCCGCCCGCACGGCAGGCAGGCTGAGGGGGCGGGCGGGGCTCGGCCAGGACGAGAGCGCCGAACTGCACGACGCCGAGGTCACGCATCTGCTCGATGGGGCACGCGGTCTAGCCGGAGGAGGAGGGCTCCCGAACGCATGAACGCTCCGGGACAAGACTGCGGCGTTTCGGCATGTCTCAGACTACGGCCTGCAGGTCGGTGCGAGCCTGCAGGTAGAGCTGGCTGGTAGGGGATGCGGGGTCATAGAGGGCAATCATGTAGCCCCAGGTGGCGCTAAGCGCGGTCCGTAGGGCGGCCGGCAGTTGCGTGTCGGTGACGATGCGTTCGCTGGCCTGGGCGTGGAGATCGGTGACAAGGCCGGCGCAGTGCCGGGGCGCGTCGGAGGCTCGGATGAGGGCAACAATTGTGGTCAGGTCGTCGTCGGCGCCGTCGAGGTAGGCGAGTAGCCTGCGGCGGTTCGCCCCGGAGAGTCGGTCGAGGGCGGCGCGGACGACGACGGTGCGGCGGCGCCGGGCGAGGTCGGAGGTGTTGGCCAGCGTGAGTGTCTCGGCTGTGTCGGCATTCTCGGCCATGAGGCGGGCGAGTTCGGTGTATCCGGCGAGGTCGTTCTGTACCTGGAAGCCCTGGCAGAGCGGCAGTCCGGCCTGAGTGATCCGGTGGAGTGCGTCGTCGTCGAGGCCGGCGAGCGCGGCGGAGAGCTGGATGGAGCACAGGAGGTAGGGGGCGAACTGTCCGGCGTGGATACGCAGGATGTCGGCCTCGCTCACGGCTTCCGGGTCCTGGCGGACGTCGAGGTGGAGTTGTTCGGTCTGTCCGGCAGCGACGAGCGCGGTCGTGTGCTGGAACAGCTCGGCAAGCCGGGCGCGCAGCGGCGCGGGGAGGCTGGTGTGCAGGATCGGCAGCGGGGCGAGTCCGGCGAGGACGTCGCCGGCGAACAGCGCGGCGCTGGATGCCTCGGCCGGGCCGAAGGCCGGGGTTAGTGCGTGGTGGGCGGTGGGGTGGCCGCCGCGCAGGGTGTCGCCGTCGACGATGTCGTCGTGCAGGAGGATCGCGCCGTGCCGGATCTCCAGTGCGGCGGCGACCGCAGTCAGGTCGTCGGGGTGGGCGTCGGTATCGGCGTTGAGGGTGTGGGCGGCGTGGAGGAACGCCATGCCGAGCAGTCGCTTGGAGGGGCGGAGCAGGTAGGCGGCGGCTGCGTCGTGCACGTCCGGGTTGCTGATGCGGGCGGTGGCGTGGCGCAGGTCGTTGTCGGCGAAGCGGGCGAGGGCTTCTTCGAGGTGCTGCTGCCAGCGGATGAGCTGCTCGTTGGACGGTGCGAACATGGCGTTCCTCCAGGAGGTGTGGGTCAGGCGGTGGGGTCAGGCCAGGGGACGGCGGTCTCAACGGGGGCGGTGTAGTCGATGCCGGGCGCGGCGAATCCGTACAGGCGCCGTACTTCGTCGTGGAACCAGCCGAGGTCGGCGAGGTCACGGATGGTGTCGGTCGAGGCCTTCTTCCACCGCTCGGCGACCGAGGCCTGCACAGAGTTGGCGAGCTCCCAGGTGTCCAGGCGTACGCGTCCCTCGTCATCAACGGTGAGCGGGCGGGCGCCGGTGAGCTGGTCCCACAGCTCGACCAGCTGCCCGATCGGCGGCACGAGGGTGTCGCCGAGGACTCCACGCAGAAGCCCGACGTAGAGGGCGATGCCGGGGATGGCGGTGGAGGACTGGGTGACTGCCGCGCCGTTGACCGAGGTCACCGCCCGCCCGCCGACCAGCTTGCCCAGGCGCTCATCCAGGGTGCGGGCGGTGGCCTCGAGGTGGGCCTTGGCGGCGCCGATGGTGCCCTGGCGGTAGATCGTCGCGGTGAGCGGCGAGCCGATGTAGGAGAGGGCGGCGGTGGTGAAGTTGTCGGCGAGCAGGCCGCGGTCGGCGAGGTGGTCGATCCAGCGTTCCCAGTCCGCGCCGCCCATTACCGCCACGGTCTGGTCGATGTCGTCGCCCTCGGCCGGCGCGGTCTCGACCTCCTTGACCTCCGGGGCGCCCTGGTCGTCGAAGACGAGGGTCTTCGTCCGGTAGGGCTTGCCGATCGGCTTGAGGACGGAGGCGTACGTGGTGCCGGTGTCCGGATCGGTACGGCGGGGGGCTGCGACCGAGTAGATGAGGTAGTCGAGGCGTCCGCCGAATCGTTCCTTGAGGACGTCGGCGACTGTGTCCTTCATGGCGTTGCTGAAGGCGTCGCCGTTGAGGAAGACCATGTCCTGGCCGTGGGCGCGGGCGAGGGCCGCGGTGGCGGCGGTGCGGTACCAGCCGGCTGTGCCGGTGCGCCGCTCGGTGGGCGCCTTCTCGAAGCACACCCCGATGCCGCGGATCCCCGCCCGGGCGAGTCCGGCAATCGTCGCGGCAAGCCCGTATCCGGCGGAGGAGCCGATGACCAGCGCTACCGGCCCCTCTCCGGGCGGGCCGGACGGCGGCGCTGGCACTGCTTGCCACATGTCTTCGACGAGGCGCTCGCAGCCTGTCGGGTGGGAGTCGAGGAAGAGGAACCCGCGGCTGCGGGGGTTGATGACGCGTTCGCTCACGAGGGAGTCCTTGAGGTCGTCACGGACGAGGACGCGGCCGCCAACATGCTGGCCACCGCATTCTGCAAGTCTGCGACCGTTCGGATACGCGCAGTGACTTCATCGGGCACAGAGATCGCGAGCCGGGTTTAGAGGGTTACCACCAGCTCAAGCAGAGACAGGCTGTCGAGGCCCAGGTCCCGCCCCAGCTCGGCCTCACTGCGCGCGCACTCCTCGCGAGTCCGCCCGGATACCCACGCCAGCGCCTCCACCGCCACCGCGGCCGCATCGATGCTGCTCACGGCTGGCTCCCCGGCGCTGCGCCGTTCGTGCGGGCCAGCAGCGCGGCAGGCGGGATCACCATCGGGGTGCGGTGGCCGGTGGTGGTGGCGGTCTGCTTGTCGAACTGGTCGATCAGCAGCGCGCACGAGTCGCAGAAGGAGGTGCAGGTTGTGTTCCGGGTGAACTCCTGCGATACCACGTCGTGCAGCGCTTTCAGTCCCCCGCCGGCCCGCACCCGCTGTACGTAGGGGGATGCGGCGGCCCGAGCGATCACGTCGGTCGCGCGCTCGCGGAGCAGGTTCCCGAACGCCAGCTTCTCCGGCACGTTGAACGCGGCGCAGGTGTACCAGTCACCATTGTTCTTCAGCAGCGAAGTGGGCAGCACGTACGCGCCGATGGTGGGGGCGAAGCAGTCGAAGCAGTGGTCCATCCATCGCGCGACCGAGGTGTGGCCGGGCCGGTGGACCGGCGCCTGGCCGCCGAGGCGCTGGTTGTTGAGGTAGACCCGCATCGTGGAGTGCACCCGCTCGTGCGGGAACGGCCCGTACGCGCGCTCGTAGGCGGAGATCAGGTCGTCGACTTTGTGCTCGCGGGTGGCCGGGTCGGCCAGCGAGGACACCGCGACGTTGAGCTCGCGCTCGCTGTAGTGGGTCACCGCGTGGTGCAGAATCCGGGCGACCGACTCCAGCGGGGTGGTCTGCTCACCGATCGACATCATCAGCAAAGGCACAAACAGTCGGCCGTCCAGGAAGCCGGCCTTCTCCAGCCGCTCGAACACCCGCGCGCACCGCCCCAGGGTGCCCCAGGAGCCGTTCGTGGTCAGCTTCGAGATGTCGATGTGGTGCTCGCGCGCACCTTCGATCATCCGCAACAGGGCGCGCCAGGCGGTGAACGGCTCCCCACCGGTGATCGCCATGGAGGGGAGGCCGATCGAGGCGAACTGCTGCAGCAGGAACCGGATCTGGCCGTCGGTCAGGGTGCGGCCCTCAGCCAGCGGGAGTGCGCCCATCCCACAGGACGGGCAGGAGTCGTCGCACTTCGTCGTCAGCTCCAACTCGATCCGCATCGGCAGATACGCCGACTCCGGAGCCAGCCCGGCCTGTGCCCATCCGGCCCGGATGCGCTCGAACACGTTGGCCGACTTCACGGCGTACTTTCCGCGGAACGGCTCGACGGGGCCCTGGCCCTCGACGAACAGATACGAACCTTCCTTGATCACGACACGCTCCTTCAACCGGCTCACGGCCAGGCCCGGCGGGACAACAGAGGAAGACGGCAAGCCTGTCGGCGCCGAAACCAGCGTCTCCACCACCACGGCGCGCGTCTGTATGCCCGGTGTATGCCTGACCGAAGCTGGCCTCGGGCGGCCTTGCCGCACGGCGCGGCCGCGCGGGACCGTTGAACCAAGCAGCCAGCGGCCGAGGGAGTCACAGATGGGCGGGGATGGTCCGCAGCGGCATCCGCTCACGTACGTACGCCGCCAACGCGGCTGGAGCATGGAGGACCTGGCCCGGCTCCTCGCACTGGCCGCCCGTCGGCGCGGCATGCTGATGCACCCCGGCAGGGACCGCATCTACAAGTGGGAGCACCGGCTGGCGACCCCCGGCGGCGACTACCAGATGCTCCTCGCCGACGTTCTCAACGTCAGCCAGGCCGACGTCGTCCGGCTCGGCTGGCCCTGGTGGCTGCCCGCCTATGACGCCCCGCGCCCATTCACCACCGGCGGCACCCACGCCGCCCTCACGGAGGTACTCGTGGCCCTCGACGACCCCGACCGCCGCGGCTTCCTCGCCCTCACCACCGGCGCGCTCGCCTCACTCGCCTCCGACTGGGCCACCATCGAACCCGAACGACTCACCGGCGCACTCGCCGGCCGCCGCGTCGATGCCACCCTGCTCGCCTGGCTGGAGACCCGCACCACCGAACTACGAGCCCTCACCAACACCAACGCGCCCGAGTGCACCACGCTCATCCACGCTCTCCTCAAGACCAGCATCCAGCTGATCCGCACCGGCGCGTACGACGAGCCCACCGGCCGGCGTCTCCTCCGGGTCACCGCCTCCGCCGCCCAGTGCGCCGGCTGGCTCCACTTCGACCAAGGCGAACACGGTGCCTGCCAACGCCACTGGCGCAGCGCCCTGCATGCCGCCCACACCGCCAGCGACCGCGACCTCGGCGCCGGAGTCCTCTCCGACCTCGCCTATGCCGCCACCTGGCTAAACCACCCCGCGGCCGCCGTCGAAATCCTCGAGCACGCCCGCAGCCGCACCCACTCCCCCGCCGCCCGCGCGCTCCTCGACCTGCGCCGCGCCCGCGCCCTCGCAGTCCTCGGTGACCACCCCGCCACCACACGCGCCCTGGGCTCTGCAGAGCACCAACTCGATCAATCACGCCCCGGAACAAGCCCGGCGTGGGTGTCGTGGATGTCCCCTGCAGACCTCGCCGTCGACGCCGGCCGCTGCTGGCTTGACCTCAACCGCCCCAAGCGTGCAGACTCCGCGCTCGCCCAGGGCCTCATCCTGCTCGACCCGGCCCGCGAACGAACGCGCTCCGTCGTCCTCGCCTACCGGGCTGAGGCCGCGCTCGCCCGCCACGACCTCACCGCAGCCGCCGCCGACACCCGCGAGGCCCTCGATACCGCCCACGCCACCCAGGCAGCCCGGTGCATCGGCCTTGTGAACGCCACGCTCGACAAGCTCGCCCCTCACCGTTCACACCCCGCCGTTGCTGGCCTCTTCACGCGAGCCGGCCGATAGAGGCAGGCCGCGCCGCCAGCGCGGACCAACAAGCCGGCCTTTCGCGAGTTCGCTCCTCGTATCCGTTCGGCGGGAGCCTGGGTCGGGCGGGGCGTCGGCTCGGTGAGCTCGCGCCCCATCCCTCTCCGCGTCAGGACTTGCCCATCTGCTGCTCCAGCGTGGCCAGGAAGCCGAAGAAGAGGTAGCCCCCGTCGGGAAGATCCACGTCAGTGAACTCGATCGACTCGGTGGTCTTCCTCAGAGTCGGCGTCGCCGGTGCACGTCGCCAACCCGTGCCGTGACAGCGTTAGGCGGGCGCCATTTCGCTGGCGGTCCGGGGGCGCTGAATCGGCTGGACGGCTCACCGCTTGTTGATCTTGATCACGATGGTGTTGCATACCTTGTCGGCGAAGGTCTGCCTCTTGTCATCCCACAGCGGCCACAGCCAGCCGAGGTAGCAGGGCAGACCGTCGAGGATGTGGGCCAGCTTGCGTACGAAGGCCATGCCGAAGCCGAGGGTGCTGCCGTCCCCTACTCTGCGCAGGCTGATCCCCAGAGCCCTCTTGCCGATCGTCTGTCCGGTCCGACCCTCCTTGTAGAGCTGAAAGATGGTCAAGGCGAAGGCGTAGAGGATCCCGACGGTTCCGAGGGCACCGACGGTGGACGGATCACCGCTCGTGGAGAGATCGGCGAAGGCAAGTGTGTGCATCGGGCCGGCAATGACCAGGAAGACGAGAGGTAGGCGCCGACCCGATGCCCCGACGGCATCTGAACACCTCCCCGACGAGCTGAGGATCCCCATCCCCGCAGGAGCGGGGCCGACTCCTACACAAGGAGAAGCAGGCGTTCATTGAGCGGACCATTCCCGCGGGCGCGGGGCCGACGAGGCCGGCAGAGAGATCAAGATCAGCCATCTGGGACCATCCCCGCGGGGTGCGGGGCCGACCAGGGACGTGAGGTCGGCAGATGCGTTCGGTGCCGGACCATCCCCGCGGGCGCGGGGCCGACGCATGGTCATCGGTCCGCGCGTCGTCGTACACGGGACCATCCCCGCGGGCGCGGGGCCGACAGAACGTATTGAGGCCGCCGATCGCGATCCACGGGACCATCCCCGCGGGCGCGGGGCCGACCGGCATGGGGGTGCTCCTAGGTCTGTGGTGCGGGGACCATCCCCGCGGGCGCGGGGCCGACCAACGGCGGCCGCCAGTACGGGCCGTTTTCCCGGGGACCATCCCCGCGGGCGCGGGGCCGACGCGGCGTCCCCGAGCTGCGCATAGGTAGGCGCAGGACCATCCCCGCGGGCGCGGGGCCGACATGCGCGAGTAAGAGACCGCGCGGATAGGCGCGGTTGGGGATACCGGCAACAGAACGGGCACAGGTCCCGGTGATCATGGAGTTGTCTACGCTCTGTGATCACATGGAGGGCCTGTGCCCGCGCTGCCATCATGGCTGACCGAACCGCTCTGGGACCAATTCGCTGCGCTGCTGCCCGAGAGGCCGGAGTACCACCCGGACCATCCACTCGGCTGCCACCGTCGACGCATCAGCGACCGGATCGTCTTCGACAAGATGCTGCAACTGCTGCGCTTCGGCTGTTCTTACGAGGCGATCGCCGACACAACATGCTCGGCCACCACGATCCGAAGCCGCCGCGACGAGTGGATACGACTCGGCGTCTTCGCCCAGCTCAAGCAGATCGCGCTCGACTCCTACGACCGGATCGTTGGTCTCGTCCTCAACCAGATCGCGGTCGACGGCTCCATCACCAAGGCCCCCGGAGGCGGCGAAGCCGCCGGACGTTCACCGGTCGACCGCGGCAAACAGGGCCTCAAACGCTCGGGCATGACGGACGGGTACGGCATTCCACTGGGGCGTGTCCTGGCCGGTGCCAACCGCCACGACTCCCCGTTGCTCGCACCGACCCTGGACCGCCTGGACGACCTCGGACCGTTACCCGACGACATCACCGTGCACCTGGACGCCGGCTACGACTCGGACAAGACCCGCGCACTGCTCAGCGAACGCGGCCTGCACGGACGCATCGCGCACAAGGGCGCGAAGGCGCCCATCCAGGCCAGTCAGCGTTGGCATGTCGAACGCACCCACGCGTGGCAGAACGCCTTCCACCGGCTCGCCCGCTGCTACGAGCGGCGCACCACCGTCATCGACGCATTCTTCGACCTCGTCGACACGATCATCACCGTGCGTAGTCTGATCCGGCAGGCATGGACGACCCACCGCTGGGACGAACGCCCGAACCACCGACCATGACCGCATCCCTATCCGCACGGCCTCCTACAGGGGCCGCGAGTCCGTTGTCAGTGCACGGTGTTACTTTCTGTGACATGACCGATCACGCGCTATGGCTGCTGCGGCAGGACCGCCGCCTGGCCGAACTGGCCGCCTTCCCCTTCGGCTTCGACCTGGACCGCGCCGCCCACGGCCATGTCGAGGAGGTCCGCCTCGCCTCGGGTGGGCCGCTGGAGACGGTAGCCGGGGACGATACCGGCGGTACGTACTTCGTGTGCGCGGACGGCTCGGTGCTCTACGCCGACTCGGAGGGCGCCGCGGGGATCATCGGCTCCAGTGTCGACGAGGCCCTTGAGCTCGTGATCGGCCTGCCCGGCTGGCGCGGCTACACACGTCTGTCGTCGGACGACAGCGAGGAGAAGATCCTGGCGTGCGTCGCGGAGACCGAGGACGAGATCCGTGAGCACTACGGAATCGACGACGAGCGTGCCGAGCTCCGGGCGGCGCTGGGCTTCCCGAATCGCTCCCCGGTCGAGCTGGTGGGCAGGCTGCGTGCCGCGCTGCTGCGCACCGAGCCGGAGTTCGTACTGCTCAATGCGGATGAGGGGTGTGCGTACGACCGGATAGGCCCGGCCGGTCCCCCGCTGTGGGAGCCGGTGCTCGCGGCGGGCCGCGCCGATCTCGCCCGGTTGCGGGAGGGCGACTGCACGGCATGGCGTGAAGTCGCCGAGGACCCGGTGCGGCGCCGGATCACCCTGCGGGCCGCGCAGTTCGACCGCGCCGAGGGCGATCTGGAGCTGCTGCGGCATCTGCTGCGGCACGAGACGCGGTCGTCGATGACGGACGAACTGCGGCTCGCGGCCGTGCTGGTGGGGCTGGCCGGGGACACCGGAGATCTGCCGCTGCTGCTTGAGGTCCGGAAGACGGACTTCGACACGGCGTGCGGCTTGAGCGAAATACCGGAACCGGGTGCAAGCGCGGACGAGTTGCAACAGTGGGCGCGGGAGCTCGACGAGTCGATGTTCGGGACGGACCCGTCGGACGAGCCGGTCTCCACATGGACCGACCTGGCGCGGGACCAGGGGATGACGGACCTCGCGCGGGTGACGCTGATCCGCGAACTCGACAGCATCTTCATGGACCAGAGCAGACTCCGCCGCCCCGAGGTGCCCCGCAGCCTGGCCACGGATCCGCTGGACTGGCTCGCCCGGGACTTCGAGGAACTCGGCGACCTTCCCCAGGCGCTGCGCGCCCAGCGCCTGTACGCCGCCCTTCAGGAGACGGCATGGGACCGGGCCTCGGCCGGGTACACCCTGGCCCGCCTCGAGCGGGAGGCGGGCCGGTTGCCGCAGGCGGCGGACAGCCTGGCCGCCGTGCGCGACGCCCTGGCCACCCCGGGCGACGACTCACTGCTCCACTGGCAGCGGGTCAACCTCGGCCGCTTCATCGCCGAGGAGCACTACCGGCTCACCCTCGCCCTGGCCGACGCGGGCCGCCCCGAGGAGACCCGTGCCCTCCTCGCGGCCGCCGACGCCGTATTCGGCGAGCTCTCGGGGAACGCCGCGAACGGCGTCCGCGAGCTCGCCGAGCGGACCGCTGCGAGAGTGCGGGAGGTCAACTGAGGACGGGCACGGCGGGCGGGCGGTCCGCCAGGAAGCCGTGTGCGCGGCAGACCAGGTAGTCGGCCTGTTCCGGCAGCAGGATCACGCCACCCTGCTGTGCACCGCTGAGCGTGGCGTTCCACCGCCCGTCCTCCAAATACCCGGCCTTGAGCATCTACCGGATCAGCCGCAGAAATCATCCATCGTGGATTCTCTCCTCCAGACTTGCGAGCAGCACCTCGTGATCCAGGCTGCCGAAGCAGTCTCCCCGCTCGCTGCTACGAGCGGCGCACCACCGTCATCAAGGCATCCTTCGACCTCGCCGACGTGATCATCACCGTGCGTAGTCTGATCCGGCAGGCATCGACGACTCACCGCTGGGACGAACGCCCGAACCACCGACCATGACCGCATCCCTATCCGCGCGGCCTCTAAAGCAGCCGCACATCATCCGGAGGACCATCCCCGCCGGCGCGGGGCCGACGGGGCGACCCCGTTGACGGTCAGCAGCCACCAGGGACCATCCCCGCGGGCGCGGGGCCGACATCCCCCTCACTCACCTGTTAGGTGACCGTGGAGGACCATCCCCGCGGGCGCGGGGCCGACTCCGACCATCCGGGCACGCGTTCCGTGTCGCCGGGACCATCCCCGCGGGCGCGGGGCCGACTACCGGCACAAGGTGCTCTACCTCAACAGCCAGGGACCACCCCGCGGGCGCGGGGCCGACTGACCGCCGGGCCGGTACGGGGTGCCGCCCGAGGGACCATCCCCGCGGGCGCGGGGCCGACGGCAGTGAGGACACCGACCATGGCGACCATCAGGGACCATCCCCGCGGGCGCGGGGCCGACTGGAGGATCGGATGGACGTCGCCTGGGTACCGCGGACCATCCCCGCGGGAGCGGGGCCGACGCGGCGACCCGCCGTGATGCCCAGTTCATTGGGGGACCATCCCCGCGGGAGCGGGGCCGACACCCCATAACCAGAAGGCGCACGCTCGTGAAGAGGACCATCCCCGCGGGCGCGGGGCCCACATCGTGGTCCCGCCGTTCCCTGGCCGCCACGCAGGACCATCCCCGCGGGCGCGGGGCCGACTTGGTCGTAGTGACCGTGGCCGTGCGGCCTTCGGGACCATCCCCGCGGGCGCGGAGCCGACGACGCGATCGCTGCGGCCTTCACCGCGGACAGGGGACCATCCCCGCGGGCGCGGGGCCTACCCTACGGCGGCAAACAGCTCGGCTTCGGTGACCGGACCATCCCCGCGGGCGCGGGGCCGACGACTGGCGCTACGACCCGCAGACCGGGTCCCTGGGACCATCCCCGCGGGCGCGGGGCCGACCTCGCACTCGACTATGCCGGGGTTTTTTGAAGGACCATCCCCGCGGACGCGGGGCCGACTTGGAGCCGTAGCGCCAGGCGATCTTGCCGTAGGGACCATCCCCGCGGGCGCGGGGCCGACAACAAGATGGTCCCGCCAGCCTGGTCCTGGCGGGACCATCCCCGCGGGCGCGGGGCCGACCTCCTCGTACTCGGGCCAGTCGACGTCCTCGCGGGGACCATCCCCGCGGGCGCGGGGCCGACACGACGCTTCACGGGGAGCACCGCCATGGCGGAGGACCATCCCCGCGGGCGCGGGGCCGACTCATGGTTCGGAGGAAGCGGCGTCGCACCGCGGGGACCATCCCCGCGGGCGCGGGGCCGACGGAACCAGATACGCAGAACGGCCGGCTGGAGGGGGACCATCCCCGCGGGCGCGGGGCCGACTCGCGCGAGGAGGTCGGCGTGCCGCCCTCGATCGGACCATCCCCGCGGGCGCGGGGCCGACGGGGGTCCTATGGCGCCCAAAGCTGTGCAGGGGGACCATCCCCGCGGGCACGGGGCCGACCCCCTTGGTGGGCATGGATGGCAGCAGGGACAGGGACCATCCCCGCGGGCGCGGGGCCGACTCGGTACCGAAGTCGGTCCTGAGGTTCACCAGGGGACCATCCCCGCGGGCGCGGGGCCGAACCTGTCGTGTGTTCTGCATGGTGTGGTGACTCCCGGGACCATCCCCGCGGGCGCGGGACCGACACCCTGTGGTCCTGGACCCCCACGCACCAGACGGGACCATCCCCGCGGGCGCGGGGCCGACGTTGTCCGGCGTGGTGAACATGTGGATGCCGAAGGGACCATCCCCGCGGGCGCGGGGCCGACTGTTCACAAGCTGCCTGCGGACGTCCGCGCGGAGGACCATCCCCGAGGAGCGGGGCCGACTCGGGGTCGATCTCCTTGGTTCGCTCGGAAAGCGGACCGTCCCCGCGGGCGCGGGGCCGACGGGGCTTGGTCTGCGAAGGGCATAGCTCGTCCGGGACCATCCCCGCGGGCGCGGGGCCGACGAGCCGGGGCCGTTGATGACGGTCTTCCAGCGCGGACCATCCCCGCGGGCGCGGGGCCCGACACCGTCTTAGCGGCGTCCTTCTTGTAATGCTCCGGACCATCCCCGCGGGCGCGGGGCCGACTGCCCGGTGAGGGCGGCGATCGACTCGTACTGCGGACCATCCCCGCGGGCGCGGGGCCGACAGGATGAGCGCGGGCCAGTGCAGGACGTAGCCGGGACCATCCCCGCGGGCGCGGGGCCGACGCGCCGTAGCCGACGATCCGCCGCGGCTGGGAGGGACCATCCCCGCGGGCGCGGGGGCCGACTCCGCCCCAGCATGCGTGTACAGCCACGTCACCGGACCATCCCCGCGGGCGCGGAGCCGACGTAGACATGAGCGAGAGTGCCGATCCCCGCGGGCGCGGGGCCGACTGGGTGCATCTCGGCCGTGTCTACAAGACGCGAGGACCATCCCCGCGAGTGCGGGGCCGACCGGTTCGGGGGGTTAGTCGGCTTCCCAGGTGGGGGACCATCCCTGCGGGTGCGGGGCCGACTCCAGGCGGGCCATGTCCAGCGCGGTGCGCCTCGGGCCATCCCAGCGGGCGCGGGGCCGACGGAGCGTGAACCCTTCCGTGACCACCATGCAGGGACCATCCCCGCGAGCGCGAGGCCGATACCGTCTGCTGATTGTTGATGACGACGACGGCGGGGCCATCCCCGCGTACGCGGGGCGTAGACGATGGGGACGCGATCGACGAGGCGGTGTAGGTCCTGTGGGTCAGCCTTCCACCAGTTGTCGGGCATGTGGGTCACGCCCTGGTGGGCTGGAGTGGTGCGAGGGTGAGGAGACCGCAGCCGTATGCCTTGGAGGGGCCGATCCCGTTGAGGAGCCGTTCGGTGAGGAGCGCCACGTCGGTGACGCGCAGGCGTCCTTCGTAGGTGGCCGCTTGCATGACTACGCGTGTGTCTTTGGGTATTGACCCTTTGCTAAAGGTACGGCGGTCGCGGGCGACGAGACGGACGTCGCGGGGCGGGTTGCCGTCTGCGTCGTGGGTGTCGGCCAGGCCTTGAGCGAGGGGGATGTCGAAGCCCCAGCGGGTAGTGCGGGTGAGGAACCAGTTCATCTGGGCGGCGGCGGTGCGGTGGCCGAGGCGGAAGCTGCGGGCTTCCCCTCTGGCCAGTCGTTCGGCCTGACGGGGGGTGGGTTTGTCGGGGCGGCTGGTGTTCTGCACGGGGCTGGCGGTGAGGCGGAAGGCGAACTCGCGGCCCAGCGCGAGCTGTTCGAGGAGCGGGGTGTAGTCGGCGATGGCGTAGTGCTCGCCGTCGGCGTCTGGCCACCCTGCCTGTTCGACGAGATGGGTCCAGTCGGGTTTGGAGGGGGTCAGGACGTACAGGTGGGGGCGGTGGGGGTTGTCGGCGTCCAGGCGCCACAGGGTGCGCTCCTGGGCTGGTGTTCCCGGCAGTCCGCCTTGGACGGCGCCGTGCATGGCGCGGGGGCTGGCGAGCAGTTTGCGGCTTTCGGCGCGCAGCGGGTTGATGCGGATGCGTGAGAGGAAGGACATGTTGGTCACCAGCCCAGGAGGGCGAACGGGTCGTGGCCGCTGCTCGAGGAGGGCGGCTGGTCGGGGTCGGGTGTGATCCCGGTCGGGGCGTCGAGGTAGACGTGGCGTACGCGGCGGGTGGTGAAGGCGCGAGCCTTCGGGTCGAACGACAGGGGCAGGTCGTCGCGGACGTCGTCGCCTGCCGGATCGTCCAGCGTGGCGGACAGGGTGATCCGCCCGGCGTTGCCGCAGGTGCGGCCCCAGCGCTCCCGTACGGTCCGGGGTGCCTGCCAAGGTTCGTCCCGCAGGGCCTGCTCCAGGGGGGTGGTGCGCAGGCCCAGTACCAGCGGTTGGGTGGGTACGCAGGAGCGGCGGCCCAGTGCGAGCGGGTAGGCCGGGTGGCGCAGGGCGTGGTGCAGTGTGGTGATGAGCTCCTGCGGGCCGGCGACGGCGGCGAGGAAGACGGCATCTTGCAGGTAGAAGCGCTGGGTGACGTGGGTGTGTTTGGCCGGTGAGGTCGGCTTCTGTATGCCCTTGGCATTGACGGCGGCCGACAACAGGGGTGTGCCTCGGTGGTCGCTGACGGTGTGGTAGTCGCGCAGAAGGCTGCCCGGCCGGTCGATGCGGATGCCGAGCGCCAGTCCGGCGAGGTCGTCGATGGGGGTGGTGCGCCAGCGGCCTTCGGCGGCGGCGAGGAGGCCGACGATGCCAGACTTCGTGGGCTCGGGTCTGGTCTCGCGGCGGTTGAAGGCGCTGCGGTCGCCCCACGACTGCAGTGGCCCGGCAAGCCGCAGCATAAGGACTGTCTGGGCGCGGTCGGTCACGCGGGGTCCTCCATGCTGGTGGCAAGGCGGGCACGCAGGCCGGAGATCAGCTGGGGGAAGGCGACGGGTTCGCCGAAGGCCTGCGTGAGGGCCTCGGTGGTGTCCTTGGTGCGGAGGTCGCCGGGCGTGAAGGTGTGGCTGGCTGCGCTGTACAGCGGGGTGTCACCCCACATGCGGCAGGCGGTGGTGTGCTCTTCTGCGAGGCGGCGTGCGGAGGCGGCCGCGACGCCGGCTTCGGTGGGGAGGGGCTCTTCGAAGGCGGAGACGAGGTTGACCGGCTGGTCTTGGCGGACCACGACGGCGACCAGGCTGGGCCGGGTGCGGTGGGCGAAGGAGTTCTGGTAGCCGGTCGGCGCGGAGCGGGCGAAGCTGTCGACGAAGCTGCCCACGGCATCCAGCGCTGCCCCTGTGTCGCCGCCGAGGTTGGCGGTCAGCTGTTCCAGTCCGAGGGCGGCGTAACGGTAGAGGGTGGCGGAGTTGAAGCCGATGGTGCCGATCATGCCGGCGCCGGTCTCCTCCTTTTCGTTCTCGTCGTCGACGGCAGTGAAGTAGTCGAACTCCAGTTGCGTCTCGTGCGTGGACAGCGCGTGGGCGACCTGCACGGAGGCGTCGACGTTGAGGGCGGGGATGTTGGCGACCATTCGGCCGAACAGGGCAACGCCCATCGGGTGGCCGGTGGTGAACTTCTCTGCCACGGGGATGGCTTTGAGGGTCTCGCTCAGGGCCTTGTCGTCCAGCGCGGCAAGTTCTGTGGCACGGTCGGTGACCAGGTCGGCCACCGTGTCGAGCTGGGCGTTGCCGTAGAAGAGGAGGTAGGCGGTTTCGCCGACCTTCTTGCCCGCGCTGAGTCCCAACTGCTCGAGCAGGGTGGCGGCGATGCGGGTGGCGGGGGCTTTGTCCAGGCCGGTGTTCCGGGCGATCCGCTCGGCCAGTTCGGCGGTGATGCGCTTGGTGCGGGTGGCGCGGTCCTGCTCGGGCGCTTGTGCGTCGAAGTGGATACGGGTAGCGCGCTTCCATGCCTGGGAAGAGACACGGGAGCGGCGCACTCCTCCGTAGACGGCCTCCTTGGGGTTGCCCTGGTCGTCGCGGTTGAGGTTGGCCGGCGGCACGGTCTGCACGATGTGCACGTCGATGTAGAGGCGGGAAGTCATCGCACGAGCTCCAAGTGGTGTGTGCGGAATGCGTGAGTGGGTGGGTGTGGCGCGGGGTTCCGTCGATGGGGCGGCTGCCCGGTTGCGTCGTTTACTTGGCGCCGTTTTGGGTCCAGCCGTAGTAGTCCAGGCCCCAGCGGCGGCGGACGCGGGACCGTGCCTCGGGTCGGTGCCAAGCGAGCAGGTCGCCGGCGAGCAGGTCGTAATCCAGCGGCTGGTCGATGCCTTTGAGCTGGGTGATCAGGCCGCGCAGCCGGAGCTGCAGCGCGCCGGTGGAGTTGGCTGCAAAGGCCTGCTGGAAGCGGGAGTCGACCGCTTCCGGGCTCGAGCGGTCGTGGTGACGCAGCGCGCGTACGGCGCGTCCGATGCTGACGTCCCGGCGGTGCATGGGGCGGTCCTGGCTTTGCTGGTGCAGTCCGTAGAGGGCGAGTGCCGCGTGTTCGGCCTCCTGCTGGAGCGACATCTGACCGCGGCGGGCGGCGAAGTCGTCCACGGGGCAGGTGTAGAACGGGAACATCTCCAGCACGTCGCCGGCCGGGCGGCTCAGCCCGCGGCGCAGCACGGCAAGGTCCTCGCCCGGCGGGCGCTTTTCTGCCGGGCTGCCGTCTTTGCGGCGCCAGGTGCCGTCGGCAGCGATATAGCGGTGCCAGAGCCTGCGCTGCTGGTGGTTGTCATCAGACATGTCGTCTCCGAGCGTGTTCACGAGAGTGGCGGGGCACCGTGTCCGTCGCCGTGGTGGCAGTTAGCCGGCTGCGGACCGTTCGGCGTGGGCCAGGCGGCGGGCTTCGGCGGCGCGGTGGAGGATCTCCCCGCGGCGCCGGCGGAAGGACGCTTCGGCCAGCGACGCCCGGTAGGTGCGCTCCGGCTTTCCTCCGCCTTCGCCCTGGTCAGCCTTGCGGCCGGCATACGCGCTGACCGGCACCGCCTGCAGCAGCCCGTCGGCGATCTCCCAGCTGCGCTGCCAGGCCAGTTGCTCCCACTGAGTCTGCCGGGCCTCGACTGTCTCGATGTCCTCACCGACGCCGCGAAGGGCGGCGAGCAGCCGTCGCATCAAGGGGTCCAGGGCATGGAGCACGAACTCGCCGGGTCGCTGGCCTTTGTCCCACGGGATGGGGTCCGCGCCCAGCGCGCGTCGCAGGTCGGCTGAGAGGTTGTTGACGGCAATGGCCAGTTGTTCAGCTTGGGCGGCTGCCTCCAGGACGGCCGCATGGACGTAGGTCTCCGCGCCCAGTGCGGCCAACGGCAGAGGCAGCGCGTCGAACATCACGTCGTCGACGACGGCGGACTGCGTGCCGTACGCCATTCCGGTCAGCTCCACCCGCAGCGGGTACGCCTCCCCGATCTCCCCCCGCAGTTCTCCGAGTTGGTCGAGAAGCTCGCTGGTGGCGAATCCCGCTGTCCGCTCACCGGCGTCCTCCGAGCCGCGCTCGGGGGCGAGCAGGGCATCCAGCCCGCGCCAGGCGGCTTTGCCGGCTTGCAAACGTAGCGGCCGCCGCGGCGAAGCGCCGGCTGGCTTGCCCTTGGACTTCTCGCGTCCCCCTGTGGGCTCCAGGCGCCACATGGTGTGCGGCTCCACTTCGGGCGTGTGCGGCATCCGGTCCCCAGCCGCGACCAGCACCCGGGTGACGCGGAGGTCGCCGTCCTCGGTCCCCTCGGGGAAGAGGCGGATGCGCCGGGGCTGCCAGGTCCACAGGTCCAGCAGCCCCTTGGGCGCACGCTCCTGCCATTGCGGCGTCGCGACCGAACACGTGTCCTCGATCCGGCCGTCCAGGTCACGACGCCTCCACTGCGGCAGATCGTCGGAGCGCGAAGGAGGCCCCGCGGGAATGTTGAGCAATAGCGTCTCGTACAGGGTGCGGCCCACGGGCACGGTGACGCCGAACTGTCCGAGCGGGCCGGTGGGGTTGCCGGTTGTCTTGCCGCTCTTGACCTTCGGGTCACCGACCGCTCCGGTCTTGATGGCCGCGGTGTCCCAGCAGTGGGTGTGCAGCAGCCAGTGCACTGCCTGAGCGGGGGTGAGTGCCAGCACATCGCCTTCGGTGCGTGATGCGAACAACGGCACGTTGTTGCCCGTCGCAGCCGTCGCCACCAGCAGCCCCGCTCCCTTCGTTTCGCCCTTGGCGGTCCGCAGGTCCGCTACCTGGGCAAACGGGTGCTGGGGATGGAAGAGGTCAAAGCGTTCATGGTGTGTGTCGAAGTAGTCGTTCAGACGCTGGATCTGTTCCGGCGACCACTGGCCCGCTCGGAACCAGCCGGCCCACTCACGACTATCGGCGGGACGGCCCACAGCGTCCACGACAACCGGCAGCAGCAACTGGCGCAGCAGCGCCGGCCGCTGGGTCGGGATGTCGACGACGAGATCCCCGAGTATGTGTGCCTGCAGCACAGCCTCGCGCAGCGAGTACTCCCGCATCGGGCCGCCTGCAGCCGAAGGCAGCCCCAGGAATGGGTTACTGAGCAGGGAAAACACTAATACCCCCCTATTGGTGAAGTGTTTTCGTCTAGAACGTAGCGGCTTGCACACAGGTGCCGCAGTGGTTCCTTGCAATCCGGTATGGCAATCTGCGAACGGCCCCGATCAGACGGCAGACGCCGTCACGCGTACGGGGATGGCCCGTGTTTTCGTCTGGCGACCAACCAGGGCAGCGCGTAGGCCCCGCATTCCGCGGGGAGCAGGGGTGCCGGGCGCAGCACGCCCGGCACCCCTGCTCAACGGCACCTCGCGGTGCGCAATCCGAGGTCATCGTCGTACCGCACGATGAAGTCCCCCATCCGGGCGCTACGCGACGCGTCCAGCACCAGCGCGCGGCTGTGCCGCAACCAGGGATGCCCGCGCCAGCCTGGCAACGGAGAAAGCGCCAGTGCATCCTTGGTCAGCGTGGCCGGCAACCGGACGGAACTCCCGATCACCTCCTCCACAAGTGCAGAGTCCACATCGCCGTTGACCGTCAAGGCACGGCCCGACAGGGTGCGATACATCTCCCCTTCGGCAGCCTGCACCACAAGGACGACCTCGACGGACTCGTCCCCGTCGCGCACCGCGGCCTGGAGCTCCTCCTCACTGCTACCGCCCAACGCACCCGCGTAGTGCAGCCCCGCCAGCGTGGGACTCTCGTGCTCCCCGTGCCGCGTGAGCAAGAACTGGCTAGCCGCCTCAGCGCGCCGACGGTCCTCCCCCTCCTGCTCCTCGCGCGCTCTCACACCAGCCGCAGCCCAGGCCTCGGGCAGCAGATCCGCCTCCTCCCCGTACACCGCCCCAACCAGCTCCGGCACCTGGCCGGGGACCGCCCACTGCCCGCCGCTGCCCGGCAGCACAGCGGCCGTCCGCAGCAGCAGATGACGGCCGTAGATCATTTCGCTCGCGTAGAGGAAATCCGGCTCACGCCCCTCGTGCGGCTGAAGACCGGTGACGAACACCTTGGGCTGCCGCAGACGCACCGGACGACGCGTGCCGGCGTGCCGGTGCAAGCGCCCGATACGCTGCAGCAGCAGGTCGATCGGGGCCAGGTCGGTGACCAGCAGATCAGCGTCCACATCAAACGACTGCTCGGCCAACTGCGTAGCCACCAGCACCAAGCGGCCGCCCTCAGGCCGTGGCCCGTCCGGGCCAAGCAGGCTCAGAGACTCCTCCGTCAGCTCGGCCCGCCGCGCGACAGTGAACCGCGCGTGCAGCAGCCGGACTTCCTCCGCTCCGAACCGCTTCCGCAGCTCCTCAAAGAGACTCTGCGCGCGGGCGACGGTGTTGCGGATGACCAGCGCCGTCCCACCATCGGCAAGCTGCTCCCCCAGCAAGTCGGCGACCGACGCATCCGCATCGCACTGGACCGCCCGCCGCTCCCCACCGGAAGTCCGGGGGGCGGGCATCCGCTCGGGAAGGGTCTCCACCATCACCGGCAGGTCCCCACGCCAGGTGTCAGCAACGTCCACAAAAAATGACGGCGCCGCGGTGTCCTCGTCGCGCCACGCAGCGGTCACACTGGGATAACCGTCCGGCTCGGATACCTCGACGGCAAACTCCTCCCGCGAGGCAGCCCCTGCCAGGTAAGCGGTCACCAGCTCCCGACGCTGTCCAGGAGGAAGCGTCGCGGACAGTACAACAACCGGTACCCGCGCTTGCCCGAGCCAGCGCAGCGCCTCCAGCAGGAAACGGCTCATATACACGTCACAGGCGTGCACCTCGTCCAGAACCACGACCTTGCCCGCCAGCCCCGCCAAACGCAGCATCACATGCCGGGTCCGCGTCGCCGCGTACAGCAACTGGTCGACGGTGCCGACCACAAACGGCGCCAGCAGCCCCCGCTTGCTCCCCAAGAACCACTCGGCCGGCGCCAAACGCTCACCACCATGACCACAAACAGGAACGATCCCGTACGGATCGCCATCAAGGCCGTACTCGTCGACACCCGCATACAAGGCGTCAGGATCGGCACCACCATCCTCAAGCAGTGCCGCCCACTCCCTATTGAACGCGCGCTTACCGTGCAGCAACGCCACCTGCGACGCCAGCGAGGCATCGATCGCCCCCACCCACCGGCGGGTGCGCGTGAACATCGGGTCACTCGTCGCCTGCGTCGGCATCCCCACAAACACGCCATCCGCACCGAACCGCGCGGCCAGGATCTCAGCCGCCCCCAGCGCCGCCTCCGTCTTGCCCTCACCCATCGGAGCCTCAACCACCAGCAGCCCCGGACCCCCCATCCCCCGGGCAGCCTCCATCACCATCGTCTGCGACAGCCGTGGCACACACGCGAACCTGTCCCGAAACATCTCCGGACCCGGCACCGCAACAGCGCCCCAACCGCCACGCAGCCCCAACTGCTCCCAAGCCACCTTCGCCCGATCACGGGCCGCCCCCAGACCCACCCGACCCAAATCATCCGCACCAGGGAAGCGACGCTCATCGCTGGCAATCCAGTCGGCCATCACCACCAGACCACTCAGCTGCAACTGCACCGCCCGCAAGGGGACAACCACCGGCCGGACCTCACCAAGGTCCGCAAAACCCAGTTCACACGTGAAGACCTCCAGCACGGCCTGCTGCACCGCACGCCACATCCCAGTGCCCCGCAACTGGCCCTTGGCCATCCGGGGTTCCTGAACATCCCCCAGCGTCGGGAAAGCTCCGTGATGGCCAGCAACCAGCGGCCACACCCAATCCACGTGCTCCGCAGCCCACCCAGCCTCACCCAGGGCCTGCCGCATCAGCAGCCCACCGGCCCAGTCGTGACGCCAACGCTTCTTCTGCCTCGCACCGGCCACAGCAGCAGCTTCCAGCCAGGTCAAACCCACCGCCCGGACAGCCGCGCCCCCTTCCGGCCATAACCGCTGATGCGCCGGCGTCGCCTTCCCCCAGTCGTGCACACCACACAACCACGCGAAAAACCTGCGCCCCCGCCCCTGGCCGGCCACCTCATCCAGCACACCATGCGTCACCGGCGCCAGATAGCGATCCCAAACCAGCTCCGCGACCGCAGCAGTATCCAAAAGATGCGACAGGAGCAGATTCGTCCGACCCCCAGCGCGCTCCTTCGACTTCCCCCACAGCGCTCCAAGCCCCGCTACAGCCTCGTCCCCGTACCGCGCCCTCACCTGCTCTAAATCCATCATCCCACCCCCAAGTTCGAAGAACGTGAGGTTAGCGGGCACCACTGACAATGAGGCCAAGCCGTCCGAGAACGGCTTGGCCCTCCGTCACAGGCGCGGGCCGACGCGCTCGCGTGGGGCCAACATGTTCACGACCGCGCCGGTCGACAGCTCACGAACCAACCCCGCGCCTGCGGGGCCGACGATCTGGATCCAACAGAGAGTCCCTACGCCTTCGAACCATCCCCGCGCGTGCGGGGCCGACCCCCGTACCGGCCTGGCGTCCCTGGCGGGCATGGGACCATCCCCGCGCGTGCGGGGCCGACATGTCGTTCGTCGTCGCGTTCGTGGAGAACCAGGGACCATCCCCGCGCGTGCGGGGCCGACCGGAGGACCGGAGCGGCCTTTCCACCCTTCCCAGGACCATCCCCGCGCGTGCGGGGCCGACCGCGTAGACCGCGACGTGGTTACCGGGGCCTGGAGGACCATCCCCGCGCGTGCGGGGCCGACCTCAACGACTGGGCCGCCGCCGAAGCCGCCCAGGGACCATCCCCGCGCGTGCGGGGCCGACCAGCAGGGCGTCGGCCTCGGCGCGGTCGCAGCCGGACCATCCCCGCGCGTGCGGGGCCGACCGGGGCGGCGGGTGCGGGCAGGGTCAGACGGGGGGACCATCCCCGCGCGTGCGGGGCCGACCCTCCGTGCGGCGTATCCGTGCCGAGTTCGGCGGGACCATCCCCGCGCGTGCGGGGCCGACCTGCCCTTCCGGCCCACGGCCAAGATGATCTGGGGACCATCCCCGCGCGTGCGGGGCCGACCGCGGTCGGTCGTGCTGTCGGTCGGTTCCTCGGGGACCATCCCCGCGCGTGCGGGGCCGACTTGTGCGGGTCGCCATGTGTCCACCCAGGCACGGGACCATCCCCGCGCGTGCGGGGCCGACGCCGTCGCCATCGACTCGGGCATCATGTTGTGGGGACCATCCCCGCGCGTGCGGGGCCGACCAGTCGTGGGCGTGGCCCGCAACGCTCGATCTGGGACCATCCCCGCGCGTGCGGGGCCGACGAGACCGCGGTGACGGCGACGAGTGCGGCGGTGGGACCATCCCCGCGCGTGCGGGGCCGACGCTTGCTGAACTGGGATGTTACGCGTGCCGAGCTGCTGTCTCGTTCAGTCACGGCACGGATTGGCCTCTGCCGCAGGCGAGAACCGAAGCGATCACGGAATCGCGGACGATACATCAGCGGGCGCGCGCGGTCGTGCGGGGCAGCAGCTTTCGCAGGAGTTCCGCGGTCTCGCCTTCCATGTCGACGCCGCCGAGCAGCTGTTCGTTGATGCGGGCCAGGCGGGCGGCGGCCTCGCGTAGGGCGTCGATGTCGCCGACCGCGTGGTGGGCGAGGAAGATCTGGCGGTGCAGCATCTCGCTTTCCTCGGCGGCGAGGAGGCCTCGGTGAGCTGCCCATAGAGCGCCGGAGATGTCGTCGGCTTCCCGGCACCGGGTGGACAGTATGAAGGCGACGTCGACGACCGCGGAGACCATTTCCTGGATGATGGGCTCTGCCCAGGCGTAGCGCTGAGGGTCGATGCCGGTGAAGGGCCGGCCTCGGACCAGGGCAAGTGCGCGGCGCAGGGCGAGATCGCCGTCTTCGTTGTTGCGGGCGAGGCCGATGCGCGCGAAGCGCTGGAATCGGGTCCAGTCGCAAGTGACGGCGGGGCCGAGGCGGTATCGGCTGTCTCCGGTGTCCTGGACGCGCGGCAGGTGCGCGTTGCCGTCGATGTCCTTGGCTAGCCATGAGCGGGTGCGAGAGATGACGGCGTTGCGCATCTGCTTGTTGACCAGGCGCCCGGGCCAGAGGGCGTCGTCGATGGCGTGGTGGTCGACGCCGGGGTTGAGGGCAAGGTAGGCAACCAGTTCGGTGCCGATGCTGCGCCGGTTCGAGTCAATGCGGCCGCTTGCGTTTTCAAGGCTGATGGGCCCCAGTAGCAGCACGGCTGGATCGCCGTCCGTGGCCTCCGGTTCGACGTGAGCGGCTGCTGGCTCCGCGGTTGGCGACTCCGGGCGGTCGAGCGGAGCGGGAGCTGTGGTGGAGGCGGGTGCTGGTGCGGGGATGGTGACGTGGACGGCTGGCGCGGCAGGGTGCGCGCAGGGTGTGGCGGGAGCGAGGGCAACGTCCGCCGGGCCCGCGGCGCTCGCGGGGTCCTCATTCTTCGTTCGGTCGGCCTTCAGCTCGGCGTGGTGCGCGTCTTCTCCGGCCAGCACGTCGGCGAGCGAGGGCCCAGCGGGCTTGCCTTCTGGATCGTTCTCGCCTTGGGCGTCCTTCTTGGCCAGGTCGGTCGAGGGGCCTGTGTCCTCGGCTTCCGCGGCTTCTTCGGCGAGGGAATCCAGCTCGAGCTCGGCGTACTCCGCGGGCAGCCCATCGTCGTCGGCGGACTCCAAGGAGTCCTCGGCGGCATCTGCCGGTTGCAGCTCGTCCATGGTGCCTTCCTCGCCGTCAGCCAGCTCGGGCAGGTCAGCGTGGGTCCAGTCGGGCGCGGGGTCATCGGCGTCGCTGGCGGCGAGAGTGAGCAGCTCGATGGCGTCGGCGAAGTGCTCGTCGCTCAGGCCTTGCAGCCTGACGGGGAGGTTGGAGCCGGGCAGGACGATTGTCGCGTCCGGTCCATGGCATTCGAGGGTCCACGCCGTGGCTGGCAGCTGGGCGGGGGCGCGGGAGGTGATGACCGCGCCCGCGGCGCGGGGCTCTTCGCTGAGGGCGTGGAAGAGTTCGGTGACAGCCGTGTCCTCGGGGAGGTCTTGGGCGAGCATGACGTGTGACGTCCAAGCGCCGCCGGCGTCGTCCATGAGGCGGGCGGCGCGCAGGCTGATGGCGCCGATGGCGGCGAGAGCGCGTCGCTGGTCTGCGGTGTGGCTGGTCAGGTCGGCGGTGGCGGCTGCGAGGTCTTCGATGCGTACGACGCGCTCGGGGGCGGCCTGGTCCAGGCCGGGAGCGGTGTGGGCGAGTGCCGTGACTTCGAGGTGGTCCGGCAGCGGGGTGCTGGCCAGTTCGACTGCGATGGCCTGCAGGACCTGTCGTGCCGAGTCTGGGTCGCCGGCCAGGTTGAGGATGCCGACGTGGTCAAGGTCGACCAGGACTAGGTGACCGGCAGCGTCCCAGCCGATCGAGACGAGGGCTGGGTACGGGGCATCAGCGTCGTTCAGCGTTTCCTCGTCAGCCAGGTCGGGGCTGGACGCGGCGCAGGTCCACAGGTCCGCACGGCCGGTGGTTGCGCTGAACGGCTTCATGGGAGCGGTGTCATCGGCCAGGTGTAGCTCGACCTTGGATTCGTGTAGGACGACCGCTTCGACGACGGGCAGTTCACGGTCGGCGGCGGCGAGGTTCAGCGCGAGGGAGCGCAGCGCGGTGCCCAGCAGGTCGAATCCGGTGGGGTGCTGGGCGGCGCGCAGGCCCTGCTCGGTCACGGCCGCGCGGCCGGTTGGCATGGGGATGCGTCGGCCCGGTCGGCGGCGGCGCTGCTGCAGGATCCGGCGGGTGGCCAGAGTGCCGACCAGGGCGGCCGCCAGGGCGCCGGCGCCCGCCCATACCGCGACTGGGGCCAGGGCGTTCTCGCCGTCGTCGCTGTGCTGCGCGGCGGGCGCCTGGCCACGACCGGTGTCCTGGCTGCTTGGAGTGGGTGCCGGGCTGCTCGGTGCCGGTTCTGCCGTACGGGCAGGCGCCGGGGTTGCGGCTGGCGGGGCCGGATTGTCGGCCTCGGTGTCCCTGTCGGCTTCCTCGTCCGGTGTCTCCTCGGGCGTCGGCGTCGTGTCGCTCTGCCCCTCGGGCTTGTCCGGCGTCTTCGGGTCGGCCGTGTCCTTGTCGGCGGCCGGCTCGCCATCCGCGCCGGCCTTGGGCAGGTCCAGGTTCTGGCCCGGGAAGATGAGGTTCGGGTTGTCGAAGCGGCCGCCGCCCGGGGTGGCTTCGCCCTTGTTGGCCTCGTAGATGGCTGGCCAGTCGGTCGGGTCGCCGTGTTCGTCGGCGATCGACCAGAGGCTGTCGCCATCGCGGACCGTGACGCTCTCCGGCCGGGCGTCGGCGCTCTCGCTCCCGGGGCTTTCGTCGTCCGCCTGGTCCTGCTGCTTGATGCCCTGCTCTTCATGACTCGTCTGCTGCTCGGCAGCATTGCCTATGGCTGGGCCCTTGCTCACCGTGGGCGCCGAGCTGGTGGCAGCTGGGGCGACGGGCCGGGCGTCAGCAGGCAGGTTGATGACGGCGTCCTTGGGGAGGAACTCGTCGCCAGCGGCAAGCTGCGGGATGTCGGGGTTGAGGGCGGCGATGTCTTTCCAGCGCTTTCCGTCGCCGAGGTACTCCTCCGCCAGGTCCCAGGGCAGCTCCGTCGTCGAGGACACGGTGTGCTTGGGCCAGTCGGTCTCCTCGGCCAGGGCGGCCGGCTTGGTACTGGGCGATGCGCTAGCGCCGGGCGCTCCCACCGTTTGCACCGCCGTTGCCGCGACCGCGGGTCCGGTCGTGGCGGCCGAGGCGGCGGTGGGGGCGAGCAGCACGATGCCGCCGATGAGGAAGCTGGCGAGGGACTGCAGGCCGCCCAGCCCTTTGATCCTGGGGGCGGAGCGTCGGCGCAGAACGGCGACGATCTCCACCAGGACGGAGAATGTGAAGGCCAGCCATGCTGCCCAGCCGATGCAGGTGAGCACGACGAAGAAGAGGCTGCCGTCGTCCTGCCGCATCAGCAGGTCGAGACCGCCGGACAGTTCGGTCGGCTGATGGCCCACGGCGAGGAGCAGATACGGGACGCCGCCGACCAGGGCCACGAGAAGGGCCAGGCCGAGCAGGGCCCGCAACAGGGCGCCGAGGGCGCGCAGTGGGGCGGGGGTTCGGTGGGCCATGTACGGCTCAGCCTCCAGCTTGGGTCTGCAGGTGGGCTTTCGCGGTGCCGGTCACGCTGATCGTTCCCGCGCCGACGACCTGGGCAAAGTACGTGTCGTAGCTGTCGTGCACAGTGACGGTGAGCGTCTGCCCGCCGTCGGTAATCGTGACGTCGCCCTGGACGCCGGCTGCGGCGAGGTAGTCCTGAGCCGCGCCGACGGCCGCGTCCGGGTCGATCGTGATGGCGGTGCCCTCGATCGCCTGGGCAGGGTCGAGTTGCTGTCCCGCGGTGCGGGCGGCTTCCTGGGCAAGCGACGTGGCGCGGTTGCCGGCGTTCAGGGCGCCGCCACCGTCGACGAGCAGCCCCATCACCATGAAGATGGCGATCGCGGACACGGCGAAGAAGGTGGACATGGACCCGCGGTCGCGACGGCGTGGGGACAGTGCCACCGGCCGTGGTGCTCGGAAATGCTGAACCCAACCCATCATTGACGGCCCCTGTAGGTGTCGATGGGGCTGGTCCACGATGCGGTGAGCGTCTTCGCGCCGGGCAGGCCGGGAAGGCCTATATCGGCGAGGTTGGCGGTGCAGGCGATCGTCGCCGTCACGTTCGCCTCCACGCCGATGTCGAGCGCGTAGCCGGAGGTGTCCACCACCACGCTGGAGCTCTGGCACGTGATGCCCTCCCCTTCCAGACTGCGACTGGCTGCGGCCTGGGCCTCTGCCTGAGCGCTGCCGGCGTCGCGCTCGAGCGAGGCGGCGCGGGCCGCCGCGCGGGCTGCGGAGTCGACGGCGCCGTCGGCGTCGGTCACCCGCCCGAACGCCACCATCAGCAGCAGCAGGCCGATCATCACCGGCGCGAGGACCGCTGTCTCCAGCGCGTAGGAACCCCGGTCGCGGCGCAGCCCCCGCGCCAGCCGCTGCCAGTACGTGCGGATTTTCACTGTTCTCTCCAGGGAGGCCCGGCAATCAAGCCGGGGAGGAATGGGTCCTTGGAGCGGAGCCGCGCAGCGGCGGAGTTCCCTCCGTGTCTGTCGTGACCTGCACTTTCGGCTGCTGTCAGTGGCGACGGTTAGGTTGATGGGGTGAAGGTCGTGGTGCAGGTGAAGCTGCTGCCGTCGCCCGAGGCGGCGGCGGCCTTGGCGGCGACCCTGCCCGTGTGCAACCGGGCGGCCGATGCCGCATCGGCGGTGGCGTACGAGACGGGCACCACCACCCGCAACGAGCTGCAAAAGCTCGTCTACGCCCGCTTGAAAACGGAGTTCGGGCTGGCTGCCCAGCCGGCCGTGCGGGTGGTGAAGAAGGTCGTGGACGCCTACGCCACGTTGCACGCCAACATCCGGGCGGGAAACCTCGGCCCGAACGGGTCGAGGCGACGCAGGCGTGCGGAGTCGAAGCCGATCGTCTTCCGGCCTGATGCGGCCCAGCCGTACGACGACCGGATCCTGTCCTGGCAGCACGACGCGCGGACGGTGAGCATCTGGACCGTGGCCGGGCGGATCAAGAACGTCCGGTACACAGGCCATCTGGGCCAGTTGGCGATGCTCGAGAAGTACCGGCGGGGCGAGTCGGATCTCGTGCACCGTGACGGCATGTGGTTCCTGATCGCCACCTGCGAGATTCCCGAAGCGCCGCTCAACACCGACCCGGTGGACTGGATCGGGGTGGACCGGGGCATCGCCAACCTCGCCACCACGTCCGACGGGAGCAACTACCAGGGCCGCCGCCTTGGCCGCTACCGGCGCTGGCACGCCCGCAAGCGAGCCGAACTCCAGGCGAAGCAGACCCGCTCCGCCGCCAGGCGGGCCAAACGCCGGGCGAAGAAGGAAGCCCGGCACGCTACCCACGTCAACCACAGGATCAGTAAAGAGATCGTGGCCGTCGCACAACGCACCGGACGCGGAATCGCCCTCGAAGAACTGAGTGGCATCCGTGACCGGGTACGGCCTTCTCGCGACCAGCGGGCCACGCTCTCCTCCTGGCCGTTCCACCAGCTCGAAGAACACATCCGCTACAAGGCCCAGCGGGCCGGGGTACCGGTGATCTCGGTGGACGCCCACTACACCTCGCAGATGTGCCCCAGATGCGGACACACCGCCAGGCACAACCGTCCCGCCCGGGACACCTTCTGCTGTCGTCGGTGCGGGCTCGCTGGCCCCGCCGACCACGTCGCCGGGGTCAACGTGCGCAACCGTGCACGCTCGGCGTGGGTTCTCGTCAACGGACCCGTACCACAAAGGACCTGAACACCCCCTTTCGCTGGTAGATGCGACCCGTGACCGCCCTGCCGTAGGGGGCAGTCGGGAGCGCGACAAGGCGCAAACGACAGAGCCAACACGCTCGATCGTTTACGGCCGAGAAGTTGACGGCTGAGTCCACCGTTCGGTCGGAGCGTCAGCATGCTGTACGACATCCAGTTGCAGGCCCGGGACGAGGGTGGGGACGCTTCCGCGTACGGTGATGCGGATTTCCTGGGCGGTGCTGCCGGCCGAGGACACGCTCGCGCCCCGCACGCTGCCGCCGAAACGGCCGAGAAAGGCCTGCGCCTGGGCGACGCCGTCCCCTTCACTCGCGCCGAACTGGCGGCCGGCCTCCACGCCGTGACGGGCGGCGGACTGGGCGGCTTTGCGTGCGTGGTAGTAGAGGCCGACTTGGATGGAGGTGAAGATCAGCGCTAGCGCAACCAGCGCCAGGACTGCGAACTCCACGCTTCCGAAACCGCGATCGTCAGCGCGCAGGCGGCCGTTGACGACTCGCCAGCAGGTACGTACCCGGCTTCTCACACCACTCCCCTCCCTTGTCTGGTCTGCGTGGTTCAGCCTCCGTTGATGACGCCGATCTTCTCGGTGAGCTTGCTGCGGATGGCTACGACGAGCAGTCCGGCGCCGAGCAGGAGTGCGCCAGCCATCACGGCGAGCTCGGTGCTGGTGACGCCTGCGTCGCGAGCGTCACGGAGCTGCTGGTAGCGGGCGCGGATCCAGGTTGTGAGCATCTGGACGTCCATGCGGTGTCTTTCTCCTTTGTGGTTCAGCTGCTGAGGATGGTGATGGTGATCGGGATCATGACGAAGATCAACATGAGGATGACGCCGAATGTGACGGGCAGGACCATGGCGGCAGACGCCGCGTTGGCTTGCGCCTTGGCGTCGCTGAGGAGCGCGATGCGCAGCTGCCTGGCCTGGGCCTGCAGGGTGGCGTAGACGGCGGCGCCGTCGCCGGCCAACGCCAGGGTGTCGGCGGGTCGTGTGAGTTCGGGGATGTCGAGCTCGTTGCCGAGCTGCTTGAGCGCGTCCCAGACGGTGACGCCGGCGAGATCGGCCTGGTGGAAGGTTTGCCGCATCCTCGCGAAGATCCAGCCGTCGCCGACTTCAGCGGTTTGGGTCAGGGCTTGGGCTGCGCCCGAGTTGGCGATCCTGGCCAGTGCCACCCGCTCCAGGTAGGAGGCGGCGGCGTGCCGGACGATCAGGCGGGCTTCGGCCGCGTCCCGGGCGACTTCCTTGCCGGGCCAGAACCAGAACAGCCCGCCAAGCCCGAGCGAAATCAGTGCCGGCACCGCGTAGGGGAAGGCCACACCGGCGAGCGCAAGCAGGGCCTGGACCAGTTGCGGGAGCAGCAGCCCGTACAGCGCGAACAGGACTCGCTTGCCGAGATGCTCCGCGGGGCTGATGCGCAGCAGGTTCAGGTCTTTGAGCGGCAGGGTGATGCGGCCGCCGAGTTCGGCGATCAGCCGGTTGCCGACACGCTCCGGGAGCGACCCGGTCAAGGACGGCGCCGCAGACGGCAAGAGGGCGCTGACCTTGCCCGCGTCGAGCCGATCGAGGGCTGAGGCGAGGTCGGGCTTGGCGGGCCACGCGGCGCGTACGGCAAGTCCGATCAGCGCGCCGGCGGCGGCCGCGGGCAGGACGGCCTCCATGGGGATCATCGAGGCCCTCCGATGGTGAGCTCGGTGGCGGGCAGGGGGTCCAGCAGGCGCGGATCGGGCTCGGTACGGGCGATGCGGCGCAGCATGTTCAGCGTCCAGGCGAAGGCCCCGCCAATGGCGGCGAGCACGATCTGACCGAGCGGGGATTGGTACCAGCCGCTCCAGGCGTCGTTGAGCATGCAGCCGATCACGACGATGCTGATGACCATGGAGACCATGCGCGAGGACTTGCGGACGGAGGCGCGGTCGGCCTCCACGTCGCGGGCGTCGGCGGCCTGCTGGTGGATGGTCACGGCGAGGGCTTCGAGGGCGTCGGACAGGCCGGGGCCCTTGTAGACGGCGTGGGACTGGAAGAGCAGCACGACATGGTCGGATACGCCGTCGGCGAGCTCGTCCGCGAAGTGGGCGAAGGCGTGGTGGGCGTCCATGCCGGAGCGCAGCCGCTCGGCCAAGGCCCGTACGTTCGGCGCGATCGGGCCGGGCGCGGCCTTCGCGGAGGCGCGGATGGTCTGGGCGAGGCTGATACCGGCGGTGTGCACGCCGGCCAGGTGGTTGAGCCATTGCCCGAGGGCTTCGAGGCGCTCGATGCGGAGTTTGGCGGCGGTTCCGGGGGTGAGGATGAACGGCAGGCCCAGGACGGCGGCGCCGGCGAGCAGGCCGTGGACGGGCCAGCCGGTCCATGCCCACACCACTAGGGCGGCCACGCCGGCAGTGGTGACGAGGTGGCGCCAGCGGTGCTGCCAGTTCTCGGGCAGCTCGGCCTTCGCGCGCTGGATGCGGCCGGCCAGGCGCGATGTGGGTTTGATGGGGTCGGGCACGCGGCCGCGGATCTCGCGGACCGCTGCGACGACCGCGAGTAGTGCGAGCACGGCGCAGCAGGCTGCGACGAGAGCGAGCTGGGATGTGTTCACCGGTGCCCCCAGGTGCGGGTCGCGTCGGTGAGCCAGGTGTGGTCGAAGCTGGCGTGCTCGAGGTCCTGGATGCGGGCGGGCCGGTTCTGAAAGACGGCGCGGGGCTGCCCGGGTACGGGCGCGAACACCTGTTGCAGGGTGATGCTGTCCTCGCGGGGGTGGGCCTCGCTGATGTGGGAGACGAAGCGGCGTTCATCTCCCGGTCTGCCGTGGCTCTCGAGCTGGATGATCAGGTCGATGGCCTGCCCTACTAGATAGGTGGCCGCCTCGGGGTTGCCGATCTCGGCGGCGCAATGGTCGATGAGCTGGTTCAGGGCATCGCGGGGGTTCGTGGCGGTGAGCGTGCACATCGAGCCGGCGTCTCCCGATGCCATGGCCTGCAGCAGCGGGACCGCGCTGTCGGGGCCGGACTCGTCCACCAGGATGCGGTGGACGTTGTGGCGCAGGGCGATGGGCATTAGATCGGTGGCGCTTGGGCCGGTCATCTCGATGACCTGACGGCCCGGGCCGGCGAGGTTCAGCTGGGGGGCGACCTCCAGGGTGACGATCCGGTTGTGTGCCGGCACGGCGCGTCCGAGGGCTCTCAGCAGGGTCGTACGGCCGGTGCCGGAGCGCCCTGAGATCACTAGGTTCATGCCGCTGTGTACGGAGGCGTTGAGGAGCTGGGCCACGACCGGGTTGATGAGCCCTCGCTCGGTCAGCTGCTTCAGGTCGGGGAGGTTCATCGTGCGCTCACTGTCTGCAAGGGCTGGGGCCAGCCGCCGAGGTTTCCGGTGAGCCACTGCCGGTCAAACAGACCGGTGCGTTCGAGCTCGTCGATGAATGAGGGCATGTTCTTGTAGGCGCCGCGGATCTCGCCGCCTTGGGGGGCGAACAGCTCGGTGGTGGTGGGGCGGCCGCCTTCGCCGACGACGTCGTGGACTTCGTAGATGTGGGAGACGAACCGGTGCTTGCGGCCGCCGATCGCGGTCTCGTCCAGGTAGGTGAGGTAGACGACGACGTCGATGGAGGAGGCGATCAGATGGTGGGCGGCTTCGGTCGCCATCCCGGCCTCAGTGCACAACTGCACGAGGCGGCTGATGATGGCGTGCGGCCGACGGACGTGCAGGGTGCACATACTGCCGGAGCCACCGGCGGACATGGCCTGCAGCATCGGCACGATCTCGGTGGAGCGGACCTCTCCGACGATCACTCGGTTCGCGTTGTAGCGCAGCGCCGTGACGAACATGTCGGCGATGGTGACCTCGCCGGCGCGCTCGCCGCCGCGGACCTCGCCGTTGGACTGCCGGGCTTCGAACGCAAACGTCACTGGTCCGGGCTTGGGGCCGGGTTCGTCCAGGTAAAGCTCGCGGTCCGACTCGAGCGTCACCAGGCGCTCAGCCGGCGGGATCTCCCGGCCGAGCGCGCGGAGCAGTGACGTCTTGCCGGCGCCCATGTCGCCGACGACGAGGATGTTCTTCCTGGCGTGGACGCAGGCGACCAGGAACCGTTCCAGGAGCGGGTTGATGGAGCCCCACTGCACCAGCTCGGCGATGCCGTGCTGGCGGATACGGTGCTTGCGGATCACGACCGACGGGCGGGACGTCAGGAGCGAAGAGGTGACGCGGGAGCCGTCGGGCATACGGAAGCCGACCATGGGCGTGGCCTGGGTAAGTGCCCGCTCGCCGTGACCGGACAGGCGTGCCATCCGGTTGACCCAGGTGATCAGCTCTTCGTGGCTGTCGGCGACCCGGTCGATCGTGCGGCGCGGCTTGTCGTGGTACTCGACGTGTGCGCGCAGGCCGTCGACCATGACGTCCTCGACGCCGTCCTGGTCCAGTAGGGATTGCAGGCGGCCGCCGCGATACATGGAGTCGAACACCGCGGTGCCGATCGCGGCTTCCTGCTCGGCAGTCAGCGGAGTGTTGCCTTGGGCGTACTTGGCGGCCCAGTCGGCGACGACGTTGCGCACCAGGGACTTCGCCATTGCCCGGCGGTCGTCTTCTTCGAGCAGCTTGTCGGGGTCCTGGGCGCTGAGCTGCTTGGACACCTGGGCCTGAAGCTCCTCGATGACTTCCCAGCCGACTGGGAGCTCACCGGGCAGACCGGCCAGCCGCGGCACAGCTGCCGGATTCGCGGGCGCGGGCGCTGACGGCATCGGAGCGGAGGGCCGCAGCGGCTCTGCCGGACGGCGCTGGCCGATCCTGCCGGCGAGGAGTCCGGCGATATCCTCGCGGCCCATCGGCGCCGGGTGCCCGTTGACTCCTGGTCGATGCTGGATGTCAGCCACGCATCCCTCCCTGGCTATCCGTCAGCCGCTGCAGGACGCCGGCCAGCTGCGGGTTGGCCGGCCGCGGCGGGTACTGCTGCTGGATGCTGCGGCGGGACGCCGCGGCCTCGAACTGCTCCATGGCCGTGCGGGCATGTCGCAAAAGTGGGCTTCGGTTGTAGCCGCGCGGCGGCCGCCCTCCGTTTGTCAGGTAGTTCGCGGTGTCCGAGTCGAAGGGCAGGGCCGCCAGGACCGGCGTCTTCAGCACGTCGGTGACCTGATGGGCGCGGTAGGGGCCTTCCTCGATGAGCAGCAGTCCGAGCGCATCAGCTCCGGTTCCGAGCTCAGCAAGCTCGGTGCGCAGCGGGTTGATCACATGCTTGGTCAGGGCGAGGGACTGGTCCGTACCGCGGACCACCAGCAGGACGAGGTCGGCCTGATGAATCAGGGGGGCCGGGGTGAGCGTGGGGTGCAGGTGCCCTGCTTCAAGAGCGAGTCGGCCGGCGTCGATGACGACGTCGTATCCGGCCTCATCCGCCAGCACGTGCATGACCTCCGACAGGGCAGGCCAGGTGCGGCTGAGTGCGGCGGCCTGGGCCGGGTCGGTCAGGCCGGGCAGCAGCTTGCGATGTCCGGCAGCGTCCATTGACCACAGATGGTTGGCGAAGGCATTGGCCAGGGCTACGGAGCTGGTCCGCTCGGCCGCAGCGAGGTGGTACAGCCCGTACCCGGCGGTGACGTGTCCTTGCAGGAAGCCAGCCCGTATCGTTCCGCCGGCAGGGTCACACTCGGCGAGCAGCGACGGCCGCTTCGAGGCCAGGGTCAGCGCGAGGGCGGAGGCCGTGACGCCAGAGGACTTGGCGGAGAGGAGCGCAGTCACTGGCATCAGTTGCTCCGCGGTTCACGAACGAGGGCGATACGGCCCTGGGCGGCGCGGGTCGCCAGGAGCGGGCCGTCGGTGGTCGCGACGGCGAGGTTGACGACGACTGTGCCGGAGGCGTCCGGCCGGGAGACCGTTACGACGACGCCGCTGATGGTCGACGGCGGCGCCTCGGCGTCCTTGCTGCTCTGCTGCTCGCCCTGGGCGGGGGTGGTGACGGCGAGGACCTGGTCGCCGGGGGCGAGGGTGCCGGCCGGGGCCTGGCCGCGCTTGACCTGGACGCCGACCTGCTGCTTGTCGTCGCCAAGGCCCGTGCCGGCAGCGAGCTGCGAGGTGGTGAGCAGGCCGCCCTTGCGCAGATCGACCGCGGGCCGCTTGCCCAGCATCGACGCCTTCTGAGCAGCGGGCACCGGTGTCAGCGCGGTATCGGTGGAGACCTCGGCCACGATCAGGTCAGCGTCGGTCAGGGCCTGCCCGGCCGGCACATCGCGGGCGATCGCCAGGACCTGGACACGGTCACTGGCGGACGTGACGGCGGCGGCCGCGCCCAGGCTGGCCAGCACGGCCAGGACGATGCACAGTGCGGCGACCGACCAGCGGCGTTCCCGCTTGACTGGAGCCGTGGTGGTGATGGGGACCTCGGGGCGGGCCGGGGCGGCAGGGCGTGGCACCGACGGCGCGGCAGCGGGGGATTCCATGCGGTGAAGTGCCTCTCGAGTTCTTCGGCGGGGCGTACTAGTTGAGGACCTGAACCTCGACGACTGTGATGTCCACGTCGCTGTCGCGGATCTCGGTGAGCTGGCCTGTCTGGCCGCCCCCGGCCACCTGCCAGTCGATCGTCCAGGTGGACGTCGCTGTCACGTGGAACTTCCCGGACGGCTGCGTCGAGGACGGGACCTCGTAGCGGTGGCCGCAGTCCGGTGACGGCTTCTTGCCGTACTCCGGCTCGTAGGGGGTACCCGGCGTGGTGCAGGTGACGGTCTTCCCGTCCCCCATCTGCCACACGATCTTGCTGACCTTTGCAGTCGCGGTCACGGTGACGGCCCCAGCGGATGCGCTGGCGGTGTTCGGGCCGTACGTCTCTGGGCCGGTCTCGGTCCACATGTAGACGGGCATGCCGACGACGCCCTTGCCACCCGGCTTCGGCGTGATGCCGATCTCCGGTGCGCGCAGGCGCATCTTGTCGGCTGCCTGCTGAGCGAGCTGCGCGGGATCCACGACCGGGGCAGCTGGGGGTCCGCCAGGGCCTCCGTAAAGCGTCTCGGTGATCACTGTGGAGGCGCCGTCTTCCATGAAGTAGCGGCAGGTCCGTACATAAACGGCGCCACCGTCGGCAGGGTCGTGCCCTTGCCAGAACTCACTGCCAGCGGGTGGTTGAGGGTCGAGCTTCTGCGGAGGTGTGCACTCAGGCGGCTTCGCCTTGCCACCTCCGCCGCCCCCGGCATCGCCGGTTCCGCCGCCCGTGCTGCCGGGCCGCTCGCTGGGTGGTTTGCCGGGCGTTTCGGCCCCCACGCAGACGAACGGGTCGTCGCAGCCAGGACTGGCTGCGGGCGCTGCGAGGGCGGGGGAAGGAATCGTCAGTGTCGCCGCGGCAAGCAGGGTCAGCACGGTTGGCCGAGTTCTCAGCATGGCTTGACCTGCGGGTCGTCCTTGATGACCTTCCATCCGTCGGGCCACTTCTCGATGGTCGACGCGATGACGTACCTGGTCAGGCGGTCTGACGGAAGCGGTACTGGTTTGTTGTTCGACCGCTCGACGACGTTCCAGCGGGTGATGTCTAAGCAGCTAGAGAGCGTAGCGCTGGGTACCTTGCGCTCCATGTCGATCTTCGTGACTGTGGAGTTGTCGACGGTGACGCTGCCGGTCATCATCTGACCCTTCGAGTGCCTCTTCTTCGCAGCGTCCTCGGCGACGAACAGCGCGGTCCCGGCGGCATACTTCCGCAGGCCTGTGCCTTGTGACGTACCGCTCGCAAAGGTCTTCTCCATCTCCTTCCAGTAGTCGCGGTACGTTTCAATCGCTTCCTTTTTGGCGGACTCGGTCGGGTCCGCCGGTTTGGTCGACTGAATCGCGGGCGGTGTCGGGGACCCCTTGGGGTCGGTGTCCTTCGACTCGTGAGTGCTACAGGCAGATGTGGCCATCGTGGCGCAGGCCACGAAGAGCACAGCCGCGGACCTCGTGCCATTCCGCTCGCGAAGTGGTGCTCGACCTGATCGTGCTCGCAGTGGCACTGCGCCTCCCCGTGTGTCTTTGACGGCACCTGTCGCCCTGCAGCGGTTGGACGGCGTTGTCGCCGACCCCAACCGCCCCAGCTGGCTGGTCTGTTCACGTACGTTACGCATAGATGATCCAACAACACAGCTAGTTAGGACAGTTCAGGGCCCGCATGACGGGCTCAGAACCTGCCTGGTCCGGCTGGGCGGAAGCGGGCGCGGGCATTTCCGTCTGCCCTGGTCCGCGCTGCTGGCAGCAGCGCCGCACTGCTGCTGGGCGGAATTGTCGGCGGGAGCCGACGGGCCGACGGGGGGCCTTGTTGCCGGTGGGAGTGCATGCCGCAGTGCCGGTGAGGGTGAGGACGGCGGCGCGACGGCGAGCACCCCCTTTGTGCCTGCTGGTCCGGGACGTGGTGGTGTTCATGCGGGACTCCTTACGGCTGCAGCCGGGTGGGCTCGACGGCGGCGGGCCAGATCGTGATGACGTGGCCATCGAGGTGACAAACTGGTTCGGGTGGGCCGCCCGTACGGCGGTGGCGGACCAGATGTCGAAGGCACCGTGCAGGATGACCAACCCGTTGTGGTGCGTGGTGATCTGGCGGGCACCGGCGGGCCAGACGGTGATGGTTACGTCGTCACGGGTCACCTGCCGCCCGGACAGGGAAGCTCTGACAGCGGCGAGGTCCTCGGCGGTGAACCATCCGCTCAGGCGGATGAGGGTGCCGTGTCGGCGGACGCGCTGAGTGCGGGACGGCCAGGTGACGGGCGGAGCCGTGGTGGGCGCGGCTCCGTCGTGCCCAGCGATCAAATCGCTGCGAACGCAGCTGAGTGGCGTTTGCAGCGCACCGTTCACGACTGTTTTCCCCTTTGCGAAGCCGTCCTCGCGTTTCAGGCATGAACTGCCCCCGTTGACAGAAAGCTGCTGCGATCTGGCGAGATGATCCACCGCAGCAGCAAACATAGAATGTTTACTTACGGGAAGTCCAGTGGATTGTGTGGTGAACCTGGCACATGTCAATGGGAGTTGAACCGCTTACCTGGTGATGCGGCGAGGAGGGGCCTCAGCGGCAGGTTGGGCTGCATGCCCATAGGAGCGCGTCGGCGCGGTCAGCAGGCCCGTGCCGGTGAGGAACAGGCCGAAGGTCCCCGTCAGCAATGGTGACGACGGACATGCATGATCCCCGGCCGGACCTTGTAACCGGGTAGGCCGAACCGGGGCCATGCAGCGGGCGCCCTCTACTGCTCGCCATGGTCGCGCTTTCGCGCCCGCGTAGACGGGGGCGGGGTTCAAGGGCAGGCCACACGTCGAGGACGTGCACGCCTGTCGGCCGCGGGCCTTACCGCACAGCGCTGCGCCGGTCGTTACTGTAACAGCATGCCTCAGGCGAAGCAGGCTCGTACTTGCCGCCACAACCACATGGAAAGGGTCCGGCGCCTCCTCGGCGGCCGACGGCTCCGTTGGTGGAGCGGTCTTCTACTCAGGTACAGGCGTCTCAACCGGAGCCACGAACGTCATCTCTGGCTCAAGCCTGGAGAACGGGCTCTCCTGCATCTGGGAGCGGCTGGTCTCGGGTGAGAGGAGGGCTGTCTCGATCACCACCGTTCCTCCGGAGCTCTGCGGGGTTGACGTAAAGCGCAACCCCCTTCACTCCCGAACGTCAACGACCCTGATCTGTTACACAGCTCCGCTTGGGGCTCTCGGTCTCACGGACGCGTTGACGCCCCGACGCACGTCGGGGCCTCGCAGAGAGAGCAGTCCGTCAGAACGTGATCACCATGCGAGCGGACGGCTTCTCGATAAGGGAGCCATCGGCAAGTTGGTCGTCCGAGGTACCTGCCGGGAACAGGCTGATCACGGGCTCGGCAGTCCGGGCACTGCCCCAGGCCCGGATCTGTGCACACAGCCGCTCTGCGAGCGTGCCGCCAGCCGGGCCGTAGCCAGCGGCGCCGAGCCGGAAGCGGGGCTCGGCAACTTCCTCGGTCGTGATGCGTTCGAGGGTGAGGTACGCCATCGAGTCGCCTTCGACAAGAGCGGGGCTGAGAGCCGGAATCGCAGGACGGTGGAGCCCCACGTCGATAGCGGCAGGCTTCACAGTGATGCGGCAAGTGGTCTGCTCGGTGGCGGACAGGCGCAGCCAGACCCCATCGAAGGACTCGGCCGGTCCGACCGTTGTGTCGGTCCAGGCGACAGTTCCCGGTTGGGAGACGGCAGTGCGCAGGGCCGACGGGTCGATGGGCTGGTCGTCGTCCCAGAACAGGCGGATCAGGTGGTCGTCGTTGACGTAGCCGGAGTGTTCTCCGTCCTGGCCGATCATGGGCAGGAAGCCGCACATCTTGACGGAGTCGGACAGGAGCCGGTCGGGCTGTCGGGCGAAGGCGACGCTGCGTGTCAGTCCTCGCCAGCGAAGGGGGATGACGAGTCGGCCCTCGGGGGTGAGCTGCTCCTGCATGGCGGGAGAGGGGTCCCAGACGCCGACTGTGGCGATGATGCGGTCGAAGGGGGCGAGTTCCTCCGCGCCGAGAGCGCCATCGCGGGTGAGTACCTCGATGTCGCCGTAGCCGGTGGCGTCGAGCGTCTTGCGTGCGTACGCGGTCACCGCGCTGTCGATGTCGCCAGTGATGACGCGTCCGGTGGGGCCTACTAGGTAGCGCATGTAGGCGGCGTTCACGCCGGTGCCCGCGCCGATCTCGAAGACCCGATCGCCTGGGCCGAGCTCGAGCTGGACAAGCATGAAGAACACCACGTCGGGCTTCGAGGCGCAGCTGAACGGCAGGGAGTCCTCGGCTGGGTTGTCCTTGATGGTCACGGCCTCATTGGCATACGCGGTCTCGATGCTGACGGCCGGGAGGAACTCGTGGCGGGGTACCGCCCGCATGGCCTCCTCCACTCGCGGGTCGTAGAGCCCGGCTACTCGGTTCTGCACAATCTCGTCGATGAGCCGGTCGCGCAGGACCTCGGGCGAGGGCTTGGCGGTGGTGTTCATGGGGTTCCTTCCGCGAGTGGGCCCGTCGGTGAAGAAGGGCACGAGCCTAGCTATGTGATCTTGATGTGTGGTGGTCCTTGGGCGGGTCAGCCGTCCAGGAGGAGGCAGGCGTCCCAGTGGGGGGTGGGCATGGCGTTGACGGCCGTGTCGAGCTGCGCCAGGTGTACGCCCTCGGTGCCTTCCATCAGCCCCACGGAGGCCGGTGGCCCTGCACGATTCAGGTGGTCGCGCATCCGGGCGCGCAGCATGGGCAGGGCACCTGCGAGGGCACTGTCGGGCCCGGCGTCGTGGGCCGCACGCTGAAGGGTGCGTATCAGGCCGGCCCAGCCGTGGCAGAGGGAGGCGTCGGTGAGCTGGGCGAGCTGCTGCTCGTCGGTGACGCATGCGGCCAAGGCTGCTTCGGCGGTTCGCTGCCGTGGTTCGTCGCCGAGGGTCAGTGCGGCGAGTTGCTGGGTGCGGGCGATTCCCGGGGTGCCGTAGCACCAGGACGGGCGTCCGGGACCGTGCCGGTGGACGGTGCGGGCTTTCCACTCGTCCCGGGAGATCGTCTCCGGCCACCAGGCTCCCTCTCCGTCCCCGTGGCGCCACTGGTCCAGTGCCGCGCAGATGTAGCGGATCGCGTCGGCGTGCCCGGGAACGGTGACGCCGCGGCGCATGCAGGTCGCCAGGAAGGCGAGTGGGCCGGTGATGCCGTGGGCCAGGCCGAAGTTGCCGTGTCCGCCCGGCCATGTGGGGCTCGGATGGAGCTCGGGACCGTCCCCGGACCACCAGCCCGGCAGGAGCTCACCACGGCTGCGGAGCGGGGCCGTCAGTCGCACCAGGTACGACACCACATCTCGCACCAGCGGTTGCTGCCGAGCGAGGTGGTAGGCGCCGAGGCCCGTCAGGCCGCTGATGATGTCGAACTCGCGCAGCCGCGGCAGCTCGCCACGGTCGATGCGCTTGTGTGCAGCTTGCAGCCGTTGCCGGGTGACGTTGGCGATGTGCACGTCGAGCGAGGCGAGTGCCGGCGCATAGGCCGGGCGGTCCGCGATGTGGAGGGCGAAGGCGACGGCGGGCGCCCCCTCGAACAGGCTACAGACGGTCGGGTCGGCGTTTACCTCGTGGCGGACCATGGCGGTGACCCACTCGTGAACGGTGTCCCACCCACCCCGGCCCACGTGGGCGTTGGTGATGTGTAGCAGCGCGATGCCTGGCGCGCCGGAGTACAGCGACTGCTCCCATTGTCTGCCGGAGGCGGTCATCGGTGGGCCTGCCAGGCGCGGGCTGCCTGCCGGGCGAAGTGGCGGCAGACTTTCTCACCGGGCCGGTCCAGGCCGAGCGCGCGATTGTGGTGCATGTGCAGCAGCGACTCCAGGATGGCGCTCGTGTCGGCGCTGTCAGGGAGCTGGCTGCGGTAGTGCGCCAGGGCAGCGGTTCTACGGGTCCAGGTGTCGGTGATTTCGCTCTTCCATCCGGGCAGGTCCAGGGGTGCGTCGAGCTGGGCTAGGCGCAGGGCCTGGTCGGCGACGGTGCGGTCCGCGGCCGCGGTCGGGGCGGGTTGGTTGGCGAGCCAGTCCATGGCGGCGTCCGCGCCGAGGAATCCGCGGGCGATGTCCACCATCCCCAGCGCGACCAGGGCGGTGGGGTGCACGAGGGTGCCTGGGACGTGGCGCAGACCGGCGGCGACGGTGAGGGAGTCCGCGGCGAAGGCCGCTTCGGCCGCTTCCAGTGCGGCGCCCTGCCCGTAGCGGCCGCTCTCGGGGCTGTAGGTGTCCAGGACGAGGCGGCTGGCCAGGGATCCGCCGCGGAGTTGCTCGGCCCATTGCGCGATGGCAGCCGCGAAGGTGGCGTACTGGCCGGTGCTCGGGATGCGAAGGCGCAGCCGGAGGTGGTCGGTCTCGTACGGGCTGCGGTAGCGCAGGAACCACCAGGCGGGCTCGCCAGGAAGGGCGTCGAGGAGCCGGGGAAGGTGGCCGGTGATGATCTCGTCGATCCGCTCGGGGTGGGTGTAAATCTTCGCGTAGAGCCATCGGGCGTCCGGCGAGCCGGGCATGTGCCCGAGGGCGCTGTTGACCAGCGTCGGTAGCGGGCGGCCGGTCAGCGGATCTGGCGTGGGCGGGCGGGTGGTGACAAGTGGCAGAGCAATCTCGTGCACGTGCTGGCCAATCCACCCGAGACTGTCGTCGGGGGCTGCTTCGGTGAGGGCGGCTTCCTCGCGCTGGTCGAGATGGGCGCGGAGGATCGCGGCGTGTAGAGGCTCGCTGAGTGTGAGCGGCAGGGTGCGGTCGTCAGTGCGCAGCTCCACCGTGTCCGGGCAGGCCCAGCGCTTGCGCCACTGGTCGAGGGCCTGCTGCCACGCGGATGGGTCTCCGGTGGTAGGCAGGTCGGTCCGGGTGAGGTACCAGCGGGCGGGGGCGAGGATGGTGCGCTGGTATCGGACCCTGGGCAGGTACGGGAGCCGGAGGGCTTCAGGGCCCCAGTCGAAGCCGGTCCACGACGCGGTGAAGGCGCGCGGCAGGTGGGCGAGGAACCGGGCCAGGGGCGGCGGCTGCTTCTCCAACGCCATCGCGTGAAAGACCTGCGGCTCGATGACGCGGCGGCGGGAGACGCTGACCAGGTACAGCCGTCCATGCGTTGCGGTGACGGCGAGATCATCCAGCTCGATCACCGCCTCGTCCGGGCCGCGATGCTCGCCGAGCGGGATGACGTGCCCCACGTAGGCGGGGATGCGGCAGACGTTCTCTGTGTGCGGGTACAGAGGGGGGAACGACAACTGCGCGCGTATCGCCTTGTCGGTGCCCGCGGGAACGGTTCGGTAGACGTCCGCCAGCCCGGAGCCGCTGGCAGTGGGCGTGAAGCGGGAGGTGAGCGTGCCTGCGGAGCGTGCAGGGGTGACGGTGAGGTTGAAGTCGCCCCGGTTCAACGCCTCGATGCTGGGGGCGTGCACGCGGCCGCACATCTCCACATGCGGCGGCTCGGGCGCGAGGGCCTGTCCATCAATCAAGGTGTCGATCGTGTCGTCGGTGAGAACAATCTCTCGACTGCCGTCAGTCACGGCCTGCCAGGCGAGCGCCAGCAGCCGCTCATCTCGCCGGGACATCTGTTGAGCGGGCGGGGCCATCGTGCTGCCGGGGTATTCGGCGGGGAAGCCGATGCCGGCGGCCGGGTCCAGCACTTCCCTCAGCGGCACGAGCGTGCCAGTGCCGTACCGCTCCCAGAAGACGGTCTGGTAGTCGTGCCAGACACCGTGACCGGCCGGGCGACGGGTCAGCCGGAGCAGGGCGCCGGCCGCGGCCTCCATCTCGCGGGCGACGCTGACGGGAATCTCGACGGTGGCATCGAGCAGCAGGTCAACGGCCAGCGGCGCCCGGCCGGCGTCGGACATCGTGCGCAGTTGCCGGGTCAAGGCCTCGCGAGGCCGGGCCTGCCCCTGGCCCGGGGTGTCGTTGTGGTAGCGCACCGCGGCCGCGACGGCTTCCAGATCCCGCAGGACCGCCGCGGCGCCTTCGACCGTGCTCGCCTCAACCTTGTGCAGTTGCTCAATGAGGTGGCCGAGCGGGTCGGTGACCGTCATCGGAGCCCGAAGGCACGTCAGGAGGAACCCCTGCTGCACGAGCTCGGTCAGCATGCCGCGGACCCTCGCCGCGTCCGTGCCGGGAAACGTGTCGGTGAGCGTGTCGACAACGGTGCCGAACCGGATCGGAGCGGCAGCGCGGTCCTGAAGTGCCCGCACCACACTGGTGTACCGGATGCTGGCACCGTGCGGGCCTCCGTGCGGGACTTGCAGGCGCCCGCCCCGGCGAGCGGCAAGGTTGTTCAGCACGACGTCCAGGCGCTCCAGCAGTACCGGGCAGGCCTCCAGCCGACCGATGACGTCTCCGAGCCACATCATGTCGACGCGCGCGACGGCCCGGTGCCCGCTTCCCCAGCGAACGGTGGCCGACGGGCCCAGACGGGCGGGAGCGACGCCGGCGAACAATCCGAACGGAGTGGGCCGGCCCGTGGCGCGCAACAGGTACCGCGCGGTCGCCATCGTGGCCCGTCGCAGCTGCTTGCCGGGCGCCGCCGACCCGGCGCGCAGCGCGTCGACGCTGAGGTCCAGGGCGGGATTCGCCTGCCGGATCGGGCCAGCGAGGTCCGGGCGGGACCAGACGTGTGCCAACCACTTTAGGCATCCGTCGGCGTCGGCCGGGTCGGGCCACCACGTGGGCAGATGACTCCGCGACGCGGCAGCGGCCCGCAGCAGAGCGGTGCCCGTGTGCTTGTACAGCTTCCTGCTCATGCGCGACAACTCCTCCGTCGTACAGACTGAGACGGAGGGCCGGGCAGGCCCCGGCCCTCCAGGAAGCGGGTCTCAGACCGCGCTGGCGCAGGACGACGAGCAGGTAGCTGCGCAGCCGTCACCGGTGCCACATGCGGCCGGCATGGCGAGGCCACCGAGGTCCGTGGTTACGTCCAGGTCCAGCGCGAACGGGTCCTCAACCACGGCAGCAGTGATCTTCAACTGGACAGCCTCTTCGGTCATGACAGCAGTCATGGCTACTCCTTCGTCGAATCGATGGGCGTGCTCATGCGGTGGTGCAACCGAGTCCAGGCGCGAGGCCATGTCCTCGGGGCTGAGGGGGAAGCGAGGGTCAGCGCGCCCCAGCCTGGGTCCTCGGCCGGTGAATGAGCTGCTGTGGGAACTCAGCGACAGCGAGGGCAGGTCGGGCGGCGGTACTCATGCGGAGGGCCTGCTCAGGTTCTGCAGGTGGTCCAGCAAGGCATTGACCGACCGTGCGAGGCGCACCGCCTGCTTGACCGGGTCGCTGGAGATACCGCGTGGGGTGAGGCGAGCCCGCGCCTCCCCGCAGCAGGCGAGCGCGCACGCCCTGGGGATGTCCGTCTCCGGCAGGCGGCCCGCTACCTTCTGCACCTCGGGGACCAGCAACTGAATGTTGCCTTCGAACAGGGAGGTGAGCATCTGCAGCTTCTCGCCAGCGGGAGCGGCGGCGTCTTGCGCCAGGACCCGAGCGGTGGTCTTACGCATCTCCACCACGTCCACCGGCCACATTTCGGGAGTGGATGCCGCAGGCTCCACGGAGCCCTTCGCAGCGTCTGTGCCGGTCATGGTGGTCACCCGTTTCTCCAAGGCTGAGATCGTGCGGTGTCTCGCGAAGAGGTAACCGCTCGATCACTCTCCGCGGGTACTGTTGGGAAGAGGTGGCACCGTGAACACCGTGAACGCCATGGAAGTTGTCGGGAGTTGAGGACATGGCCGCGAGGAAACGCACGCCCAATCCCGCCCTATCAGGGTTGCTTGACCAGGCACGATGGACCCGCACGCAGCTCGCGCAGCAAGTGAACCGGCTCGGCCCGCAGGCCGGATTGCACCTGACGTACGACCGCACGGCCGTTGCGCACTGGATCGCCGGCACACCGCCAAGGCCCGAGGTCAGGCCGCTGATCGTCGAAGCGCTGTCAGCGCGCCTCGGTCGCCCGGTTACCCACGCCGAGGCCGGACTCGAGCCCGCCTTGTCCGCCGACGGGTCTTCCCGACCCGACACTGTCGAGGAGTTGATAGACCTCGGAAGGGCGGACATGGACCCATCCCGTCGCGGCCTACTGGCCGCAACACTGTTCTCCGCAGCGCTCACCGTGCCCTTGTTCGAGGGGGCCGCTCGAGCCGCGGACGAGCCGGTCACACCGGGAAAGGCCACCACACGGATCGGGGAGTCTCAGGTCGCGTCGGTGCGCTCCATGACGGGGCGAATTGCGGACATCCTCGACGAGTTCGGGGCCGGGCACGCCCGCCCCATGGCGGCCGCGTTCCTCGTCAACACGGTCGGCCCGTGGATGCGCGCACAGGCCAGTGAACGCGTACATGCTGACATGCTCGCTGCCGCGTCGGACCTGACGTACCTAACCGGCTGGATGGCCATGTACGAGAAGGCCCACGGTCTCGGCCAGAGCTACTACGTCAAGGCTCTGAAGCTCGCCGGCGAATCCCAGGACCACGTGACCTACTGCCGCACCCTGCGCGGCATGTCGCTCCAGGCGTCGAACCTCGGCTACGGCAGGAAGTCCCTGGAGCTCGCGGACTCAGCCGCCGAAGCCGCCCCGGCGGCCGGCCCGCGCCTGGTGGCCTTCCTACGCGGCCAGCAGGCGCACGCCGCGTCCATGGTCGGCGACCGGCACCAAGCCCACGCCCGGCTACGCGAGGCGGAGACGGCACTGGCGAAGGCCGACAACCGGCGCGACGCGATCGGCGGATACGACCAGACCGCCTACCTCTTCCACACCTCCCACGTGCTGATGGAAGAGGGCGACCTGCCCGGCAGCATCAAGGCGCTGAAGCAGTCGATCCGATTCCAGCCCGCTCAAGAACGTCAGGGCCGGGTGCATGCGTACGCGGTCTTGGCACAGCGGCAGTTGCGGCACGGCCACCTGGACGCTTCGTGCGACTCGTGGACCCGCTTTCTCGACGAGTACGAGCACGTCTCTTCCGTCCGCGGCGACGACCACTTTGCAACGATGCGCCAGGAACTGTCGCGGCACGCCAAAGCCCGACCGGTTCGAGAGCTGGCTGGCCGCGCCCGGGAAGTCGCAGCGCTGAAGGTGTGAACAACAACGGTGTCCCCGGGGAAGCTGTCGGCAAACCCCCTGGGGCACCTTTGCGCCGTAGGGGCGGCCCCAGTCGTTCGGTGCGGGCGATCTATACGCGTTGTCAGGGGTCAGTCGGTGCGCCATGGCAGCAGCGGCGGCGGGCCGTCGTCCGCTGCTGGTTCGACGGTGGGCGCGTATGTGGGTACGGACCGGTGTGGTGGCGTCGGGCCCGGCGCAGCGGCCACCGCCGTGGTGTACGGCTGCTCCTCGGGGATGGGCGACAGCGGTGGGGCGTTCCGCGTAGCGGACGTGTCGGTGCTGCGTCGCCGGAGGAGGGGTGTGAAGGCGAGGGTGGCGACGGCGCCGACGGCGAGCGCGCCCGCTGGGAGGGCCCACGCTGTTGCGCTGTCAGCAGCGGCGACGGTGCCGTTGTCCGTATCACCAGTGGGTGTTGCCGGTGCTGGGGTGGGCTGCTCGGCGGGCATGGCCTGGTCGGCTGGCTGTCCGCCGGGGGCGGGTGAGGGGGTGCCTGCGTCGAAGGGTTCGGCGGGCTCGGGGGCGACGCCGGTCGCCGTGGCGGTAGAAGGAGCGCACTGCGGATACGGCGCGGCCGCGTGAGGAGTCGGCTATGGGGGTTCCGTCGAAGATGGTCAGGCGGTCGGCCCAGCCTTGGATGTGTAGGGGCTCGAAGTGCCAGACGAGGTCGCCGATGTAGGTGAACCAGTCGTAGGCCCAGCCGGATGGGGCGTCGATCCCGGCAAGGAGGAGGCCGTGGCGGTAGCGGGTGTCGTCGTCCCAGGCGCGGCCGCGGACTTCCTGGCCGTCGGGTCGTACGTATGCCCCGGACAGCCATGAGCGCAGGGTGGCGTGAGGTCGGGGGCCTCGAGCGAGCGGGTCATGACCCCACTCTAGGAACTTTACGGAACAGATTGGCTACCCCCACCAAGGAGCCGCCGTCACCCAAGGTCCGTGGGAAAGTTGCGGAGCGCGGCGCGGGGCGGCGCCCCACCCTGGCAACTGGGCTGGGGTAACGGTCTGTTCCGTAAAGTTCGGGTCGGAGCCCAGACGGGCGCGTGCCCGTGCGCAGCCCGCATCGAGCGCCGATAGGAGCGGGACCCCGGCGCGTTGGTGCCTCCGCACGCCCGCTCCCCGCGAACCTGCTGGCCGACTACTCCCGTGCCGCGCCACCGGCAGACGGCGCGCACCTGGTCGTGAACCTGGCCACCGGCGAGTTCGACATCTCGGGCCAGTGTCCCTGGTTTGAGCCGGCCCGCTGCTCCCCGCCGCGCCCCTGCGGCGGGGAGCAGCAGCCCTAGGATGTGCAGCCTTCATTCGAGAAGAGAGTTGGTGGGGGATGGGGAGAATCCGTGTAGGCGCCCTCGCGTTGGGGTTGCTGCTCGCGGCCACGGTTAGCGGCTGCGGGTCGGATGAGGCAACGCCGGGAACCTGGGTGGGGGGCATGCCCGAGGACGCCGTGATGCTCCAGATGACGTGGACCGGGCAGAAGGTCACGGGCTCCATGGACGTGACGTCGATCCCGGACGAGGAGCCGACGAGACCGAGGCGGGGCACTTCGGGATCACCGGCACCGCCAGCGAGCGCTCAATCACATTGACCCTCAATCGCATCCTGACGATCTCGGGCACGTTCAGCGGCAAGTCGATGACGCTGAACTTCCCCGACCGGGACACCGGCGCGATCGAGCAGATCACGCTCAAGCCGGGAACCGTGGAGGAGTACACCAAGCTGGCCGACGGTGTCCGGCAGAGGGCCAACAAGGCCCTGTCGACGGAGCTGAAGGATGAGGCGGAGCGGGACAAGATCCGTGCCGACGCACAGACACGGACCGACCTCGACACCGCCGCAGGCAAGGTTGCCACCGCGTATCAAGAGCTCACCACGGCCCTGGGTGAGAAGCAGGACTTCACCGACCTCGACCAGAGCCTCGCTGACGCCAAGGACGCGTTGGAGCGGGCGCAAGGGCACGCTGCCACGGCCACGAACACGGGGCGCGATGCCGACGGCGACGGGTGCTATGAGGCGTCCAACGCCGCGTACGAGGCCAGCAACGTGGAGTACGAAGCGGGCAACGTCACCTACGGCCGAGGCGTGCTCGACGACGTCGGGGGAAATTGGGCCGAAGACCTGAAGACCCTCAAGGACGCCTACGGCACGTACCAGAAGCTCCAGACGGCCTTGCCGAACTACAAGCCGCTGACGGTGTCGTCGGCCCAGCTGACCGCTGTTGAGACCAAGGTCGGTCAGGAGACCAAGGCCCTGCTCGGCAAGGGACGGAAGTACCAGGACCAGGTGGACGGCCTGCTGAAGACTGCGAACGCTGCGGCAAAAGCCGCCGACGACGCGGCCTGCTGAGCCGCCCGATCCGCACCCCGCGGCGGGGTGTAACGAACACGCGCCACGGCACGCACCCGACCTGGCCGCTAGGCCTGGAGCCGCCTGTGCAGGCAACCGTGCAGACACCTTTGGGTGCAACCCTCCCGAGTGGTGACGGGCCAGCGGCCCGTCGATCGGGCCGATCTAGGCGTGCCCGAAGGTGGCATGCCATGATCACGCCATAAGGGGGGCGAACCGTGGCTCTGTACATCGTCATACCGACCGGCTTGATGGCGCTGCTGGCCACTCTCAGCGGAGTGGCCGCACTCGGCTGGGGCTGGCTGCCGCCTTGGCAGCGGAGGCACACCTTCCGCCCACACCTGGTCGGTTGGGCGGACTTGGTTTTCGCTGCCGCGCTTGTCGCCCAACTGGTAGGCGGCATGCTGCGCGACTCTGGGCACATCCACTCTGGGGTTACCGCGGCCGGGATCGTCATGATGCTGTGCGGCATCCTGCTGACTGTGCTGGCTCAGCGCCCGCCGCAAGGTCGCTAGCCGGGGCGATTCAGTCTGACATTGGTGGGCGGCGTACGGCCTCCTGCTCAGTTCCCGGCAGCCCACACGGGGACGTGTGTGCGGTGCCGGAAGACTGTCGGACTGGTCATGGCCCAGCCCAGTCCGTGCGCAGGTGGACTTCTCCAGTACTCCTCAAAGCAGCGCGGCGGCTCGTGCACGCACATCCGCTGCCGACGAAAGTGATCGCTTTCGAGGCGGTTGCAGGAGATACACAGCAGCCCTTCTCCGAACTACCGGTTCGGCACGAGGTTGCGCGTTGAGTCAGGAGCGTCCCGGCTCCCGGTTGAGTTCGTGGTAGGCGCGGAAGTCGAAGAAGCGCAGACCGTCGATCACTGCTCCGGACTGGATTTCCTGCACGGTCCAGGGGTGGGCGGAGTAGTCATCGATCGCCACGCCTCCATGTTTGAGTAGCAGCGCGATCAGCTGGTGAACCTCTGCGGTGCCGTCGATCCGACCGGAGATGTCGATCTGCACTGCCCAGGTGGGGTGGAATCCGACGGCCCCGTCGAGGACCGTCACGTCGTCGGGCTCCCAGTCAGAGAAGAGGCAGCCGTTCTGCTCTTCGTCGATGTCGATGTAGAGGTTGCCGTCCAGGGTCCAGGGATGGCGCTGCTGGTTCAGGTGTCGATCAAGTGCGGCGATGGTCTCAGCTCGCTCACCTGCGGGAAACACGAACACTGTGCGCATGGATTGGAGCCTAGGCGGTCCGTCTTCGAGGCGGCTACGAGTGTTCAAGGCTGGTCCGGGGCCGGTGGGGAGGTGCGTCCGGCGATGTTGGCGAAAGTAGGCAGACCCAGGTGAGTGACCGTGGGCTTGAGAGCGGCGTCGAGCTGAGACAGTTTGTCTTCGGCGCCGGCGAGGCTGATCTCGAGGCCTTCCATTTGCCGCGTCGCCCCGACCACTCCTCCGCAGGACCGCGGCGCCTGAGCGGAACCGCCGAAGGGCCCCCTCTCTATACCTCCGGCGGGTCGAGTCGCGCCGCTGGCTGGAGGAACTCACTGGCAGTCGACGAGAGCCGTAACCATCGGTGTCCCGATCTGGGGGTGATTCCGATAGACAGCAGGCGAAGTCGAGTGACGCGTTGCCGGATGCCGTCGGGCAGCACTGGCAGTGCGGCGAACAGCTCCAAGTCCTCCTGCTTTTGCAGGGCGGCTGCTGCGGCTACGTACCAGGCTTTCGGCACATCCGGCTTACCGGCTGTGGCCAGCAAAGCAACGAGTACGACGTCCTCAACCTGGGCGAGAAAGGTGGGACGATCCACCTCCCACGCGCGGAGACGCTGATCCAGACGTCCGGCGAAGCTTCGGTCGGACAGACGCACGTGCATCAACTCGCTGGCGGCGTGTTCCCCTGCGGTGATCGGATCGAATGTCATCCGCGGCCCCCATTCCTGGCTGGTGCAGGCAGGACACCAGGATGGCACCCGGCCCGCACCGGACGTGCTGCTGTCAGCCGCACTTCACGCTGAGGACCGTGCTGGTCGAAGGCACCAACGACACCGCCGCCGCCATCACGACACTGCGGGAGCTCGCTCAGAGCGGTGACGTCGCCGCGGCGCTGGTACCCGCGCCGCCCTACACCCGACCCGGTGAGGCGGGAACGCTGGCGCACTTCACGGCACTCGCCGAACACGGCGGATTGCCGCTGGTCGTCTACGACATCCCGTACCGCACCGGTCAGCCCCTCAGCACCAGCACGCTGAACGCGCTCGGGCACCTACCGGAGGTCGTCGGGGTCAAGTACGCGACCGGCGCGATCGACGCAGCCACGATGGAACTGCTCAGCTCGTCGGCACCAGGCTTCGCGGTGCTCGGCGGCGATGACGCCGTCATCTCGCCGCTGCTCGCGGCGGGCGCCCGCGGCGGCATCCTGGCGTCGGCCAATGTCCGCACCGCTGACTTCGCCGAGCTGATCTCGCTGTGGCAGGGCGATGCTGCCGGACCGGCCCGCAGGCTAGGAGCCGAGCTGGCCCGGCTGTCCGCCGCGCTATTCGCCGAGCCGAACCCGACCGTGATCAAGGGGGTGTTGCACGCCCAGGGCCGCATCCCCAGCCCGGCAGTCCGGCTGCCGCTGCTGGCCGCCTCCGCCGATTCCGTCCGGCGGGCGGCGGACCTGGCCACCACCCGGACCCACCAAGCGACCCTGCGGGGCCAGACGGACCTGCCGTCGTCGAGGACGTTGACGGTCAGTGTTGCTGGATATGCGGGGTGACCGACGTTGAGGAGCTCACGCGGATCCCACTCATGGCGTCAAGACGGGTGGGGAATGCGGCGCAGAGGCTTGGTTGCTGCTGCGGCGGTAGCCGTGATGGTCCTTACGGGGGCTGCAGTAGCGGCGGCGAGTCATACCCGCCCGGCGAGGACGGGTGCGAGCTGAAGGGGCGCGCAGCCTCTGGCGGTCTGGTGCGTGGTCGATTCGATCGGGGTCGGCTCAGTGGGGTGCTGCATGACGCCTGCCTTAAAGCCCCGCCCCTGGTGTGCGGCATGTCCCAGGCCTTCCTCAGTGCGCACGGCATAACTTCTTCCTCGAAAGAGGACTGTCCGTAACTGGCAGCGCTATGCGTCGTCTCACAGGGAGTGAGTCATGCCTGTTCAGGCGAAGAGATTCGGTTTTGGTATGCCGTGGGAGTCGCTCTACGGATACAGCCAGGCAATCCAGGTCGGTGACGCGGTGTACGTGGCTGGGCAGGTGTCCCATGACCGTGACGGCAACTTCGTGGGTGCCGGCGACTTCGAGCTCCAGGTCAAAACTACGCTGGCCAATCTGGACCTGGTGCTGAAGCACTTCGGGGCCGAGCGCAGCCAAATCGTGGAGAGCACGGTGCTGGTGAGGAACCTGCGGGAGAACTTCGACACGACGGCACGCCTTCACGCCGAGTACTTCGGGGAGCACCGGCCCACCAGCACGGTCATGGGTGTCTCTGACCTGGCACTATCGGACCAGTTGGTGGAGATCGGCGCGCTCGTGCGTCTCGACGTGAAGCCATAGGTCGGAGTCGGCCTGGCTCTCTCATTCATCTGTCGGGCTGCCGTACCTCTCGTGCCGCTGCTGGCCGCAGCAGCGGGCAGAAGCGTGGGTCCAATCTGTCTCTTTAGCCCACGCGGTCGAACTTCGGCGGTCGACCCGCTGCGTGAACCAAGCTTCTTGCGGTTGGGGAGCATCCTGCTGCCTTGGACCTCCTCTTCCGCGAAGCCCATACCGCTGACACATTCAGCGTCGATCCAGTGATGGACGAGCAGATGCGGGCCATCTATGACCTGGTCAAGTACGGCCGAACAGCCTTCAACCAGTCCGCTGCGCATCGTCCTGGTCCGTAGGCCCGAGGCGCGCGAGCGTCTGCCGGCGCACACATAGCCGAGGGCAACAAGGCAAAGGCAGCCATAGCGCCGCTGTCCGCGGTCCTCGCCACCGACTACGAGTTCCACGAGGAGCTGCCGAAGCTCGCGCCGTTCGCGCCCGCCGCGAAGGACACGCACTTCGCCGAGCGCCCGCCGCTGTGAAACCTACCCAGACCAGTTAGTCCACCAGTCCTTCAAAGGGCTGGCCTGGAACCACCTACTCACGAATGAGGAAGTCGCCATGTCCTACCCAGAGCCCCGCTACCTCGGCGAAAGGGGCCAGGTCAGCGCACTGTTCCGACCTGTACCCCCGCAACCCGACACCGGCTCGGGCGGCACCAACATCAGCTACGTGGCCAAGCAGGAGCACACCAACGACGAGTTCGGCCTGTACAAGATCGACATGGAACCGACGGCCATGGGCGCCACGGAACACTTCCACCGTACGATCTCCGAGTCCTTCTACGTCCTGTCCGGCGAGCTCCGGCTCTACAACGGCGAACGCTGGGTCACAGGAGGCGAGGGAGACTTCCTCTACGTGCCGCCCGGCGGGCTCCACGCCTTCCAGAACGACAGCGACGCCCCGGTGTCGTTTCTGCTGCTCTTCACACCGGGAGCTCCCAGGGAGGAGTACTTCGAGAAGGTGGCGGAGTACTCACAGCGCGGCGGCGAAGAGTTGAAAGCCTTCCGGATCAGGCACGACCAGTACAACACCACCGACATGCTCGACGAATAGGCTGCACTGAGTGGGCGTTAAGTCCGATCTTCCTTGGTTCGTGATCGCTCGATCGTGGTACTGATCGCCGTCCGGACCACCGGTTGGGCATGTCCATGTTGAGATGCGGGGCGTGAAGAGAGAGCCGTACCCCAGCGACTTATCGGACGAGCAGTGGGCGTTGATCGAGCCGATGATCACGGCCTGGAAGCAGGATCGAGTGGCGCGGTCGGCGACTGGGGATCCCGGGTCCTGTGACCTGCGGGAGGTCGTGAACGCGATCTTCTACCAGAACCGGACGGGCTGTCAGTGGCGCTATCTGCCTCACGATCTGCCGGCCTGGTCGGCGGTGTTCTACTACTTCGGCCTGTGGCGCGAGGGCGGCCTGGACCAGCGGATCCAGGAACTCCTGCGCTGCCAGGTACGGGAGAGAGCCCGCCGGTTAGAGGACCCGTCCCTCGTGATCATCGACACGCAGTCCGTACGTGCGGCTGCCAGTGTCCCCAAGACCACGACGGGACTGGATGCGAACAAGAAGGTGTCGGGGCGCAAGCGAGGACTGGCCGTGGACGTTCTGGGGCTGGTCATCGGCGTCGTCGTCCTGGCCGCCTCCGCACATGACAACGCCGCCGGTACCGCTCTGCTCGACCAGGCCGCCGAACGATGCGGGATGCGGCTGGAGAAGGCCCTGGTGGACCAGGGCTTCAAGGACGAAGTCGTCATCCACGGCGCCCTGTTGGACATTGACGTCGAGGTGGTTCGTCGCAACCCGGATGATCAGGGCAAGGGCTTCGTCCCGCAACCGAAGCGGTGGATCGTCGAGCAGGTCAACGGCACCTTGATGCTGCACCGGCGACTCGCCCGCGAGTACGACCATCGGCCCGACACCTCCGTCTCACGCGTCTACTGGGCCTCCACCGCGAACATGACCCGCCGCCTGACCAGTCCCACCCCGGCCTGGCGCGACACCCTCGGGCTGGCCGCGTGAACGTCATCGAACTCCTCGCCGACCTCCAGGCCCGCCACGACGAGGCCACCACCCGAGCCGGTGAACTCCGCGGCCAGATCGAGCACCTCACCGCCGCCCTGGCCGAGACCGAAGCACATCCACGATCTGCTCGGTGCAGTTCTCCGGCTGCCAGGACGACGTATGCAGCGCCGACGAAGAGTAGACCTGGGATCCCGAACATGCTGCGCTGATCGCTGTCGAGGACAGCCTGGTACTGACTTTGGGAGATCTCGACAGTGCCGCGCGCATTCGGCGTCGTGTCGAAGGCAAAATACCGACCGTCCTTCACCTCGGCCGCCTGCAAGTTCCCTTCCCCAGTCGCGCTGAAGAGCGTCAGCACAACACCCGAGATGGCCAATGCCCCCAGTGCCGTCTGTGCCTTGCCAGGCAGACACCGGAAGGCCCGCCAAACCGAGTGCCGATCAGCGCGCCTCAGGAACATACGCACCAGAGCAGCAATAAAGATCGGGAAGAGTAGCACGGCAGTTGCCACCATCGGCCATCTCGACCCGGCCAGCGGCAAGGTTCCAGGCAGCCAGGTGAGCGCGGCCAACACCAACAACACGGTCCCCAGCGCGGTCGCAATAGCGCCGTGCAACTTGAAGCTCCACCCCCTGTGCCACAGCCTGGCACAGGGACCGTTACAAGTCGTTGCCGTGCCCCGGCGCTCACGCAACTCCAGCGGGTACTTCCTCGGTGCAGGCATCGTCTGGGCTCCTCTCCTGAGACCCATCTGACCCTCTGTCACCCATCCCCACATCTCGGGGGAACCTCAAGGTGGCATGAACCGGCTGAGCCCCCCGCTGGCTCTCCGATAAGCCTGGGCCTGGTGTCCTGGGCAGGATCCGCCATGCACGATTGCTGTCAAATGATGAAGAGGCGACAGACCGCGCAGGGGACGGGTCAGGAACGGGGGCCGGGGGGCTTGCGCCATTGTCGGCGTAACCAGTTGCCGGTTTCTCCCACGGTGACCAGCAGCGCGGCGGAGGCGGCACAGGGAATGAGGCCCGTGGGCTGGTCCACGGCGCGGCTCAGCAGCCAGAGCGCAAGGGTGAGCAAGGCCCACCAGAGGCCGATCGACCTGATGCCGGGCCACCAGCGAGGCGTGGTTGTCACAGTGCAGTGCTCCTTGCTCGGTGTGCGGTGACGGCCGCGAAGATGCATCCGCATCCAGCCGCTGCGATGGCCCCTGCAGTAGCGGTGGCGGCCAAGGTAATCACCGGTGGGGCGCCGGCCAGACGGGGAATCGCATTGAGCGGAGCTGCGGTGTAAATAGCCAGGAGAGCCCAGCCGTGCGGTCGTGCCGGGGCAAGCCGGACACGCAGACGCTCCGGCATGCGGCCGGTGACCATGGCCAGCCCGGCGGGCAGCAGGGTGAGGGAGAAGAGAACGAGGCCTGTCCACTGCCAAGTCATGGGTGCGAGTGCTCCTGTGGTGTCGGGGGCGGGGACAGTCAGCTGCGGCGGGTTGCGGCGATCATGATGAGCCCGGTGGTGAGCGCGGCGAGGCCGATGACCAGGACGGGGAAGCCGGGGCCGGGCAGGACGTACATCGCTGCCCCGGCCAGGGTCAGTGGCGCTCCTGCGGTCGCCAGGACGGCCCCGGTGCTTCGTTGGGACATGCAGCTCCTCATGCGGGATTGGTGGTCAGGGACGGTTCGCGGCCTGGTGCACCAGGTGGGCGGTGATCGCTCCAATGAGGAGTGCCCAGGCGATGGCGGCGGGGCCGGTCTGTGGCCAGCCGAGCAGGAGGGTGGCCGCGGCTGCTATGGCTCCGGCGGCCAGGGCCCGGCGATTGCCGGCGAACGCCCACTGCCGGCGGGCGCTGCCGGGTCGGCGGATCTCGCTGAGCGCGGTCTTGATGACCAGCGCGGCGATCACGATGGCCACCGGCAGGATCGCGTTGGCGGTGCTGTTCATGCTGCCGCCTGGAGGAAGTGCTGCATGAGGCGGGCGGCGGGGACCGTGCCGAGCACCGTCACCTGGGTGTCGTCGCGTTCGATGACGGCGACCAGAGGGCTGTGGGTACGGGACATCAGGGCCGCGCCCTCCATGGGGCGCGCGTCGGGCCCGCTAACCGGCGGCGCATACAGGCGCCGTGGCGTCCACTCGGCGACGGTGAGCCCGGCGAGGCGTTCGGCGAGCTCGGCGTCGTGCTGCTCGGCCACGACCCCGGCCAGTGCCGGGTCTTCGGCGATGTAGGCGGGGATGAGCTGGGAGCCGGGCACGATGGCGTGCGGCTGCCCGTCGGCATCCAGGACCAGCAGGGCGGGCAGCGACTGCTGGGCCAGCATCCGGGCCGCGTCGATGGCGTCGTCATCGGTGGTCACGAAGGGGTGGGGCTCGGCGAGATCCCGTGCACGCATGACCGGGCCTCCTTCAGTTCCCGCCCGCGGCACGACCATGCCCGGGGCTGGCCTGCTGGTAGACGTCGGGGACGCCGTCGGCATCCTCATCCCGCGTCTCCTCCTCCCACAGGCGGCGGTAGACCCCGTTGCGGCGCTTGACCAGAAGCGCGGCCACCGTGGCGGCAATGAGCGAGCCGAGCAGGACGGCGGCCTTGATGTGCTCGGCGTCGGCCGGGTCGGGGAAGGCGAGCTCGCCGATCAGCAGGGCGACGGTGAAGCCGATCCCGGCCAGCACCGCCAGGGCAAACACGTCCGCCCAGGCCAGATCCGGGTTGAGCCGGGCCCGGGTGAACCGGGCAGCGAGATAAGTGCCGGCGAAGATTCCCACCGTCTTGCCGACGACCAGCCCGAGGACCACGCCCAGCGGCTCCGGGCGGGTGAACACCTCGCCCAACGCGGCGGCCGAAATGCTCACCCCGGCGGCGAACAGGGCGAACAGCGGCACCGCCACCCCGGCCGAGACCGGCCGCAGCAGATGCTCGGTCCGCGCGCCCGGGGAGGCGTTCTCGCCCTCATCGCGGGTGGTGCGCAGGATCAGGCCCATCGCCACGCCGGCCACCGTGGCGTGCACGCCGCCGTTGTACATCAGCGCCCAGATCGCCACACCCAGCGGCACGTACCACCACCAGCCCCGCACCCGGCACCGCTGAAGCACGTAGAAGACGACCAGCCCGGCCAGCGCCCCGCCGAGTGCCAGCAGGTTGAGGTCTGCGGTGAAGAAGACGGCGATCACCAGGATCGCGCCCAGGTCGTCGACCACGGCCAGGGTGAGCAGGAAGGCCCGCAGGGCGGAGGGCAGGTGGGTGGAGAGCACCGCGAGGACTGCAAGCGCGAAAGCGACGTCGGTGGCCATCGGCACCGCCCACCCGGCCCGGCTCCCGCCGCCGATGCCGGTGGTGACCAGGTAGAGGGCGGCGGGCACGGCCATGCCGCACAGGGCGGCGACCACCGGCAGGGCCGCGGTGGCCGGGGTCCGCAACTCGCCGACCACCAGCTCGCGTTTCAGCTCGATCCCGGCGACCAGGAAGAAGACGGTCAGCAGCCCGTCCGCCGTCCAGTGCCCCACCGACAGGTCCAGGCCGAGCGCCGATATCCCGAAGTGGAAGTCGCGCACGTGTTCGTACGCCCCGCTGACCGGGCTGTTCGCCCACACCAGCGCCACCACGGCCGCCGCCAGCAGCACCAGCCCGCCGACCGTCTCCGTGCGCAGCGCCCGGGCCACCTGCACCCGCTCCGGCCACGGCAGCAGACCGAGAAAGACAGAATGCTCACGGCGGGCAGCACGCATCCGGGACCTCCGGGGCATCGACATGTGGGCACACGGGCCCCTTCGACGCCGACCAGACTTCCCGGCACACCCCGCATCTCTTGACGCGTTCTTTACACACTATCCCGTTGCAGCCCCGACAGGACCAGAGCACCCCACGCTTCGTGGCTCCGTCGACGCGCCTGTGAGCAGGGCGGAAGCCGTGCTGCGGAGATCGTCAACGCGACGGCCGCGCCGCTCCGCCGCCTGGCGGTATGTCCCGGAATGTGCTCTTAGTCGGTTGGTGGTTTGCTGCTCGGTGGCGGCGGCCGGGCTCTCCTCGGTGTGCCGTACATCGTGCTTTCCGGCGCTCAAGGAGGAGTTCCGCATGTCCGTCTACACCCCCCAGCAGATCAGTCAGCCGCAGACCCAGCAGCCCTACGGCCCGCAGCAGCCGTTCGCTCAGCAGGGTCAGGGGCAGTTCGGCCAGCAGCAGATCGCGCAGGTGGTCCAGCAGTCGATCCAGCAGGCTTGCCAGCAGGCGAGCCAGCAGGTGGCGCAGCGCATGCAGCAGACGCTGCAGCAGCTGCAGCAGGTCCAGCAGCAGCTGCAGCAGCAGGGCTTGGCCCACCAGGCGCACCCGTACCTGGCTGTCGCGCTGCACCACACCCTGCTCCAGGGCGTGCGCAGCGCGGTGGAGCAGTCCGTGCAGCAGGCGCTGCCTACGGCGATCCTGACCTTGATGCAGCAGGGCCAGCAGGGCCAGCAGCAGTTCGGCCAGTTCCCGGGCCAGGGTCAGGGCGGGTTCGGGCAGCAGCCGCCTCTGGGCATGTGAGCCTTCGGCCGGGCGGCGCCCGTTCCCTTTTCTCCCTGGAGGGAGCGGCGTCTGCCCGGCCGGATACCCGCCGCGCCGGGGCGAGGCAAAGGCGCGGCGGTCGCTGGCCGGGGAGCTCATGGACACCCGCTTCCCGGCCAGCCACTGAAGATCCGGGGCGTACGACGACGCTTTACGTTGAGACGGCGGTTTTGGCTGAATGAGTGAGCAGGGCGGCAACGATATGAAGCCGGGCAACGGCAAGGGCGGGAAGACCCCGCGGGCGCAGGGCGCGGCGGGCGAGCCTGCGCAGCAGCCGGCGGCGGCTGCGGGCGGGGAGGCACAGGCACTGGGATACGTCCCGGGGCGGGGTGTGCCGGCAGGGTGGGGCCGGTTCCTGGTGGCGCCCCGACCCCTGGCCCTGCTTCCGGGTGGGGTACCGCCGATCGAGGCCTCGGCACTGTTCGCGCAGCTCGAGGAGGACCCCGATGTGGAGCCTCTGACGCAGGTACGGCCGTCGCGTTCACGGGGGTTGGGGGCGATCGCCGAGCCGCATCCGGCCTGCCCCCCGGCCGCGGTCGTGGCAATGCCCCAGGAGCGGGCCCGCGCGCTGGCCGCGAACCCGCAGGTCGTCGTGGAGATCGACCAGCCGCTCACCTTGGCAGCAGGACTACCGGGAGCAGGCATACGCCGCAGCGTACCCACGGGACTGACAGCACGACGCCGTCACAGACTCCAGGTGTGAGTAGTTGCGGTACAGAAAGTAACCAATATGGTTTCGTCCGTGCCCACGCCTGGCGGCTGCGTCCCCTGGGCGCTGACCTGCCCGGAGCGCCGCTGGTGCTTATGGTGAAAGAGGAATGATCGACATAGCGTCGCGGGCAGGTGGCATCGTGGACGCATCCGAGATCGACTACGAGGCGGTATTCCAGGCACTGCCGAGCATGGTGGCCCTGTTCACCACGGACCTGGTGTACGCCGACGTCAATGAGGCGTTTCTGAGAGGCATGGGGCGTACCCGTGATCAGGTGGTAGGCCGCTACCTGTGTGATGCCTTCCCCGACGACCCCGAGGACCCCGCCGCGACCGGAATGCGCAAAGCACAGGATTCGCTGCGTCGGGTGGCCGCCACCGGGGAGCGCGAGGTCATGACGCCTCACCGCTACGACGTTCAGTGCCCGGACCGGCCCGGAGTGTGGGAGGAACGGTACTGGAGTTCGGTCAACGTCCCCGTCTTCGGCCCGGACGGGCAGGTGGCGCTGCTGTTGCACCGGGAGGAGGACATCACCGAGCTGGTCCGCACCCGCAGTGGCCGAGCCCGCGGAGGCGGGGCGACGACACTGGAGGCCGAGCTGTACACCCGGGCCCGGGAACTGCACGAGATCAACGAACGCCTGCGCCAGGCCCACGCCCGCGAACGCAAAGTCGCCCTGTGCCTGCAAGAGGCGATGCTGCCCAACCCCGGGCCTCTGAGGCATCACCGCACAGCAGCGCGCTACCGCCCAGCAGTCGGGGCCCTGAACGTATGCGGGGACTGGTACGACCTGTTCCACCTGCCCGACGACCGCATCGCGGTAGCCGTCGGCGACGTCGTCGGCCAGGGCCTGTCCGCCGCCGGAGTCATGGGCCAGCTGCGCAGCGCCCTCAGCGCCGCGTCCCGCGTCGCCAACGGCCCCGCCCAGGCCCTGGAAGCCCTCGGCCTGTACGCCCGCTCCATCGACGGCGCGGAGTCCACCACCGCGGTAACAGCCTTCATCGACTGCACCAACCACACCATCACCTACAGCAGCGCCGGCCACCCTCCGCCGGCCCTGCTGCACCCCGACGGCGCCGTGGACTTCCTCGACCAGGCCACCGATCCCCCGCTCGGCGCCCGCCCCGAACACGTCTCCCGCCCCCAAGCCGAGACCGCGTTCACCGAGGGGGCCACCCTGGTGCTGTACACCGACGGGCTGATCGAACGCCGCCACGAGGACATCGATGCCGGCCTGGCCCGGCTTGCCGACTCCCTCACCCGCCACCAGGGCACCGACCCCGAAACACTCGCCGACGCCCTCCTGACCGACCTGATCCCACCTGCCGGTGCCACCGACGACACCGCCCTGGTCGTCCTTCACCTGTGACGGCGGCGGCCATCACGGCGCTCACCGCCGGGTCGTGGCCGCCGCTGGAAATCCGGAACAGTCGCGGCCGATTAAGCCGTCTGACCGAAGCGAGCTCATGTGCTTCGACGGCATCTTCCGCGTGTGCATCAACCGGTTGTTGGACACGGGCACCTGGAGGCCGGCGCGCCGGGCAGGAGTTGCGCGACGGGCGGCGTCGGCGAGGAGACACCGCCCACGCCGGCTGCATCGAGCCGTACCGCACCCCTCGACGGCTACGCCGACCACGACGGAATGCCGCTGTAGACCGACCCGTGCACGCGATCCCCCGAGGCAGCCCGACCGCCTTCGGGCCCTATCGGGACCGGCCTTCGGGTGCCGGGACCCAATCGTCACGTGAGGATTGGGGTTCGGAGTGGTACGGTGCTGTAAACGTCACGTGACGATTAAACGGGGAGGGCGTTCCATGACGATGTGTCCGGTGTGCGGCGCAGATCTGCCCCCACAGCGTGGCCCGCGCGCCCGCCGCTACTGCTCACGTGCCTGCCAGGCCAAGGCATATCGAGCCCGACAGCAGCAGCGCGACGCGCACCGACTCGTCTCCGGCGACGAACAGAGCCTGCTCGCCCAGTACGACGGTGTGTCCGCGCTGGAGCTCGCCGACCAGCTCGCACTCGCTGCCCGGCGGCTGGCCGGCGCCTTGACCGCCGGGCAGCCCGCCGACGACTTCGACCTTGGCGTAGTGGCACGGATCCCGGTCGTTCTCACGGCCCGTGCCCACCAAGCCGCCCCCGCTGCGCAGGCCCTGCACGGCATCCCAGGCCGCCAGCCGGTCCCGACCATGGCCGTCATCGACATGGCTGCCCACCGGGGCCGCACTGCCGCCACCACGGCATTGGCCGGTCCGGCCGCGGTCACCAGCACTGGCGCGCCACGTGACGATTCGAGGTGGAGCACCCCGGCCACCCGCCCGTCGGCGCGCACCGCCAAAGCATCACGTGACGATTCGACGGTGACGGCCATGCCCAAGGGCATCGCGGCCGCAGAAACTGTCGGAGAAGAAGGCCCGCGTCATCGTTGACGCCGCAGAACTGGTCCGCCATCCGGAGCACCGGGATAACCACCGGTGGATCCTGCGCAGCGGCGACACAGTCATCGGTTACGTGGAACCGACCTACGGCGGCACCTCGCGTTCCGGGCGCAACGGCTGGACTGGTCGCCTCGACGGCATGTCCGGCCCGCGCCGCAAATCCCGGGACGGGGCAGCGGTGGACCTGGCGGAGCGCTGGATACGGCTGGTCACCGCCGTACCGAAGCGCACCATCACCGGCGAGTCCTGACCGCCGAAGTAGAGCGTGTGGAGGACGTCCCGCACACCGGGCAGCAATCGGCGGGCGCGGCCCTCATGCACGACAAGGGGGCCCAGTCAATCCGGGCCCCTGCTCAGACGGTCGGGGTCACCTGTGCCCGAGCCGGTGCTGTGGTGGCTGGGTGCCTACGACCCCGACCGCGCCCACGCGGGCTGCATCGAGCCGCACCGCACCGTCGACGGCTACGCCGACTGCGACGGACAGCCGCGGTTGCTCACTGTCCGGTCTCCTCGTTGGTGGGCCTGCTTGGGCCGGGGGTGAGGACAGAGGCAGCGAGCTCGCGCTGCTTCTTGGCGCGGGCGCGGTGCTCGTCGGCGATCGTCGGCTCGGCGATCGCCAGTTGCTCGTAGACCTCGGCCTGGGCGGTGTGGGTGTCGGCCCAGTGCTGGCGGGCGGCGGCTTGGCCGTCGGTGCCGGTGGCCTCGAATGCGGTGTTGAATGCCGCGGTGTTCTCCTTCTTCAGCTCGTCCAGCCGGGCGTACAGCAGCCGGGCAGCGACCCGGTGGGCGGCGGCGGTCTGGGCCTCGGCGACACCGCGCGTGGGGTCGGTCGACGTGAGCCCGGCTGTGATGGCGTGTTCCTCGTCCGGGTGCAGCTCGGCGTACCACTCGTCGATACGGCGGGCGAGGTGGGCGGAGCCGAACTCGGCGGGGTGGCGGCGTTGGTTGACCACCGTCCAGGCTCCGACCGCGGTGCCCCACTTCTCGTGGGCGGACTGGTTGGTCATCCCCGCGGCGTTGCCGATGTCGGTCCAGCTGGCGCCACGTTCCTTCTCGACGATGACGGCCTTCTCCACCAGGACGTCGGCCAGGTAACGCAGGTGCAGGGCCGCGCTCAGGAAGCCGCCGTGCTCACGGTCGAGCGCGTAGCTCCAGCGGGATGTCACGCAAAGCGTCGGCGGCGAGGCGCCTGAGGGCGTCGGCGTGGGCGACGTACGCCTCGTCGAGCGAAGGCAGCGTCGCCGGTCTCGACTCGGACGTGGTGACGCCCACCCGCGGGGCGAGGCTCTCTTCATCACTCATGTCGTCAGGCTACCCCTGACGGCAGCAATTCGTCAGGGATAGCCTGACGTTTGACGGACGGTTCGCGGCCGGAGCGACACGTCAGCACTCGACGGCGCTTGGGCGCAGTCCGACATCCGCCCGTCCGGGTGACCAGAACGAACACACAGGATAATTACGGTTATCCTGTGCGTTGCTGAGAGGGCGTCACGCGCGCCAATTGAGGGGGATTCACGTGGAAACTGACGAAAAGTCGGACGATATCGTCGGTCGCACCTTCGCGCCGGTCTGGCGGCGGGCCTCCTCGCCCCCACAGCTGGACTTCCCGCCGATCCGCAACGGCGTCGACTACGTCGTCAGCGTCATCGACCACCTGGACGAGTACGAGTCCGAGGTCGGCCCCCGGCGAAATCAAGTACGCGGTGCTGCATCTACAGGCGGCGGTTGAGGTGCTGCTCAAGGCCCGGCTGCAGCGCGAGCACTGGAGCCTGGTGTTCAAGGACCCCGGGCAGGCGACCGCAAAGAAGTACCACGAAGCAGACTTCGAAAGCTGTGGCACCGACGCCGCCGTGGAGCGGCTGCGCAACGTCGCCGACATCGCCATCGACGACAAGGACCACCGGGCGCTGAAGGATCTGGCGAAGGATCGCAACGCTCTGCAGCACTACGGTCTGACCCACAACGCCAAAGCGGTCGAGGCACGCGCCGGCGCCGTCCTTGACTTCCTCGTGCGCTTCCTCGACGAGGAGCTGCTGCCATTGCTCAGCCTCGAGGAGCGTACCGAGATCGACGATGACATGGCTCGGGTGCGCGAGGGACTGAACAGCATCGCGTCCTACATCACGCGGCGCATGAACCGGCTGCGCGGAGCGCTCAAGGATCACGTGAGTAGGACCGTCAACTGCCCCGACTGCGACCAGCGCGCCCTGGTACTGGTGCCGGGAGGCGGCGAATGCCACTTCTGCAGCGCCTCATGGTCCGAGCCTGATGGGCTGCTGGCCGACTACCTGTACGGGCATCCCGATCTGCCCGACCTCGTGCACGCGTGTCCCCAGTGCGATGCGCAGACCTTCTCCGAGGCCGTCGCGTTCGCCGACGCCCCGGGAGCAGACCTGCTGTACTGCTTCACCTGCGCGACCCGCTTCGGCCGATCCGAACTCGCCCCCTGCGCCGGGTGTAGGCGCATCTGGCCCGTCGAGGGAGACGACGACGGGACGCCAGCCCTGTGCCAGGGCTGCCGCGACCAGGCCGCACTCCTGGAGGACTTGTGACTTCAACCGCGGCACAGCGTGCTTGGGACGAGCTCAACGAACGGCAGCAGACCTATCTGCGGGTGCTGTTCGAGCAGGACCACGTAAAGGAGGAAGCGCGGCGTCGCCTCGGCGCGCGGGGCCACTGGAGCAACACCCCGGCCCGGGTCTGGCGGCGAATCGACTTCAACGACCCGCACGCGCCCGTGGCGGAGCGGCTGCGGGCGGAAGGGGTGTATGACAGCGGCGCCGGGTCAACCCTGGCCGCGCTGCGCAGCCGGGGACTGATCGAAACCCAGACCGCGCCCGGCTTCATCTCCGACCCGGTGCACGTCTGGCTCACCCGCGCCGGCCGTGCCGCCGCGCGCACGGGCCTGAATGTCTCCACCCGGCCACGCCCGCCGCGGGGGCTTCTGTCGGAGCACCTGTGGCGCCAGATGGCCGCGCTCGCCCACGCCGAGGGTGGTGGGCACCGCTTCGGCCGACTGCCAGGCGAGGCCCACCTGTACCTGTGTGTGGGGTACGAGCAGTACAACAAGCGCGGCTACCTCGACTGGGAGTGGGACGGTCCGGTCCGGGGCCGGTACGTGTTCACCGCGGCTGGCCGAGCCCACTACAGAGAACACCTTGAGGCGTACCGGGAGCTGTACCCGGCCGTCGACGCGCCCGAGCTCGCCGAGGAGGTCCCATCATGACAGTCCCGGTCGCGCGCGGGACAGCCGCACTGTCCACGGCCTTCGCCGATCCGCGCGAGCACTGGCCGCTGCATGCCCGGCGGCTGTACGACTTCCTCATCACGCTGTACGGCGAGGACGATCCGCTGCCGACGCTCGCGGCCGGATGGGTCGCTCACCAGCGCTCGGAGAACACGCAGCGCGCGTACGCGCGCGGCTTCAAGGTCTTCGAGGAGTTCGCCCGGGACCACGGCACGCACCCGCTGCACGTCAAGTTCATGCTGGCCGACACCTTCTCCAAGTACCTGGAGACCGCACCCACCTGGGTGCGGGTCAAGGGCGGCCAGCGCGGCGAGCTGGCCCGCACCGGCGAGCCGTACTCGGACGCCTCGCGGGCGAACGCGCTGTCGGCGGCCAGCTCGTTCTTCACGTACCTCGACATGGTCAGCGAGGACGGGGTGAAGAACCCCTTCGACGCCGTTCAGCGCCCGGTCATCGACCCGGACTACTCGCCCACCGAGGGCTACACCGAAGAGCAGTGGATCAAGCTGCTGATCACGGCCCGAGACCGGCACCGGGTCGCGGCCTACCGCAAGCGCGCGTACGCGCTGCTGCTCGTCCTCTATACCTGCTGCCTGCGGATCGACTCCCTGCTGAATGCGCGAGTGGAAGACCTCGGCTACGACAAGGGTCACCACGTCCTGCGGGTGAAGGTGAAGGGCGGGTCCTTGAAGAAGAAGCCGATCCCGCCCGTGGCGTGGGACGCGCTGCAGGACCACCTAGGCGGCCGCACCGACGGCTGGCTGTTCGAGACGGCGACCGGGGGCCAGCTCGACGAACCGGCGGTGTGGCGGCTGATGAACTCGCTGGCGAAGCGGGCCGGGCTCGGCGAGGTCAACCACCCGCCGCACGGCGTGAAGGTCGACGCCATCACGCACGCCTTGGCAAAGAAGGACGCGCGGATCGACAAGGTCCAGGCGTGGGCCGACCACAAGGACTCCCGCACCACGCAGCGCTACAACAAGCGCAAGCAGCTGCTCGACGACAGCCCTGGCTACGGACTCGCCAGCGACGTCGCAGGTGCCCTGGAGCACGGCGCGGCCTGACCGGCTGTCTTGGCCGGTATAGCCCGGATATGTGAGCGGTCACCCACGCTGTCCTTGGCCTTCGCCTTAAGCAGGGCGCGGGCCTCCTCGGCGACGTCCTCGGCCAGCTGCAGCTCGAGCTGGCGGCGGTCAGGTGCTGGCCACCTGCTGACGCGGGTGTGACGTGTCCGTGGCTCGCGCTCCGCACACCACGGTGACGAGGCACGAGCCACGGCTGCCGCGCGTGCCCGTGGACCGGGCACGCGCATGGGAAGGGCCTCCTACGGAGCGGGCGGTCTCGACTGCGCGGGGGGCGTCGGCGTCGTCATGGGTGTCGACGGGGCCACCGTCTGCGGTGTGGCCGAGGAGGGGTCCTTCTCCATGAGGAGCAAGAAGACGGTCACCACGGTGAGGCCGACCACTATGGCTGCACCCAGCTTCTGGTCTCGGTAGGCCGCGTAGACCGCGGCTCCGCCGAACGCGAGGCCGACGAGGAGCGTGAGCATCACCGGTCACCGCCGAAGGGGGCGACGGCAGAGAGCATCCTGTGGGGGAAGAGACGCAATGGAGTCCCCCTGTGTGACTTCAGGGCGTGCAGCCCCTTAGTCTCGATTCCAGCGCTGATGGCTTCGATCCAATCTTGATGTCGGCTTCTGGCAGGAGCACGAGTCGGGTGGCGGGCTGTCGGACTACGTAGGTGGCCCCCCGTTGGCGCGGGGGGTCACTGTTTTTTGCCTCCTGGTGTCGAGGACGGGCATCGGACTACGTGATGACCGACAACGTCCCGTTGGCGCGGGTGGTGATTCTTGGCAACCGCAACCGGCGTCAATCTCGGCCCGGATGTCCTTGTTTCACCGCGCTGTTGGTCAGAGCAGAAGCGTACGCAGTCCTGGTAGAGCCGACACGAGCACCCGTCTCCCTTCAGGGGGCCCGACAGCCCGTCAGGCTCGAGCGGGGGGAACACTTTTCCGGCGGTTGTGTAGCGTGGTTGTTGTGCTCCGTCCCGAGCACCGCCAGTCAGTATTCGCGCAGCTCAGAGCAGTTCCGGTCGGCCGCCGAGATGACAATTGGGCGACCACCGCCCCCTCCAGGGCGTGACCGAAGTCACGTACACACGTTGTGTGTTGCCGTGCTGACCTTGAGGCGCGAACCCTCTTTCGCGTCAACGTTCCGCAGGGTCGAACCGGATCACGGCGCCGGTCCGCAGCGCGTCGATCATGTAGCCGCCAGACGTAGCCGGCGTACGGTTCCACTGGCCGGCGGCCGCGACCGGCGGTCCTCGGCCCTGCGATCGCGGGTGGTCGGCGGCGGTCATCCCGGCTGTCCGGCCTGCCTGTCGGCGTCGCCCCCCGGCGGCAACAGTCCCAGCTGCTCGGTCTCCAGGCGCTCGATCTCCGAGTTGCTCAGATTCAGGTCGAACGGCGCGGCCAGCCGGTAGGTGTGCACCCACTCGAAGCCGCGCATCGTGCGCGCGTTCACCACTTCGTCGGTCCCGGCCCTCACCAGCAGCTTGTGACCCAGCAGCTCCTCGATGCCGCGCGCCACCGTGTGACGGCCCAGGCCCAGCGCCCGGGCGCCGCGGGTGTCCTGCGGGAGGGTGAAGGTTTCCTTCCTCCTGCTCATCGCAGCCAGCAGGACGGCCTTGCCCGGCATCCCCAGCGTCTGGTGCCAGCCGTCGCGCCAGTAGGAGAAGGGGACTCGGAAGTAGACATCGCCCCTCGCGCCGGTGGGGGCGGTGTAGGGCAGCGTGATCCCCCCGACCCGCCCGCGCTCTCGGAGCTTGACGATGCGCTTGAGGTGGCCGTGCTGCCGACGCTCGATCAGACCCAGCTTCTCCAGGTGATGCCACTGACGCGAGACGGCCATGCTCGCCTTCTGGTCGGGGAGCATGTAGATGCCGGCTGCTCGTCCCCATAGCTGCGAGCGCTCGGTGACGCCGTAGTCGCCGCCGGTGGTGACCGCGTAGACCAGCAGCAGCAACTCCAGGGCGTATGGGGCCCGCAACAGCTTGGACAGGGGCCCCGGCCCGGTGGTCGGCTCCTCCCCGTACTGACCCTGGACGCGGGCCTGGATGAACTCCCGGCGGATCGGGAAGACATCGTCGCGCCGCTGGGAGCGCCGCAGCAGGTACTCGATCGACTCATCCCGGGTCATCACCCGCTCGGCCATGGCCCCCTCCCCCCTCCGCTGGCGCCCCGGCGGCGCCCCCGCGAAGAGCATGCCCCCATCCGTGCGGTCCGGCCGAACGCCGTCCACCCGTCCCGCACACCCTCATCACCGGTGCCGGCGGAAGTGGTAGATCCAGACTACTAAGGACCCCCGTCTAGGACCGGATGCGCTGAAAACGCAGGTCATTCGGCAGCAGCATCGAATCCACGCTCACCTTTCGCCGACAAGGTTGCAGGCTCAGAACCCATCGACTGCGTAGATTCACGGCGGAGAGTGAACCGGTACGCATTGGTGAGCCGAACAGCCCCGGGAACGCAGGTGACATGTCCCGCCGCTCTACAGCACGCCGAGCAGGGCGTTGTCCTCCCACTGGTCGACGACTTCGAGGTAACCGGCGAGGACCTTGGAGTGCGGGGCCCAGCCGCCCTGCTTGGCGATGACGATCTGGTCGTGGCCCTTCAGACGGGAGGACGTCGCGAGCCCGCGGCGGGGGGAGTGGCCGGTGAAGCGGATCTCGATCCCGGCACGCTCGCCGGCGCGGGTGACAACGTCGCCGATGGACTCGGGCTGCAGCCCGCCCTCCATGAGGGTGTGCCATCGGTTGTGCAGGCGGCGCCATGCGTACCCGTCGGGGTCGTCGAGCCCGGCGGCCTCCTTCCACGCGGTCCACGCGCGGACCGGGCAGATGGAGGGGCGGCTGCCGTAGGGAACGGGGACGACGCGGGGGCGGATCTTGGAGACCCGCATGTCGGCCTGGATGCCGCCGGGGGTCTCGGCGTAGTCGTGGACCCGGTTGGCGGCGAGTTCGTGTCGGCGGCCGGCGACCGCGAAGTGCATGAGGACCAGGGCGCGGTCCGCGACGCATGCTGTGGCCGCTGTAGCGGCGCATGGCGTGCCGCAGCAGCCGGCGGGCCCGGCGGCGCTCGGCGGCGAATCGCGCGCATGGGGTCGGTCCACGGCGGCTGCCCGTCGCAGCCGCCCAGATCGACCAAGGGCACGCCCCGGCCTCCGGACTCGGCCGTGCGGGGGTCCCGATCTACACCGGCTGTCCGTCGCAGTCGACGTAGCCGTCGCCGGTGACGTGCGGCCGGGTGCACGCCGCATGGGCGGCGGCGTGGTCGTAGGCGTGCAGCTGGAGGAACGCGCCGGCCTGCGCGGCGGCCTCGGCCACGGTGGCGCAGGCCTCGTTCTCCTCTGCCACGGCCTCGTCGTAGCCGACCGCTTCCCAGGTGTACCCGGCGCCGTCCGGCAGTTCGGAGATCTCGGCGTGGCCTCCGGCGAGCTCCAGCTCGATGGGCTGAGGCGCGGTGCCCCGCTTGTGGACGGCGTCGGGCCAGCGCAGCCGGGCGGACTGGCGGGTGATGCCACCCCAGGCGGCGCCGAGTTTGGTGTAGCTGGCGCCGGTGTGGCCGGCGTTCTTGGCGGCGGTGGCCGCGAAGGTGTCGATGGTGCGCTGCGCCGTGTGCAGCGCGCGCAGGACGGCGAGCTGGTAGTCGGGGGCGGCGATCGCGGCGTCGGGGAGGTCCTGGCCGGCGGCGCGGTAGTCCTGCGCGCGCAGGGAGATGCGGGAGGCCAGCTGCTGCACGGCCTCGAAGATGTCGTCCTGCAGGTTCAGCAGGTCGTCCTCGCCGGGCTCGCGCCAGGCGGGCTCGCGCAGGGCCAAGATCCGGGTCCAGAAGTCGGGGTCGTCCTTCATCGACAGCGTCATGTGACAAGTCTTCCTGTCACCTAACGGCTCGACAAGAGTTTTTGTCAGTACGGCATCTGACATTTACGCCTGTCACTCCGGACCTGGATATGTGAGCTTATCCGGAGTCCAGACACAGGCTCGCGGTCAGTGGAGACGTCCAGGGAGCCAACGTCGGCTGAGCCAGGTCCGCGTCCTGGCTTGGGCCGGCCGCCGAAGGGCAGCGCCAGGAAATTATCGGCAGCGCCGGAAAAAGTCGCAGCGGAAGCGTGGGGTCACAAGTCCTCGCAGCCATATGAGTCGCCAACGACCTTAAAATCACAGTGCGAGGATTGGTGTTGCTCAAAGTGATCACCGGTGGCGACGAGGCCGAACTGAAAGTGAAGATCCCATTCGAGGGCGGGGAGGATCCGCCTCCCCTGCCCTTGGAGGAGGACCGGCAGCTGTACGACGAGCTGCTGCGGGCGGAGTTCCACGGGCCGCGCTACGAGATCTTCGCCCAGGAGCTGTGGACATACGGCATCCGCACCCTGACGGCATGGATGCGTACAGGCGTCATCGCCCAGCACTGCCACCGGTACAACGTCGCCTTCGACGCCTCGGAGGCCGAACTGTCCATCCTCGCCCGGACCTCAGAGGTGCGCGAAGCCCTGGCGGTGGACAGCATCGCGGCGGCCGCCCCCCGCTTTCTGGAGCGCTCGCTGCGCGGCGGCGAATGGAACCCGGACAAGGGCGCCAGCATGTTCACCTTCTTCGTGGGCGGATGTGTCATGGCATTCGGCGACGTTTTCAAGACCTGGTCCCGGAAGCGGCGCCGGGAAGTGGAAGTGATGGCCTCCGGACTGCTCAACTCCGCCGAGGTCGGCGCCGTGTTCCCCGGTCAGCTCAGGCTCTTCGATGACCCCGCCGAGACGGTCGCCTCGCGTGACACGCTGCGGCGGATACTGGACGAGGCCACCCCCGAGGCCGCGGCCATCTGCACACTGATGCTGCGGCGCCCGGAGCTGAACCAGCGCGAAATCGGCCTTCTGCTGGGCGGCTTAAGCGCCCGTGCGGTCGAGGGGCAGCTCCGCCGGCTCCGTAGTACCGCTCGCGCGCTCGCGGCGAGCGGGAAGATCAGTCGGCCGCGGTTCTGCGAGGCGGGCCAGCGATGACCGTACAGATCGCTCCCCAGGCCGTGATGATCCTGGTCATCGGCTGCCTCGTCGGGCTCGCCGTCTACAGACACACCGCTCAGACCCATTCCGGTGCCCCGACCCGGGGAGACCTGGTGGGTGCCATCGGAACGGCGGTGGGCGTCATCACCGTCCTCGCGCTCCTCCTCGGCGTAGACGGCGCCGGAGAGACAGCCCAGGGACCAGGCCCGACCCCCGCGCCGACCGCTACGACGACTTCGGGCTCCCGGTAAGCAGTACTTACCGGGAGCGAGAGGTATGTGAGGTTCTCCAGGGTGCAGAACCACGCTTCGTCCCGACCGAGGCCCGCTAGACTCAGCAGTGCCCGAGCGACGCAACACTGGAAGGAACCAGTGAGCAATGATCACCGCTCTGGGCGACGTGGTACCCACGATCCTCGGCTTTCTCGCCTTCGTCTCCCTCGCTTCGGACCCGGCCGCCCCGTGTGGTTCTAAGTAGGGTCGGGGACTGGCGCGGTGGCCTGTGAGGGTTCCGTTTCCAGCCCCCGCCCGTCAAACCGTGCATGCGCTTCTCGCGCACACGGCTTACCGACATCGTTCACCGGCTGGCATGCACCGCCACCCTGCGCACGTTTCCAGACAGGCGAAAAGCTCCGAGCCTGGCGAACCACGCGCCGTCGTGGCGCTTGCCCCACTTTCTGCCCGGGATGCCGCGCTTGCGATTGTCGAAGATCGCGAGACGCTCGTGGACGTAGCTGTCGATCGTAGAGAACTTCCCGGCGGAATTGCCGTTACGGAAGTACGCCGCCCAGCCTCGCAGGACCGGGTTCAAGTCGGCGACCACGGCCGACAGCGACCGTCCCACGTGACGACGGTCGGTCGCCGCCCGGATCTTGTCCCGCAGCACCCCCATCGCCCGCTGAGACGGCCATCGTTGCAGGTGAAACCTGCCACGGTGACGCCACGATTCCACCTTCTGATGGTGGAAGCCGAGGAAATCGAAACCTTGCCCACCCCTGGCGAGGTGGACGATGCCGGTCTTCTCCGGATGCAGCTGCAACCCCAGGCTGACCAGCACCGCCCCGGCCAGTTCCCGCGCCTGCTCGGCGCGTTCCCTGGTCGGGCACAGGATCACGAAGTCGTCGCAGTACCTCACCAGCACCCCGAGCCGGTGCCCGCCTCGCTGCCATGCAGCGTCCAGGACGTGCAGAGCAATATTGGCGAGCAACGGTGAGATCGGTGAGCCCTGTGGGGTCCCTGCTCCTGGTGAGCCGGTCGCCCCGTCCTCCAGAACCCCCGCCCGGAGCCACATCCGGATCAGCTTCAGCATCGAGCCGTCCACGACGCGCCGGGCCACCCGGGCCACGAGGGCGTCATGCCGAATCGATCCGAAGCAGTCGCGAATGTCGGCCTCAAGCACCCACTCCCGGCCCCGGTTCGCCTCCACGCGCACGCTCTCGCACGCCTCGATCGCGGACCGCTTGGGCCTAAACCCATAGCTGACCGGCAGAAAGTCCGCTTCGAATACCGGTTCGAGAACCAGTTTCGCGGCGGTCATCACCACCCGGTCAGCCACCGTGGGAATCGAAAGCGGCCGGAACTCCCCCGGCCGCCCCGGCTTGGGGATCAGGACCTGCCGCAGCGGTGACGGGCGATACGTATGCGCCCGCAGTTGCTGCGACAAGTCGCGGAGGAACTCCTCCACCCCGGCGGCGGCCACGGCATCGACGGTCACCCCGTCCACGCCGGGAGCACCCCGGTTCGCACACACACCGGACCAGGCCCGCCACAAGACATCTCTGCGGGAGACATGGCCGTACAGGGCATGGAACCGACGTTCAGGATCTTGCTTGGCACAGCGGTAGAGCGTCCACTGCAAGGCACGGACCTTGTCCAAAGGCCGGCCATCCAGTCGTGCGACGCCTTCCTCCCGGCGGGCGGAACTAGCCATTCCGGCACTCACCCGAGCCACCTCCTCACACGCGACACGCATCGATGAAGCAGGGGCCCTTCGCTCCTGACGGGTTGTGTTGTCCCGCCGATCAGCACTACTACGACCCCCTCCGACTGCCTCTCGACAGCCCGCCACTTCCCGGCTCCACCGGTTATAGGCGGGCCCTGCTTCCCGGGCCGCAGACCCGGGGCCGAGGAGGCCCTCTCCAGTTCCCAGGACACCCTTCTGACCGTTCCACGCCCCTTACGCCGGGAGGTTCCTCAACGCCCGCTCCAGATTCCCAGGCATCTTCCATGGCCTTCGCCCTCTAAGGCACGGGCTCGGCTCCTCCTTGGCCCCGCTCACGCGGGTCGGTGCTAACGACGCTGCAGGCTTCACTTGATGTTGCGGACCGGTCAGTTGCGCACCCCCACGGGGTGATCGTCGCTCCACTTCGACACCGGCCTCTCGACCGATGCCGGGAGCCCCGCTACCGAGGACTCTGGCGTCTCCTCGGACCGGACTTGCACCGGCTGGCTGCCCTGAACTTGTCGCCCGAATTACATCGAACCTCCTTCTCGTCCGACGTTTTCGGACTGCTGGACGTACGCCTTGATCCACCGAGGTGGTTTGAGAGTGGTCTTTTGATCGGTTTCGGGTCGGGTGGCCGGGTGAGGGCAGGTTGTGTCCGCTGGTCTGCCCAG
>NZ_JBEOXF010000021.1:61430-110055 GCF_040296405.1 Streptomyces sp. NPDC002133 | reverse complement strand
GGGGTAAGGCTCCCAGTAGACGACTGGGTTGATAGGCCAGATGTGGAAGCCCGGTAACGGGTGGAGCTGACTGGTACTAATAGGCCGAGGGCTTGTCCTCAGTTGCTCGCGTCCACTGTGTTAGTTCTGAAGTAACGAACAGACCCATGCCCATGGCCGGCGGGTGTTCGATATCTTCATAGTGTTTCGGTGGTCATAGCGTTAGGGAAACGCCCGGTTACATTTCGAACCCGGAAGCTAAGCCTTTCAGCGCCGATGGTACTGCAGGGGGGACCCTGTGGGAGAGTAGGACGCCGCCGAACAATTATTGCGGGGAGCCCCGGACCTTTTGGTCCGGGGCTTTTCTGCGTTCAGCATCAAATGGCGTTGCCGATCACGGAGTGAGCGATCAGGCTGTGCGCATGGAGCACCTCATACGGCCGCTACGTGCCGACGAATGGGAGAAGGCGCGGGACCTCCGGCTCGCCGCACTTCAGGACCCCGCAGCGCCGGTCGCCTTCCTGGAGACGTACGAGCAGGGTCTCGAACGGACGCCTGACTTCTGGCGCGAACGTACGAGGGATGCCGCGGCCGGGGTGTTCGTCGGTCAGTTCATCGCCGAGGCGCCTGACGGACGGTGGGACGGCACGGTGACCGTGCTGGTCGAACGGACGCAGGACGAGCCGCGGTTCGGCGCCCCGGCAACGGTCGACCAGACGCATCTCGTCGGGGTGTTCGTACGGCCGGAGGTCCGTGGCATGGGCCTGGCCGACGAGTTGTTCCGGGCCGCGGTCGAGTGGTCCTGGTCGCTGGAGGAGCCGCGGGTCGAGCGGGTCCGGTTGTACGTGCACGAGGGCAACCCGCGGGCCCGGGCCTTCTATCGGCGCTTCGGGTTCGTTCCCGGTGGGGAGACGGTCCCGGTGCCCGGGGATCCGACGGCGCGGGAGCTGGAGCTGGAACTCCGGCGCCCCCGCGCTTCACACGACGGCCAGACGTCTCCCGGCTTTCCCGGCCTACTCGTCGATCGCCGCCCCGTACATGGCGTCGACCGACGGGGCGGCGAGTGAGCCGGCGCCGTACGTCCACGAGCCGGAGGCCGTGACCCCGCCCGAGCCGGCCGAGAGCACCCACACGACACCGTCGTTGGTGTTCTCGCCGGGGGCCGAGGCCAGCAGGCCGAAGCGGCCGTCCCGGTTCGGGTCCGTCAACCTGACCTGGCCGCCCCAGCGGTCGCCCCGCTCGGCTGTGCCTGGCACGTTGGCGGAGTTCTGGTCCCACGACTTGGCGCCGGTGGCGGTCAGGCCGCCGGCCGAGCCGCGAAGTATCCACACCGCCCCCGCGTCCGCGACCGTGCCGATGTCCTCGCCGGCCGCACCGATCGCCACGTCCGCGTACCCGTCGCCGTTGGTGTCGGCGACGGAGAGGTCCGTGCCCCAGCCGTCGGCGCGCTCGGCCGTGCCGGGAACTCCGGGCGAGTTCTGGGTCCACCACTGCGGCGGACTGCCCGCACCGTCGATGCCGAGCGGTCCGTCGGGGCTGCCGTAGTAGACGCCGACCTGGCCGCCGGTCAGCCAGTCGCCACCGTCGTTGGGGCTGTGCGGCTCACCGGTGACGAGGTCGTCGTAGCCGTCGTTGTTGATGTCGCCGGATGCCGTCACCGGACCGCCGCGCAGATCACGCTCGTACACCAGCCCCTGCACCTGACCGGAGAAGAAGGACGACCAGCCGTGCCCCGGCTCCTCAGGGCCCGCGGTGACTCCGGAGACGATGAGGTCGGCGAGACCGTTGTTGTCGTAGTCCCCGGTGGTCAGGGACTTGGGCAGGATGTCGCGCGCCTGGGCCCCGGCGGAGAGGCGGTTGTGAGCAGTGCGCCGCAGCGGCGCGGACTGCGGCTGCGGGACGGCCTCGTACGCGTACAGTTCGAGGTCGTCCCGCTGCAGAACCGCCAGTTGGTCCCCCGGGGTGTCAGGGCTGAAGCGGGCCGCGGCGAGCGCGCTGCCGAACCTCTCGCCGGCCGCAGGCTCCGCGGTCTCCAGCCAGTCGCTGTTCGCACCGGACAGCCCGCGTGACGACCCCCACAGAATGGTGATGCCGCCCGCGTCCTGCACCGTGCCGATGTCCTCGCCCGGGATGCCCACGATCGCGTCGTCGTAGCCGTCCGCGTCGAGGTCGCCCGTGGCCACTGCCCTCCCGAAGCCGTCGCCCGTCTCGGCGGCGCCAGGCACCCCGGACGTGGACTGGCTGACGACGGCGGCCCGGCGGGTGCCGATACCCGTGGACCCGCCGTACTGCACGGTCACGTACCCCGCGCCCTTCTTCCCGCTCACGGTTCCGCCCGGCGCGCCGACGAGCACGTCCTCGTAGCCGTCACCGTTGAAATCGCTGTTGCGGTCACTTGCGTGCGTCCCGCCGGGGACACCGGCGTAAGCCGAGGGAGCGGCGATGACCGCTCCCGCCATCAGGAGAAACGAGGCCGCGGCGACAGCGGCCGTACGGTACTTGCGCACGAGCGGCTCCTTGGTTCAAGGATGACCGGGCGGGTGCGGGGGTGTGCCGGAAAGGGCCCGTTCCTTTCCGGTGCCCCGTTTGACCACGCGTGAGGGAAAAGGGTTGTACGGCGCGATGCGGCGGGAACGGCGGCTATCGGCAACGGCGGCTGTCGGCAACGGAAACCGTGGGGGACGGCATCTGCGGGGCAGCTAGCGGGTGAGGGGCTCGCTCCAGCGGGCCCTGCCCTGTTCGCGGGAGCGGAGCAGCGCCAGGGTCGGCATGCCCTGGTCCGAGCCGGAGGCCAGCAGCCCGGGAAGCATGGGCAGCGGGGCCACGGCGGCCACGTCCTCGAGGACCAGCGTGAGTGGTGGGTCGAGCCGACCGTCGGATGACCGTGCGGCCATGCGGCGGCCGTGCTCGACCACGCTTGAGGTGAGGGCGGTCAGCAGGGGCATCGCGCCCGGGCGGGTGCGGGGATCCTCGATCGGTTCACCCACCACATAAAGCGTGCCCCCCTCGTCCACGAAAGATTCCAGGGCGAGCGAATCCGCTCGATTGGGTGTGCAGGCTTCGCGGATATGTACGGATGCCAGTGAAGCCAGCGTGCGGACCGTCAGTTCCTGGGCGATCTCACGGCGTTCGGGGTGTGCGGTGAGCGCCGACTCGAGGAGGCCGGCGAGGCCGGAGGCGGCCTTGGGGTGCGTACGGAGGACACGTACGGGTTCGGCGCTGTTGCCCTGCGCCCAGCGGTGGGCCTGCTTGAACGGGCGTCCGTCCACGGCGGCGGCGTGCAGCCAGCAGCGCAGGAGCGTTTCAGCAGTGTCGGCGACCGCGGCGTCGAGGCGGGCACGTGGACGGACGGGGGCGAGCAGTGCGGCTGCCCGGGCGGCGGCGGTGTCGGCGTTCTCGCAGCCGGAGACGGGCGACCAGTGGAGGCGTGCCGGGGTGTCGCACAGGTGGCCGGGGTCGTACACGAGGACGGGGCCGAGTTTGGCACGGGCGTCCTTGGTCTCCGCCCACACGGTGGGGTCGGAGGTGACGACGAGCGCGGGGCCGTCGGCGTCCCGGATGGCCTGGACGGTTGAGGACCGGCGGGTGGGCGGGTCACCGTAGACGACGAGGGGGCCGCGCGGGGCACGGGGGGCGGGCACGGTGGCCTCCGCGAGGGGGGCCGTCTGCGGTTCCGTCGCGACGTGGGAAGCGACCGTGGGGACGGTGGAGGCAACGGTGGCGACGGTGTGGGGGTGGCCGGGCTCGGGGGCCTGACCGATCGCTTCTGTGAGGTCGGCCGCGGCGGGTGGAGCCGCGCCGGAGCCGGCCGCGCCGCCCGACTCGGTCGCGAACGCCGTCGCCCCCGCCTCCGCGGACTTCTGCCCGCGGGTGGCCCGCACCACCCGCCACCGCGCCAGCGTGCCCAGGGCGAAGACCGCGAGCACGACCAGGACCATCAGCTCGCCGATGAGCAGGCCCCAGAACAGCCCGTACCCCGAGAGCTGCCCCTCAGGCGTCGTGGGCCATGCGGCCGGGAGGTCGTGCGGTCCCGAGGCCAGGCTGCGCATCGCGAGCGGGGTGTGCGTGAACGTCACCCCGTCCGGCCAGGCCCCGTGCGCGAACAGTCCCGCCAGGCCCGTCGCCGTCCACACCAGCAGCGTCAGCCCGAGGAGGAATCCCAGCAGGCCCACCAACAGGCCGTCCGGGATACCCCGTTCCTCGGGGACGCGGGACTCGCGCTCGCGCGGAGACGGTGACATGTCACGCCACCGTCGACTCGGAGGACTCGTTCAGATGCGCCTGCTGCTGCTCGATGAGGGCCGCCCGTTGCTCCGCCTCCCGGTCCGCGGCCCGTACGTCTTCGGGCACGTCGTCCCGTGCGGACGACTCCGTCATGGCCCGGTCCGTGTAGACCAGCGGGCGCTCCGCCTCCGTCACCAGGTGTTTCACCACCTGGACGTTGCCGTTGACGTCCCACACCGCGATACCGGGCGTCAGGGTCGGGATGATCTCGACGGCCCACCGTGGCAGGCCGAGGACCCGGCCGGTCGCCCGTGCCTCGTCCGCCTTCTGGGCGTAGATCGTCCGGGTGGAGGCCATCTTCAGGATCGCCGCCGCCTCCCGCGCCGCCGCGCCGTCGACCACATCGCTGAGGTGGTGGACGACCGCGACGAAGGAGAGCCCCAGCCGTCGGCCGAACTTGAGCAGCCGCTGGAAGAGCTGGGCCACGAACGGGCTGTTGATGATGTGCCAGGCCTCCTCGACGAGGAAGATGCGCTTCTTGCGGTCGGGGCGGATCCAGGTGTGCTCCAGCCACACGCCCACGATGGCCATCAGGATCGGCATCGCGATCGAGTTCCGGTCGATGTGCGACAGATCGAAGATGATCAGCGGCGCGTCGAGGTCGATCCCGACCGTCGTCGGACCGTCGAACATGCCTCGCAGGTCCCCGTCGACGAGCCGGTCCAGGACCAGCGCGACGTCCAGACCCCAGGCGCGCACGTCGTCTATGTCGACGTTCATCGCCTCGGCCGATTCGGGCTCCGGGTGGCGGAGTTGTTCGACGATGTCGGTCAGCACCGGCTGCCGGTCGGTGATCGCCTCGTTGACGTACGCGTGGGCGACCTTCAGCGCGAAGCCCGACCGCTCGTCGAGCCCGTGCCCCATCGCGACCTCGATGATGGTCCGCAGCAGCGCCAGCTGGCCCGTCGTCGTGATCGCCGGGTCGAGCGGGTTGAGGCGGATGCCGCCGTCGAGGGCGGCCATCGGGTCGAGGCGGATGGGCGTTATTCCCAGCTCCTGGGCGATGAGGTTCCACTCACCGACCCCGTCCTCGCCCTGGGCGTCCAGGACGACGACCTGCCGGTCGCGGAAGCGGAGCTGTCGGAGCACGTAGGTCTTCTCCAGAGCCGACTTGCCGTTGCCGGACTCGCCGAGGACCAGCCAGTGCGGGGCCGGCAGCTGCTGCCCGTACAGCCGGAAGGGGTCGTAGATGTAGCCCTTTCCGCTGTACACCTCGCGGCCGATGATCACGCCCGAGTCGCCGAGGCCGGGCGCGGCGGTCGGCAGATAGACGGCCTGCGCCTGGCCCGTCGACGTACGCACGGGCAGCCGCGTCGTCTCGACCTTCCCGAAGAGGAAGGAGGTGAAGGATTCGGTGAGGACGGACAGCGGATCTCGCATCAGGTCGGGGCCCCTATCGGCACGTATCGGCGCGTGTCGGCGTTCGGTGCGCTAGCGGCGGATGCCGGTCGCGAACGGCAGCGTGTTCACAAAGGCCCGGTGGTGCTCGCGGTCGCACCACTCCAGCTTCAGATACGACTTGCCCGCCGAGGCTCTGATCGTGCGCTTGTCCCTGGCCAGGGCTTCGGGCGTACGCGACGACACAGTGATGTACCCGACAAGATTGACGCCTGCCGCGCCACTGGCGAGATCTTCACCCCGCTGGTCGAGCCTGCCGTGCGCGGCGATGTCGCGCGGGTCGACCGTACGGTTCATCTTGGCGGCGCGGCTCGCCTCCGCCTCGTCGTTCGTCTTCTCGGTCAGCATCCGCTCGATGGCGACCTCGGTGGGTTCGAGGTCCATGCAGACGGCGACCGTACGGATCACGTCCGGGGTGTGGACGAGCAGCGGGGCGAGGAAGTTGACGCCGACGGGGGTCATCGGCCACTCCTTGACCCAGGCGGTGGCGTGGCACCAGGGGGCGCGCGTGGACGACTCGCGGGTCTTGGCCTGGAGGTACGTCGGCTCCATCGCGTCCAGTTCGGCGGGCCACGCGTTTCGTTTCGTCATCGCCTGGATGTGGTCGATGGGGTGGTCCGGGTCGTACATCGAGTGCACGAGAGAGGCGAGCCGGGCCTGGCCGAGGGGCTGGCGCACGCGGATGTCGGCCTCGGCGAGCCGGGCGCAGATGTCGGTGAGCTCGCGGGCCATGACGACGGCGAGGCCGGCGTCCTTGTCGAGCCTCTTGGCCCCACTCGCCTGGCGGGCGGCGCGGGCCATGGTGTGGGCCTCGGCGGCGAGTTCACGGGTGTAGTGCATGCACGCGACGAGGTAGGCGCGGTGCTGCTCGCTCGACGTCGAGACCATCGACTGCAGCTGCTCGTAGGACTCCCGGAGCCAGCCGGGCGAAGCCGGGTCGCCGCGCTGGGCGACGTCCTTGGCGTGCGCGTCGGGATCGGCGGGGAGGGTACGGGCCAGCATCTGAATGCGGGTCACAAAGCCGTCGCCGTTGGCGACATGCTTGAGGAGGGTGCCGAAACGGTCCACCAGAGCTTCCTGGTCCTCGCTGTCGCGCAGCCCGACGCCCGGACCTTCGATCTCGATCGCCGCGGTGACGGTACGGCGGTCGGCGTGGAGCAGTACGGCGATCTCGTCCGGGCCGAAGGGAGCGGCGAGCCAGCTGATCCTGCCGATGCCGGGCGGCGGCCCGACCTCGACCTCGCGGCCGTCGATGCGGGTGCCGGCCTCCATGGCGCCGGATCGGTAGACGGTGCCCTGGCGGAGGGTGCGCTTGTAGCTGCGGTTGATCTCGTACCAGCGGTAGAAGGTGCGCTGCTTGTACGGGACGTACACGGCGGCCAGCGCGAGCAGCGGGAAGCCCATCAGCAGCACGATCCGCAGGGACAGGACGGGGACCAGCAGGCCGCTCATCATGCCGAGGAACGCGCCGGCGATGATCAGGGCGATCTCGCCGGTCTCGCGGTTCTTGCCGATGATCGCGTTCGGCCTGGCCCGGCCGATGAGATATGTACGGCGGGGCGCGATGGGCTGGACTTGCGTCGTCAACGCCCTCCACCTCCTGTGCTTCCTGTGCCTGTGCCTGTGCCTGAGCTCTTGCGGTGGCTGTGGGGGGTGCTGGTGCTGGGGGCGCTGCCGCCGCTACGGGGCGGAGGTGCGGCGGAGGGGACAGTTCCGCCGCCGACCCCGCCCCCGGTTCCGCGTGAGCTGTGGGCAGCCACTCCGCCGGCGACGGGGCTCGCGGGCCGCGGCGTGCTCCCGGACGGGTCGCCCTGCTGGTGGCTGCGGCTGCTGTGGGTCTTGATGCCCTGCGAGACCAGGGCGGCCGGGGAGCTGATCACGGCGGCCGCCTTGTTCTCCGCGCTGTTCTGGATGCGGTTGTTGCGGGAGGTGGCGATCTCGTCGCCGAAGCCGGGCACGAAGCGATAGATCATCGCCGAGGCGAAGATCGCGAGCAGGATGATCGCGAGGCCGGTGACGACCGCGGAGAGCGAGTCCGGCCCGTCGTCGCCGGACAGGGCTCCGGCGAGACCGAGGACGATGATGATCACCGGCTTGACCAGGATCACCGCGATCATGATCCCCGCCCAGCGGCGCACATGCCCCCAGAGGTTCTTGTCCACGAGCCCCGCGTACACGACCACGCCGAGCAGCGCGCCGACGTAGAGCAGCACGGCCCGGATGAACAGCTCCAGATAGAGCACGCCTGCTGCGAGGACGGTGACGAGCGACACGATGATCAGCATGATCGGCCCGCCGCCGATGTCGTCGCCCTTCTGCAGGGCCTCCTTGAAGCTCCCGAAGAACACGTCTGTCTGGCCGCCGGTGCCGGCGGCGATGACGTCGGTGACGGCATCGGTCGCCGAGACCAGCGTGTAGAGGATCAGCGGCGTGAAGGCCGAGGCCAGGACGGTCAGCCAGAGGAACCCGACGGCCTCGGACATCGCGGTCATGAGCGGAACGCCACGGATGGCGCGCTTGGCGACCGCGAGGAGCCAGAGGACGAGGGTGAGGAAGGTGGAGGCGGCGAAGACGACGGCGTACTGGGCGAGGAAGGTGCTGTTCGTGAAGTCCACCTCGGCGGTGGACTTCACGGCCTTCGACAGCGCGTCGACGATCCACACGGCGGCGTCGGCGCAGCCCTTGGCGAGCGAGGCGAGGGGGTCGAGGGGGGTGGTGGGGTCGTCGAGGGAGGGGGAGCGGCGGGCGGTGCCCTCGCCGTTTTCGCAGTAGTCGCGGGCGGGGCCGACGATGAGGTCGCAGTTGTCCCTGTCGGACGGGGATGGCGTGGGCGAGGGTGCCGCGGAGGCCCGGGTGGCAAGCAGCACCGCCACTGCCTGGACCATTGCCACCACGCTGGTGGCGTGGAGTGCGCGGCGCGGGCTACCGGGCATACGTGAACCCTCCGAACTCTTCGACGGCCTTCGCGATCTCGTCGGCGTCGGAGGCCGTTCGGTCAGCGTTCACGGGAGCGGGACCCTCTTTCTGGGAGAAGCTCTCGACCTTCCAGTCCCCGTTCACCCACTGGAGCTTCAACGTCATGGTGAACCAGTCGTTGGTCACCGGGTTGGTGGAGCCCACCCCAGCCGTGCCGAAGACTCCGGTGCACCAGACCTCCACGGACGCGGAGCTACCTGCATACTGCGTGGCTTTGGTGCCGACGGGCGCTGTCCGCGAGACGTAGGTCAGACCCTCGGCGGCGTTCCCGCTGGCGTCGAGTCCGAGCTTGTCGAGGAACTCCTTGCTGTAGGCCTTGTTGAAGCTGGCTTCGAGCTCGTCGACCTTGGTCGCGACGAACAACTGGCGGACGATCTGGCTCCGGCGATCCGGCTTGAGGATCTCGGCGGAGACAAGGGCAACCGCATAATTCGCCGCCGCACTCTGCGCCCCCTGTTCGTCCCGCGCATACCCCGTCGGGATCTCCCCGTCCTTCCCGGTCACCGGCCGGACGCCCGTCGCCGCCGTCGGGGCCGCGCCCGGGGCCTTCTCGGTGGTCTTCGTGGTGTCCGTGCCGTCTCCGCGGTTCGCGAACGCGATCGCGGCGATCAGCAGCACGACCACGCCCACGGCCGTGATGAGGGAGCGCGAGTTGCGTACGGGCCGCCGCGCGCCGCCGTACACGTCGCCGCTCGTTCCGGTCTCCGGGAGGCGGGTGCGGGTCTGCCCCGCACCCCCGATGCTGTCGTGTTCGTCGCCGAAGCTCATGCCGCGTACGCCCCCTCAGCCGTGTGCGGTGCCGCGCCGTACCCGTACGTGTAGCCGTAGTACGACGGTAGCCGTGCTGGTGTCCGCGCGGGCGCGGTGTGGTGACTCGACATCAGGGAGACGCAACCTCTGCCGGTGGGCACGACGGGCGGATGGTGTCGGGGATGGTCGGAGTTGGCCGGAGCGAAGGCGGGGAGAGCCGAAGGGACGTCAGACGGCCATCCCGTACACGATGGTGAACAGTGTCCCCAGCGAACCGATGATGAAGACTCCGGTCAGTCCGGCCACGATCAGGCCCTTGCCCTGTTCCGCGCTGAAGGTGTCGCGCAGTGCCGTCGCGCCGATGCGCTGCTTCGCCGCGCCCCAGATCGCGATGCCCAGGCAGAGCAGGATGGCCACCGCCATCACGACCTCGATCATCACGCGAGCCTCGTTCCCAAGGCTTCCGAAGGGCCCCCAGTTCGGGGCGATTCCCCCGATGATGGTGGTGATGTCGCCTTTCTCGGCTGCCAGGATCATGTAACTCACCGCCCCTGTCGGGTAGTTCGACGCCCTTGCCACTCGGCACGGGTCTCGCTCTATCTTCGCTGATGAAACCGGTCTCGTGCGCCGACTTGGCTGGTCTCTTTACCCGATCCCCGCACGCATGACCGAACCGGCCACGCTGACCTGCGGTGGCAGCGGACAGGTTTCCTGCGAGTACCCGTATGGTAACTCTGTGTATCACGCACAGTGACTCCGGGCAATGACTGTCGTTGGGGCACTGAAGGCCGGAAATCACGAGGTCAGGGCGTGTTCCGCGAGCACGGGATTCACGCGTCACTCCAACACGGGGGGCGTGACGGCTGGTTGGGTCCCGCCGACGTTGACGACGGGGGGCGACGAGGGCGGGCTCGACCCGTCGGGCTTGTCGGCAGGGCGGCGGCCCCGGAGACCGGTGACCGAGCCGCCCTGCCGGACCGTCAGCTCATGCGCGGACGGTCATCAGCCCGAGCAGCGCCACGGCGATCGCGATGAGCGCGATGACGGCCACTGCGGCGATCGTCCCCCCGGAGTCGCCGGCTCGACGGACCTTGTTCCCCACGTTCTCCATTTGTTCTCCTGTGGTGCGTGTTGCGTATTGCTCACCCCGGCGTGGTCGTCGACGGGGTTGGTGCACAGCCTTCCTGGCTGCGTGACACAGCGTAGTAGTTGCTGGTCCAGGCCACGTGACCGGCCCATACCCGGCGGGGCTCCCACGGACAGAGAGGACCGATGACCGACCTGCACGGCATCCTCGAGGCGCATGTCATCAGCGGCTCGGTGCCAGGAGCGGTAGGGCCTGATGGCGCGCGGGGCGAGTTGTTCCTGGAGGGCCAGGGCCAGGGCCAGGGCCAGGGCCAGGGCCAGGGCTTGGGCTTCGGCGGCTCGGTCGACGTCGCGCCCGACGGCTCGTGGAATGTGCCGGGGCGCTACGGATGGGTGGGCGGCACCGGAACGGCGGCGCACATCGCCCCCTCCGCCGGGGCGGTCACCATCCTGTCTCAGCCAGGTGGGCGTGACCGGACCGACTTCGCGGGCGCTGATCAGGGACTGCTGGCGGTACGCGGGAGACGCGTGAAGCGGTGCGGCGCGATGCCGACTCCGGCCAGGGCGAACCGGGACTGCGGCGGTGCGGTCTCGGGCGGAACAGGCGTGACCTGGTGGTACTGCGGCTGCCGATCGTCCCGCCCTCGGCTGCGCGACGATCATTCTCGACCTGTGGACCTGTGTGGCCAAGCTCTGACGACCTACCGAGGCTCTAGGGGGTCGTGGCCTGCGCCGCGAGTCTCATCCGCTCGGCGATGCCCTTCTTGACCGCGTCGAGTTCTGTGCGGTGCTGCTCGATCATCTGGTTCTGATAGGCCACGTCGACCGCGTACCAGACTCCGGTGACATTCTTCTCCATCTTGCATTCCGCGTCCGCGGTGGCCGTGGCCTTCTCCTCGGCGGAGCCGCGCTTGGGGGACCAGCGCTTGTCGTTGCTCGCCTGGATGGGGGTCTCGTACTCGTATCCCTTCGCCTTCATGCACGCGGACCATTCGGTGAAGACCTGCCGAACACGCGTGTCCTCGAGGGACTTGGCGAAGCTGTTCAGATTGACGTCATTGGCGATCTGTGCGTCGCCGATGCCGGAGTCGGCCGTACCGCCGAGCTTCTCCTGGGACTCACCGACGCAACCGCCCTTCGGTACCGTCCGGCCCCTGACCTTCTGGCCGCCGGTGGCCTGGGCCTGGTCGGCGGCGCTGACTTTGGGGTCCGTGGTGCCGAGGAGGACCAGTTGCTCGTCCTTCGACATCCGGGCGAGCTGCTCCGCCCCTGCGGCCGGCTTGCCGCTCGTGGCCGACTGCGCCAGGGCGGACGGCGTGAGGTAGCCGTGCCTGGCGGTGTACTTCGGGTCAAGGATCCCATAGCGGTACTCGGAGATGGTCTGACCAGGGCCGTTATGTGCGGGCGCGACGATCTCGTACGTGAGGCCGAACCGCTGCATGCAGCGCTGACGCAGAACCTCACCGGCCTCGCCGAGCTGCCTCCACTGCGCGTCGGACAGCAGGTAGTCCTGGACCGGCACGGGCTTCTCCACGCGCGTGGAGATCTCGGGGACGGTGGTGACCCCCGGGGCACCCTTCGCGGGGACGTCACTGGCGTCCGGCGCGCCGGACCGGGTCCTGCCGTCCTTGTCCGCGGAGTCCGCGGAGCAGCCCGTGAGCGTGGTGAGTGCGGCGAGGGCGAGGACGGGCGGCAGCGCGGCCCGTTTCGAGGCATGGCGGCGGTGGGACACGAGGCCAACTTCCTTGGGGCGGCGGACGGCGGTGGGCCGACGGGGAATGCGCAGGGCAGGACGTGCCTGGAGGGAGCGGGCGCGGTGCGAGAGAGTAGGAGCGGGCGCTCCGCTCGATTCCGGCGAGCGGAGCGCCCGTGAGCCCCCACCTGGTGGGGCTGTCCGGTGCGATCTCTCAGACGAAGCGGCCCGAGGCGTTGTTGTTCTTCATCCTCGAGTTCAGATTGCTGGCAGTCCACGCGCCGATCGTCTGGTAGGCGTAGCTGCCGTCGTAGCCGGAGTTGTAATAGACGCGGAACGCGTTGTGCAGGTTGTTGTTGTTCACCGATGCGGCGTTGTTCTTCACGTACGCGCCCGCGCCGCTGGAGCCGTTGGGGTAGGTGGAAGCGGAGAACTTGAGTCCCGCGTAATTGGAGACGCCGTCGGCCTGCGCGAAGATTGCGCCTTCGAAATTCGAGTTGTAGTGCAGGCAGGCGTAACCGGACGGGCACGAGACCGCTGCATTGGCCGGAGCAGCGGTGGCGAGGCCGGCGCCCGTGAGCGCGAGGACCGTGACACCGGTGGCTGCGAAACGCTTCAGGTGCATGAACTTCCCTTTGATTGGTTGGTTCTTCGACACTGATCCGGGAAGCGCAACGCACGCGGAACCTACCCGCGCATCGCCCCCCGACGTCGAGGACCGTAGCACGCACATTCGATGCGACTGGAAGTCAATTTCCCTGTGCCCCGGAAATTTTGTGCCGAGGACGGGGAAGGTTAAATTCCGCTGGCGCGATCAGTGAATGTTGGCGCAAACGCATCTAGTGGAGGTGTCAGCGAGGCGCGATGAACAGGCTCTGCGCGCTACGGCCGATGGGGCCCTTTTCGTCGTGGAGCTGGGAGTCGGCGAGGCCGATGCCTGCGGGGTCCACGCTCGTGCGCGCCTCGACGCACACCCACTCGCCGACGGGGTGGCGGTGCAGATGGACCGTCAGGTCGGCGTTGACAAAGACGTGGCGGCTGAAGTCGAGGACGTTGCTGATGCCGTTGCCGGAGTCGGCGGCGACGAGGACGCGGTCCAGGGGGCGGATCTCCTCGCCCGCGACGAGCGGCATCCGCATGCGCATCCAGCAGGTGCCGGGGCCCTGTTCCCTGAAGGCGCCTTCGGTGAACCGGGTGTCCATGGACGTGTGGTAGCCGACGTCCCACGGCACGCCGAAGAAGGGCGTGTCGGCGGTCTCCCCGGGTGAGGGCGTCTGCGGCCCGTCGGCCACGGCGGGGCCGGGCTCCTCGAGCGTACGGATACGGAGTGCGCGGGCGAACATGACGGGCGCCGTCTCGCCTTCGGGCGCGAGGGTCGCCTCGACGAGCTCCACGCTCCGCCCCGACCGCAGCACGGTCGTGGTGATCTCGAGCGGCCGGATCGGCACCGGACGGACGATCTCGTACGTGACCCGCGCCAGCCGCATGTCCGTCCGCGCCCCCGGCCGCTCGTCCAGGGACCGGCCCAGCAGTGCGGCCGGAGGTCCGGCGTGCTGGGAGCCCGCGTCCCACGGGCCGCGGGTGTGCTCGGTCGACACGAAGCGGTTCTCGGAGATCCGCTCGTAGAACGCCTCGGGTTCCGCCATGACGGGCCGCCTCTCCCCTGCAGACAGGTGTAGAACACACGCTACCTGTGGGTAACAGCCTGGGCCAGGGGTGCCGTGAGGCCCTCCACGGGCCTGGGCGGCAGGTCCGGTCACCTCCTCGATCCGTGCCGACGCCCCTAGACTGGCTCAGCGTGAACAGCCGAGCGGTGGAGGGTGGTTGACGGTGCGTAAGGCGTGGCTGCTCGCCGGTGGGGCCGTCGGGCTGTGCCTGAGCTTCGTCGCGCTGCTCGTCGTCGGGACGTACACCGCCGCCGCCGGGATCGTCAGGAACGGAGGCGGAGGGGCGGTCGCGCTGGCCAAGGGGGCCGTGCCGGCGCTGTACCAGCCGCTGGTGCAGAAATGGGGCAATCTCTGCCCGGCCATCAATCCCGCGCTGCTCGCGGCGCAGCTGTACCAGGAGAGTGGCTGGAATCCGCGGGCGCAGAGTCCGGCGGCGGCGCAGGGGATCGCGCAGTTCATTCCGGGGACGTGGGCCGCGCACGGCGTGGACGGGGACGGTGACGGCGACCGCGACGTCTGGGACCCGGCGGACGCGATCCCGTCGGCGGCGTCGTACGACTGCAAGTTGGCCGGTTATGTGAAGAAGGCGCCCGGCGATCCGACGGACAACATGCTGGCCGCCTACAACGCGGGGGCGTACGCGGTCATCAAGTACGGCGGGGTGCCGCCCTACAAGGAGACGCAGAATTACGTCAAGGTGATCCGGTCGCTGGAGAAGAGCTTCGCCCGGCCGGTCGGGCGGGTCGAGCCGTCGCGGCAGGCGGCCGGGGCGATCTACTTCGCGCAGCAGAAACTCGGTACGAAGTATCTGTGGGGCGGGAACGGGACGCCGGAGCAGGGCGGGCGCTTCGACTGCTCGGGGCTGACGCAGGCCGCGTACCGGACCGTGGGGATCGAGCTGCCGCGGGTCGCGAACGACCAGTACAACGCCGGTCCGCATCCCTCGCGGGACGAGCTGCTCCCCGGGGACCTGGTGTTCTTCTCGGACGACCTGACCAACTCGCGGGCGATCCGGCACGTGGGACTGTACGTCGGCGGCGGGTACATGATCAACGCGCCGTACACAGGGGCCGTGATCCGCTTCGACAAGATCGACACGCCCGACTACTTCGGGGCGACCCGGGTCACGAAGGACGGCGCCGCGGCGCTGCCGACGAAGTGGCCGGCAGGTTGACGCCGGGCTGACGGGGCGTCGGCAATGGCCGGAACTCTCCGTTAAGCCAAGGCCCTGAGCTGCGGCGATGTATCACTCTTCGATAACGTCATCGTGATCGTTCCGTAGAGAGTGGAACGCGGCGGTAGGGCGAACCGTTCCCGGGGCGGAACATACGTAGGTACACACACCGCACCGAAGGACCGACCACGGGGGGTTGGCAGGAGCGGCGCACAGCGTGGTGCGCCGCCGCATGGGCACGACAGTCAGGCAAGGAGCCGCAGCACATGGCTGGACTCGCACTCGGCTCGGGGTCGAACCCCGATGTCAGCCTGCTCCACGACATCAACGGGCTGGCCCGGTCCGCGCCGGCGTGGTTCGACCGCGTCATGGAGTTCGTCGGTGAGTACGGGATCATGCTCGCGATGGTCCTCGTGGTGCTGTGGTGCTGGTGGAGCGTGCGGCGCCGGGGTACGGAGGAGGACTCGGTCTCGGCGTCCGCCGCGCTGGTCTGGGCACCGCTGGCGGCCGGTCTCGCGCTGCTCGTGAACATCCCGATCCGCGGGTTCGTGGAACGGCCACGGCCGTTCCTGGACCACCAGGGGATCGAGGTGCTGGTGGCCGGGAAGACCGACTTCTCGTTCGTCAGCGACCACGCGACGATGGCGATGGCCCTGGGCGTCGGCCTCTTCGTCGCACACCGCCGCTTCGGGCTCGTGGCGATCGGGCTCGCGCTGGCGGAAGGCTTCTGCCGGGTCTACGTGGGTGTGCACTACCCGACGGACGTGGTGGGCGGATTCGCGCTCGGCACGGCCGTCACGCTGCTGCTCGCGCCGTTGGCGCTGGGCCTGCTGACCCCGCTGCTGTCCATGGTCGCCCACTCCGGGCGCGCCGGCCGGCTCGTGCGGTCCCGTCGCGCACCGGGCGCCGCGGAGCGCGGACGCCGGCCCCACGGGCGGCTGGACTTCGCGGAGCCGCGGCAGGAGCAGGGTTCGCAGCCGGGCGAGAACGACCTGGCGGCGTAGCGCGGAGGCTTCACTCCGCGCGGGCTGTGCGCGGTGGTCCCGGACACGGCAACGCCGTGGTACTGCCGGAGGGTTCGCGTACGAGGGCTTGGTCCCGTCGGCCGGGCGGGCCGTCGGGGGCTGGGCGGTGAACGCGGCTCCCCTTCTACACAGAGAGGCAATCCCCCGCGGTTACGGGTCCCGTGGGGGGTTTGTCGCGTGGAGTTCGGCGTCGGCGCGGGCGCGGTCGCGCGAGCGGCGGGCGGGGCCGCGCCAGCCGCAGGCGCAGCCCGCGACGGCGAAAGCTCCGCGTTCGGACGTGTGCGTCTTGTGTTGCCTTTGCACGACACCACCGTACTTGGCGTGACGACGCGCCGGGGCCGTCGTTATCCGGGGCGGGTGGGTCCAGGAAGGGGATGCCGGCGATGGTGGTGCAACAGCACAGGCTCAGGGGCGGGGTATGTGCCGTCGCCGCCGTGGTGGGTGTGGGTATGGGTGTGGCCGGAACCACAGGGTGCTCCGCGGGCGGGAACGCCGTGGCCGACGCCCGGCCGCCGGGAGACCCCGTCGCCGTCGTACGGAACGCCGCGGACGTGCTCGCCGGTGCAGGGACCGCGAAGGCGCGTACGTCCATGGAGATGGCGGCCGGCGGAACGCGGGTCACCATCCGCGGCGAGGGCGGGTACGACTTCCGCCGCAGCATGGGCAGCCTCCGTATCGTCCTGCCCAAGGATCCCGCGGGCGCGGACGAGCACCGGCCGATCACCGAACTGCTCGCGCCCGGCGCCCTCTACATGAAGAACCGCGGTGCGGGTGTCCCCGCCGACAAATGGGTACGGGTCGACACGACCACTCTGCGGGACGGCAACCTGGTCACGGGCGGCGCGACCGACCCGGCCGCCGCCGCCGAACTGCTGCGCGGGGCTCGGACGGTGACGTACGTCGGACAGGAGGACCTCGCGGGCGTCAAGGTCACCCACTACCGCGGCACCACACACATCGCGCGCGCGGCGGAAGTCGCGTCCCCTCGTGCGAGGGGTGCGCTGGCCGCGGCGGCGAAAGGGTTTGCCGAGGACTCCGTGCCGTTCGACGCGTACCTCGACGACGCCGGACGGCTGCGCAAGGTGCGCCACCACTTCAGCTTCGTGAATCAGGGCCGTACCGTCGCCGTCGCCTCGACGACGCTGCTGTTCGAGTTCGGCGCGCCCGTCGTCGTACAGCTGCCGGCCGACCGGGACATCTTCGCCGGGAAGGTGCGCCTCTAGCACGGGGAAGGTGCGGCTCTGGGCAGACGGGCTGTCGGTAAATGGTCCGGACGTGCCATGCGTGGAGCGTGTTGCGCTCCCTACGCTAGGGAGTCGACACCGGCCGGAAGAGGTGAAAGCACGTGGCTCCGCCCAGTACGCCGACAGTCCAGGACCACGTCGCCCTCGCCGAGATCGAGCTGTGCGGTGAGTTGATGATCGCGGCGTCGGCCGCGGACGGGGAGCGGCTCAGCGCCGACCGTATCGACGAGGTGCTCAACGTGAGCAGCGTGGCCGACGTGAGCAGAGTGAGCGACCCCGGATGAGTCAGGGGTGCGGTGCCGCGCCCCTGGTCATGTCCGCATCATGCGGGCGATCGCCTTCGTCGCCTCCTCGACCTTCGCGTCGATCTCGTCACCCCCCTTGAGCGCCGCGTCCGCGACGCAGTGGCGCAGATGCTCCTCGAGCAGCTGCAGAGCGAAGGACTGCAGCGCCTTCGTGGACGCCGAGACCTGGGTGAGTATGTCGATGCAGTACGTGTCCTCGTCGACCATGCGCTGAAGGCCGCGGATCTGGCCCTCGATCCGGCGCAGCCGCTTGAGGTGCTCGTCCTTCTGCTTGTGGTAGCCGTGCACGCCGCGGTCGTGGTCCGTGACGGGAGGACCGCCGGCCGTCTCCGTGGCCGTGTCCGTGTCCATGTGCATGGTCGCGTTCGTGGCCGCATCCATGGTCGTCATCGCATCCTCCCGAAGTCCTGTCCGGCTCTGTCCGGTATACCCCTCGTGGGTATATGGTACCGATCCCTGGCGGTTGCGGCAGGGCCCCGTGCTGATCGGTGTCCTCGATGGGCGACACTGAGTGGGACGCCGGTTAGCCGCGGCCGGACGATGCGCCTAGCATCAGCCTGACCGAAACCCAGCACCCCGAGGACCCCACGTGCGATTTCGTCTGACCCCCAGGGAGACGAGCTTCTACGACATGTTTGCCGCGTCCGCGGACAACATCGTCACGGGCTCGAAACTCCTGATGGAATTGCTCGGGGCGGACGGTCCCGCCCGAGCCGAGATCGCGGAACGGATGCGGGCAGCGGAGCACGCCGGGGACGACGCCACCCACGCGATCTTCCATCAGCTGAACTCCTCGTTCATCACGCCCTTCGACCGCGAGGACATCTACTCCCTCGCCTCGTCCCTCGACGACATCATGGACTTCATGGAGGAGGCCGTCGACCTGGTCGTCCTCTACAACGTCGAGGAGCTGCCGAAGGGTGTCGAGCAGCAGATCGAGGTGCTGGCGCGGGCGGCGGAGCTGACGGCTGAGGCGATGCCGCATCTGCGGACGATGGACAACCTCACCGAGTACTGGATCGAGGTCAACCGGCTCGAGAACCAGGCGGACCAGATCCACCGCAAGCTCCTGGCGCACCTGTTCAACGGAAAGTACGACGCCATCGAGGTGCTCAAACTCAAGCAGATCGTGGACGTGCTGGAGGAAGCCGCAGACGCCTTCGAGCACGTGGCCAACACGGTGGAGACCATCGCGGTCAAGGAGTCCTGAGGCTCCGTGGACACGTTTGCACTGATCGTGACCGTCGGGGTCGCGCTCTTCTTCACGTACACGAACGGCTTCCACGACTCGGCCAACGCCATTGCGACGTCCGTGTCCACACGGGCCCTGACGCCGCGGGCCGCGTTGGTGATGGCCGCGGTGATGAACCTCGTCGGTGCGTTCCTCGGCAGCGGGGTCGCCAAGACCGTGAGCGAGGGACTGATCGCGACGCCCAAGGGCGACCGCGGGATGGCCATCCTCTTCGCGGCACTGGTCGGCGCCATCATCTGGAACCTGATCACCTGGTACTACGGCCTGCCGTCCTCGTCCTCGCACGCGCTCTTCGGCGGGATGGTCGGCGCGGCGCTGGCCGGCGGGACCGAGGTCATCTGGGGCGGCGTCGTCGACAAGGTCATCATCCCGATGTTCGTCTCGCCGCTGGTCGGGCTGGGCATCGGGTACCTGGTGATGACCGGGATCATGTGGATGTTCCGCAGGTCGAACCCGGCGAAGGCGAAGCGGGGCTTCCGTATCGCGCAGACGGTGTCGGCGGCGGGCATGGCCCTCGGCCACGGTCTGCAGGACGCGCAGAAGACCATGGGTGTCGTGGTGATGGCTCTGGTCATCGCGGACGTCGAGGACTTCGGGGACCCGATCCCGGTGTGGGTCAAGATCGTGTGCGCCGTGATGCTGTCCCTGGGCACGTACGCGGGCGGCTGGCGCATCATGCGGACGCTCGGGCGGAAGATCATCGAGCTGGACCCGCCGCAGGGCTTCGCGGCGGAGACGACGGGGGCCTCGATCATGTTCGGGTCGGCGTTCCTCTTCCAAGCGCCGATTTCGACGACGCATGTGATCACGTCGGCGATCATGGGCGTCGGGGCGACGAAGCGTGTGAACGCGGTGCGGTGGGGCGTCGCGAAGAACATCGTGATGGGGTGGTTCATCACGATGCCGGCGGCGGCGGTGGCGGCGGCGTTCAGCTTCTGGATCGTGAACCTGGCCTTCGGCTGACGCCGGTACCGGACACCGGGGCTCCGCCCCGGGCCCGGCAGGCATGGGCCTGTGCCGGACACCCTCTCCTTCCGCCTGCGCTCTCTTTCCGGCTGTGCCATATGTGCGGCTCCGTCGCGTGGGCGCGCGCCCCGCGGCACCGTGCGGTTGGCCGAGGTGTCCGTCCGCAATCGTCGGACGGACTCCCAGTCTCCCTGTATCAGCAGGCGGGCCGGGGTGTCGTGCTCAATCGCCGGACCGGCTCCGGGTGGCCCGTACCCACAGTGCGCCGGGGTGCAAGTCCTCAGTCGCCGGACGGGCTTGGAGTTGCCTGTACCCGCAGGCGGGCCGGGCGCCGGGCGGTCCCCAAGCGCCCGACGGGTCCGACGCTCCCCGTACCGGCAGGTGGGTCGGAGTGTTTGTCGTCCGCCGCCCGGCGGGCTTGCAGTACCCCGTACCGACAGTGAACCGGGGCAGAAGTGGGTCCGCCCCCGCTCCTTGTGGGAGCGGGGGCGGACCCTGTGCCTTGCGGTGGCACCGCCATGCAGCACCGCGAGGCAGTCCGGGAGGCCGGCGGTCGGCTCAGCCGAAGCGGCCCGAGATGTAGTCCTCGGTGGCCTGGACCGAGGGGTTGGAGAAGATGCGCTCGGTCTCGTCGATCTCGATCAGCCGGCCGGGCTGGCCGACGGCCGAGAGGTTGAAGAAGGCAGTGCGGTCCGAGACGCGCGCCGCCTGCTGCATGTTGTGCGTCACGATGACGATCGTGAAGCGCTCCTTCAGCTCACCGATGAGGTCCTCGATCGCGAGGGTCGAGATCGGGTCCAGCGCGGAGCAGGGCTCGTCCATCAGCAGGACGTCCGGCTCGACCGCGATCGCACGGGCGATGCACAGACGCTGCTGCTGACCGCCGGACAGGCCCGAACCGGGCTTGTTGAGACGGTCCTTGACCTCGTTCCAGAGGTTCGCGCCCTTGAGGGACTTCTCGACGATGTCCGCAAGCTGGCGCTTGTTGTACTTGCCGTTGAGCTTCAGGCCCGCCGCGACATTGTCGAAGATCGACATGGTCGGGAACGGGTTCGGGCGCTGGAACACCATGCCGACCGTACGCCGCACCGCGACCGGGTCGACGTGCGAGCCGTACAGGTTCTCGTCGTCCAGGAGCACCTTGCCCTCCACGCGGCCACCGGGGGTGACCTCGTGCATACGGTTCAGGGTGCGCAGGAACGTGGACTTGCCGCAGCCGGAGGGGCCGATGAAGGCCGTCACGGAGCGGGGCTCCACGGTCATCGAGATGTCCTCGATGGCCTTGTGGGAGCCGTAGTAGGCAGTCAGGCCGCTGACGTCGATTCGCTTGGCCATTTAAATCACTTCCAGGTTGACCCCGCCCGGCGGAGCCGAATGTCGAGGCCTCAGCGGCCGGTCTTCGGGGCCTTCCAGCGGGCGATGCCGCGGGCCACCAGGTTGAGGATCATGACGAAGGCGATCAGTACGAGGGCCGCTGCCCAGGCGCGGGCGACGGCGGCGTCGGTACCGACGGCGTACTGCTCGTAGACGTACAGAGGCAGCGAGGCCTGAGCGCCTTCGAACGGGTTCGGGTTGATCAGCTTCGTACCGAAGACGAGCAGCAGTACGGGAGCCGTCTCACCGGTGATACGGGCCACCGCGAGCATGACGCCCGTGGTGATGCCGCCGATCGCGGTCGGGAGGACCACCTTGAGGATCGTCCGCCACTTGGGGACACCCAGCGCGAGCGAGGCTTCGCGCAGCTCGTTGGGGACGAGCTTGAGCATCTCCTCGGTGGAGCGGACGACGACCGGCATCATCAGGATGGCGAGAGCCATCGCGCCGGCGAATCCGGAGGGCCCGAAGCCCAGCAGCAGATTCCAGGTGGCGAGGATGAACAGACCCGCGACGATCGACGGAATGCCCGTCATGACGTCAACGAAGAAGGTGACGGCCCGCGCCAGTTTCCCGCGGCCGTACTCGACCAGGTAGATCGCGGTCATCAGCCCGATGGGGGCGGCGATCACGGTGGCGATGAGGACCTGCTCGATGGTGCCCAGCAGCGCGTGGTAGATACCACCGCCGGTCTCGGCGTCGAGGACGCCGTTCATCGAGTGGCTCAGGAAGTACCCGTCGAGGACTTCCGCGCCCTTGCTGATCGTGACCCAGGAGAGGGAGAGCAGCGGGACGACGGCGAGGACGAAGGAGACCCAGATGACGCTGGTGGCCACCCGGTCCTTGGCCTGGCGGCTTCCCTCCACCCGGCTGGTGAGCAGATAGCTGGCGGTCACGAAGATCAGGGCGGCGATCAGGCCCCACTGCACCCTGGACTGCCATCCGGCGGCCAGACCGACGCCGATGCCCGCGGCCACGGAGCCGACGGCGATGGCCGACTGGGCCCATCGGGGGAGGCGCGCATGGGAGAGGTGGTCGACCCTGGTCGTCCGGACCGGACGCTGGTTCTGGACGGCGTGGCTCATGCGTTGGCCCCCGAGTACTCCTTGCGGCGGGCGATGATCCACCGGGCCGCACCGTTGACCAGCAGCGTGATGGCGAAGAGGACGAGGCCGGAGGCGATCAGGGCGTCCCGTCCGAACTCATCGGCCTCGTTGAACTTCGCGGCGATGTTCTGGGCGAACGTGCCACCGCCCGGGTCGAGCAGATGCCCGGAGATCAGGAAGCTCGGGGAGAGCACCACGGCGACGGCCATGGTCTCGCCGAGGGCGCGACCCAGGCCGAGCATCGAGGCGCTGATGATGCCGGAGCGGCCGAAGGGGATCACCGACATCCGGATGACCTCCCAGCGCGTCGCGCCGAGCGCGAGTGCGGCCTCCTCGTGCATCTTCGGAACCTGGAGGAAGACCTCACGGGTGACGTTGGTGATGATCGGAAGGATCATGATCGCCAGCAGGATGCCGACGGTGAAGAGGCTGCGCGCGGGGCCGTCGCTCGACTTGTCGAAGATGTACGTCCAGCCCATGTACTCGTCGAGCCACTTGTTGAGGCCGTCCAGATACGGGACGAGGAAGATCGCGCCCCAGAGGCCGTAGATGATGCTGGGCACGGCGGCGAGCAGGTCGACGACGTACGCGAGCGGGGCGGCGAGCCTGCGCGGCGCGTAGTGCGAGATGAAGAGAGCGATACCGACGGCGACCGGCACGGCGATGGCCATGGCGATGACCGACGAGACGATCGTGCCGAAGGCCAGGACCGCGATGCCGAAGACCGGCGGGTCGCCTGCCGGGTTCCATTCGAAGGCCGTGAGGAAGTTCCCCTCGTCCTTCGAGACCGCGAGGATCGTGCGGTAGGTGAGGAAGCCGGCGATCGCGGCCATGATCACCAGGAGGGTGATGCCGGATCCGCGCGACAGGCCCAGGAAGACACGGTCTCCTGGGCGGCTCTTGGACTTGGTGGTTTCTATGGGCGGCCCCGGTGGGGGCGGCGCTTCTGTGTGAGTGGTGGTTGCCATGAATCTCTCCGGTCTGCGGAGCCGTCGACGGCTCCCGGCGGCGGTGCACCGGATGCCGGGGCCGGTCCGGCCGTGGTGCGGTCGGACCGGCCCCGGTCGGGGTCAGGACAGGGTGGGGACGATCTCGCGGACCTTGGCCGCGATCTCGGCCGGCAGCGGGGCGTAACCGGCGTCGGTGAGGACCTTCTGGCCCTCCTCGCTGGCGGTGTAGTTGAGGAACGCCTTCAGGGTCGGCAGGGTCTCCGCCTTGTTGCCCTTGTCGAGGACGATCTCGTACGTCACCAGGATGATCGGGTAGGCACCCTCGGCCTTGGTCGTGTAGTCGAGACTCAGAGCGAGGTCCTTGCCGGTGCCCTTGATCTTGGCCGCGGCGATCGCCTTGGAGGCGTTCTCCGAAGTGGCCTCGACCGGGGCGCCGGCACCGGTGTCGATCTTGACGGTGTTGATCTTCTGGGCGGTCGCGTAGGACAGCTCGAAGTAGCCGATCGTGCCCTCGGCGCCCTTGACGCCCGTGGCCACACCGGAGGAGCCGTTGGCAGCCTGGCCGCCGGGGGCGAGCCACGACTTCGACTTCGGGTCGTGCTTCCACTCGGCCGGGGCGGCCTCGCTCAGGTACTTGCCCAGGTTCTGGGTGGTGCCGGACTCGTCCGAGCGGTGGTACGGCTGGATGGTGGAGCTGGGCAGCTTGACACCCGGGTTGAGCTTGGCGATCGCCGGGTCATTCCACTTGGTGATCTTCGAGTCGAAGATCTTGGCGACGGTCGGGGCGTCGAGGACGAGGTTGTCCACACCGCTCAGGTTGTAGCCGATCGCGATCGGGCCACCGAGCATCGGCAGGTTGATGCCCTGGCCGCCGTTGCTGAGCTTCTTGGACTCCTCGACCTCTTCGGGCTTCAGGGCGGAGTCCGAACCGGCGAAGGCGACCTGGCCCTGGTTGAACTTGGTGATGCCGCCGCCGGAGCCGATGGGCTGGTAGTTGATCTCGACGCCGGAGCAGGCCGCCTGGAATTCCTTCACCCAGAGGTCCATGGCGTTCTTCTGCGCGCTGGAGCCGGCAGCGAGGAGCTGGCCCTTGGCGCCGTCGCACTTGATGTCGGAGGCGGCGGCGGTCTTGTCACCGGTGCCGCCGGTGGTGTCGCCAGCGTTGTTGTCCGAGCCACACGCCGTGAGGACCAGGGCGCCGGAGACCGCCAGGGCAGCAAGCGCGGTGGCGCGAAGCCCGTTGTTGCGCTGAAGCTTCACTTTTCGGGTGTTCCTTCCAGGAGCGCCGGGCTGGGACGTCGGTTCGACGTTGTACGGCGGCGCGCGTCGGGGTGGTGGTGGCGGCACTGTGCCGTTCACCGTGTAAGCCCGAAATTAGGCAGATCAGGTGAAGCCGCCGACGGAGGAGAGTAAACGGAAGGTGAACCCTGTCGGTCGGGGAAGTTCCTCGGTGTGGTGTGCGTGACACGGTGCGGCGAGGGGTACTACGGGCGCCTGGGCCACCCGTGGGGCGCTCTTTCACTTGTTCATTGAAACGCCTGATTGGCGTCAATGTGTGCCTTGTGTACCAATAATCCCGAGTTCTGAGACAAGAACGTCCACCAGGTGGCGATCGCGGGGCTGGGTGAGCCGCTCCCTGGCTCCGGCCGGGGGCAGCCAGACGATCCGGTCGACCTCCCGGCTCGGGGTGAAGTCGCCGGGGGTCTCCGCCTCGGCGGCCCAGTAGCTGACCTCTTTGGGGCGGCCGTTCGCCATGTAGTGGACGGTGGGCAGGCGCGGGCCGGGGGTCGCGTGGTGGCCGGTCTCCTCCAGGACCTCGCGCAGGGCGCCGGCGAGATGGGCCTCGGAGCGCTTCAGCTTGCCCTTGGGGTGGGACCAGTCGTCGTAGCGGGGGCGGTGGACGAGGCAGATCTCTATGCCGTCGCCCTGGGGGGAACGGCGCCAGAGGACGCATCCGGCCGCGTGGACCGTGTCCGAGGTGTGCGGCGTGCTCACTGTGCGGTCACCGCCCGTCGCTGCCAGATCTGGTGGAACGCGAAGCGGGCGGCCTCGACCTCGTGGCGCTGGTCGGCGTGGAGGACACCCAGGGCATACGCCGTCGCGGGGGCGATGCGAGGGGTGCGGGCGGCGGCCGCGGCCGCCGCCGCGGCCTCGGCGGCGTCCCGGTGACGGTCGAGCGTGCGGCCCGCGACCGCCAGCAGCGGCGCGGAACCGGCGGCGGCGACCTCCTGCGCGTACCGGTGCAGCCGAAGCAGCAGCCGCACCTGGTGCCAGGGCGCGTCCTGCGCCTCGCCCGCGGCGGTCGCGGCCAGGCCGTGGACGAGCGCGTCGGCGTTGTACGGGTGCGCGGCGCGGGCCAGCGGAAGCGTGGCGACGGCGTCCAGCAGCCGGCGCTGGGCGGTCTCCGCGTGCGCGTCGAGCGCGTCCGAGGGTGCCGCGGCGGCCGCCGCGAGCGGCACTTCGGAGGCGAGCAGCGCGACGGCGTCGGCGACCGCGTGGAACCGCGACGACCCGAGCGCCTGAAGCGCCGCCGAATGCGCCCGCGTCCGCCCGAGGGTCAGCTGCCGCTCCAGCAGCGCCCCGGCCCGCGCGGCCCCGACGGTGAGCGCCCCCCGGGCGCCGCCCCCTGAGGCCGTGGCCGCACTGTTGCGCACGGCCGGCGCGGCGCCTCTGGCCGCCGGGCCCGTGGCTCCGGCTCCGACCGGAGCGCCGGTTGCGGCCGGCGCGGTCCGCTCGGCCTTGCTGCCCTCGCGGCCCGCCGCGTAGGCGGCGGCGCCATGACGCGGGGCGCCGCTCTCTCCCCGCGTGTCCGCGCCCGCCGCGGTCGGCACGGAGCCGGTCGGTACGGAGTCAGGGGACTCGGTCTGTGCCCCGAAGTCCGTGGGGCCGCCCGGAATCGTGCGCGCCGCGGGCACGTCCCCGAAGGTCAGGTCCGCCTCCGCGCGTGCCGAAGGGACCGGGCCCGTGCCCGACAGGCGGACCAGGGCGTCCAGGAGCCGGGAGAGGCGTGCCGTGCAGGAGTGCTCCTGGGCGAGGACGCCGGAGAGCCAGGCGAGCTCCGTGCGCAGGTGGTCCGCCCAGGCGGGGTCCAGCAGCGGGCGGTACGTGTGGAGGGTGCCGCCGATGCGGCGGGCGGTGCGGCGCAGCGCACGGGCCGCGTCCTCGGCGCCCCCGGAGTCCGCACCGCACTCGCCGTGCAGCCGCAGGCTGCGCAGGAAGTCCGCGGCCTGGGTGTGCAGATAACCGGCCAGGACCTGGTCGGCGCCGGCCCCCCGCGGCACCAGGGGAAGGTCAGGGCTGTGCACGCCGGCGCCTCCGCGCGTCAATGAGCATTTCCTGTACATGCCGCAGCGGCTGGCCGTCGGAGTCCGTCGCATGCCGGGTCCACTCCCCGTCCGGGCCGAGGTGCCAGGACGACGTGGAGTCGGACATGCCGGTTTCCAGCAGCCGGTTCAGGGCCGCCCGGTGGGCCGGGTCGGTGACCCGGACGAGGGCCTCGATACGGCGGTCGAGATTGCGGTGCATCATGTCGGCGCTGCCGAACCACACCTCGGGCTCGCCGCCGTTGCCGAAGGCGAAGACCCGGGAGTGCTCCAGGAAGCGGCCGAGGATCGAACGGACCCGGATGTTCTCCGAGAGTCCCGCGACGCCCGGGCGTATCGCGCAGATCCCGCGCACCCAGATGTCCACCGGCACACCCGCCTGGGAGGCCCGGTACACGGAGTCGATGATCGCTTCGTCGACCATGGAATTGACCTTGATACGGACATACGCGGGGCGGCCTGCCCGGTGGTGGGCGGCCTCCTTGTTGATCCGGGCGACGAGCCCGTCGCGCAGCGACTTGGGGGCGACCAGCAGCCGGCGGTACGTCTCGCGTCGCGAGTACCCGGACAGCCGGTTGAAGAGGTCCGAGAGGTCCGCGCCGACCTGCGGGTCCGCGGTGAGCAGGCCGAGGTCCTCGTACAGCCGGGCGGTCTTCGGGTGGTAGTTGCCGGTGCCGACGTGCGAGTAGCGGCGCAGGGTCTCGCCCTCCTGGCGGACCACCAGCGACAGCTTGCAGTGGGTCTTCAGGCCGACCAGTCCGTAGACGACATGGCAGCCGGCCTCCTCCAGCTTCCGCGCCCACTTGATGTTGGCCTGCTCGTCGAAGCGGGCCTTGATCTCGACGAGGACGAGGACCTGCTTGCCGGCCTCGGCCGCGTCTATCAGCGCGTCGACGATCGGGGACTTGCCGGAGGTCCGGTACAGCGTCTGCTTGATCGCGAGGACGTCCGGATCGCTCGCGGCCTGCTCCAGGAAGGCCTGGACGGACGTCGAGAACGAGTCGTACGGGTGGTGCAGCAGCACGTCCCGCTCGCGCAGCGCCGCGAAGATGTCGGGAGCGGACGCCGACTCGACCTCGGCGAGGTCGCGGTGGGTGCCGGCGATGAACTTCGGGTACTTCAGCTCCGGACGGTCCTGGGAGACGATCCCGAACAGACCGGTCAGGTCGAGCGGCCCGGGCAGCGGGTAGACCTCGGACTCGGAGATCTTCAGCTCGCGCACCAGCAGGTCCAGCACGTACGGGTCGATGGACTCCTCGACCTCGAGCCGGACCGGTGGGCCGAAGCGGCGGCGCAGCAGTTCCTTCTCCAGCGCCTGGAGCAGGTTCTCGGCGTCGTCCTCCTCGACCTCCAGGTCCTCGTTCCTGGTCACCCGGAACATGTGGTGGGCGAGCACCTCCATGCCGGGGAACAGTTCCTCCAGGTGCGCCGCGATGACGTCCTCCAGCGGCACGTACCGCTGCGGCGACGCCTCCAGGAAGCGGGACAGCAGCGGCGGCACCTTGACCCGGGCGAAGTGGCGGTGGCCGCTGACCGGGTTGCGCACGACGACGGCGAGGTTGAGCGAGAGCCCCGAGATGTACGGGAACGGGTGCGCCGGGTCCACGGCCAGCGGGGTGAGGACCGGGAAGATCTGCTGGCGGAACAGGGTGAAGAGACGCGCCTGCTCCTTCTCGGTGAGCTCGGGCCAGCGGATGAGGTGGATGCCCTCGTCGGCCAGGGCCGGGGCCACGTCCTGCTGGTAGCAGGCGGCGTGCCGGGCCATGAGTTCGCGCGAGCGGGTCCAGATGAGCTCCAGGACCTCGCGCGGCTGCAGGCCGGACGCCGAGCGGGTGGCGACACCGGTGGCGATACGGCGCTTCAGGCCCGCCACCCGGACCATGAAGAACTCGTCCAGGTTGGAGGCGAAGATCGCGAGGAAGTTGGCCCGCTCCAGGAGCGGAGTCATGGGATCCTCGGCGAGCTCCAGGACCCGCTCGTTGAACGCGAGCCAGCTGCGCTCGCGGTCCAGGAAGCGGCCCTGGGGCAGCTCGGCACCCTCGGTCTCGTCCTCGTACGTATCGAGGTCGGCGTCGATGTCGGGCTCAAGATCGGACACCGCGGCGGCGACCGTGTGGGGGCGGTGCGCGGCGATGGAGCCGACGGACGGCTGGACGTGCTGTACCGGGACCTCGGCGGGCTGCTGGCTCATAACCCCATTCTTCCGCGCGAAGGGGTTCCCGGGCGCGTCGGAGCGGGCCGTCGTCGGGGCTGGTCGCCCATTTTGGCGGGCTGGCACGGCGGGCGGCTGCATTCACCGAGGGTCGCAAGGGTCTTTGAATGGGCGGTAACGAGAACATGACGCCTGAGCAAGCAGGGCGCCGCGGCGTGGGGCGCGTGGGCTGCGCGGAGCGGCGCCTGCGACACTCGCGCGCGCACCGGCGCCCCCGCGTGCGCGACGCGAGGGCGCCCCGAAGGCTCACGCGTGACGCCGGCGCAGCACCCGGAAGGCCACGGCCGCGACGAGCACGGCCAGGGCGAGGACCATACCCGTCTCGACGAGCTGGATCGGCCAGAAGTGCGAGGCCGGGTGGTGGACCGCGAAGTCCGTGACCCCGCCCTTCTGGGTCAGGCACTGATCGGCGCTGCCCTGACCGGGCAGGAGGGGATAGCAGTCCTTCGCGTACAGCCGCTCGCCCGATGCGGTCAGCATGCCCGATTCCAGCGACCAGTCTGTGGCGCTCTCCGCCCGGTCGGGGCCGGTCGTCATGACCGTGGGCCACAGGTGCTCACGCAGCTGGGCGACGGTGAGCAGCAGCGAGCCGGTCGCGAGCCCGGCGATGCTCATGGCGACGACCGTGCGTCGCACCAGCAGCCCGGCGAGGGCCCCGACGGCGACGGCGAGCAGCGCGTACGCCACACCGGCGGGGCCGAGGGCGATGTACGTCGGGTGGTGCCAGAGCTCCAGGTACGCGCTCTCCCGCACGGATGCCAGGCCCCAGCGGTGTACGCCGACCAGCACGATCGCGCAGACCGTCGCGACGACCGCCGGGACCGCCAGCTTCGCGGCGAGCCACCGGGCGGGTGACACCGACTGGGTCCACAGCAGCCGGTAGGTGCCCGACTCCAGGTCGCGGGCGACGAGCGGCCCCGCCACGAAGGCCGCCACGAGCAGCGGCAGGAACATGATCGCCGTGGTGCTCTTGTCCAGGGCCCACAGCAGCCGGTCGTGCCACTCCGTCGGCCTGAGCACCGTCCCGTACTCGGTGACGTACCAGGTCCGCGTCACCGCGACGGCCAGCGCCAACGCGGCCGTCAACCCGGTCGTCGCCCACAGCACGTGCCGGTAGCGGCGTACGACGACCCAGGGCATCCCTCTCGGTGTCAGGGCGCTCATGCCACGACCTCCTCGGCGGGCGGGTTCAGCAGGGCGGGTGCGTCGGGGGAGCGCAGATGGGCCAGCACGACTTCCTCCAGGGAGGGTTCCATGGTCTGCCAGTCGGCGGGGAGCGGGCCTTCGGGGCGTACCAGTGCGGTGAGTTGGCGTCCCGTCGTGCGCGATTCGACGACGGTGTGCGGGTCGAGGCCGACGGTGGCCGGTCCGGTCACCAGGGTGTGCGCGGCGACGACCTCGTCGATGGCGCCGCCGAGGCGGACGCGCCCGCGGTCGACGAGCAGCAGATGGTCGCAGGTGCCCTCCAGTTCGGTGAGGATGTGCGAGGACATCACGACCGTCGTGCCGCGCTCGGCGGCGTCGGCGAGCAGGGTGCCCATGAGCCGGCGGCGGGCGAGCGGGTCGAGGTCGGCCATCGGCTCGTCGAGCAGCAGCAGTTCGGGCCGCTTGCCGAGGGCGAGTGCGAGGGCGACGCGGGTGCGCCGGCCGCCGGAGAGCGTGCGGACGAGGGCGGCCGGATCCAGCTCTCCGTCCCGTACGACCTGATCGGCGATGGTGTCGTCCCAGCGGCCCCGGTTGAGTTCGCGCCCCAGGCGCAGGGTCTCCGCGACCGTGAGCTGGGGGAGGAGCGGCTTGTCCTGGCCGACGTACGCCAGGTTTCCGCGCGCGGTCCCGGGCTGGGTGCCGAGGACGCGGAGGCCACCTTCGGTGGGGCGCAGCAGACCGGCGGCGAGCGCCAGCAGAGTGGATTTTCCTGCCCCGTTGGGGCCGACGAGGGCACAGATCCGGCCGGCGGGCAGCCGGAAGGAACAGTCCCGAAGAGCCCAGGTGTGGCGGAGTCGCCCGCCGAATTTCCTGCCGAGGCCGGTGGCCTCGAGAGCCGTGTCCGTCATGCGTCGTCCCCCTTGTGGTGTCGCTGCCGGTCTTCCGCGAAGTGTTCGTCGAGTACGGCGCCGAAGAGTGCGGCCACGTCGTCCCGCTCCAGGCCCGCCGCACGGGCCCGGCTCGCCCAGTCGGCGAGCTCGCCGCGCAGCGGGGAGTCGGAGGGGGCGGCCCCCAGGGACTTCCGTACGAACGTGCCGAGGCCGCGCCGGGCCTCGACGAGGCCCTCGCGCTCCAGCTCGCGGTAGGCCTTGAGCACGGTGTTCGGGTTGATGGCCGTGGCCTCGACCACCTCGCGTGCAGTGGGCAGCCGGTCGCCGGGCTCCAGCAGACCCAGCCGCAGGGCCTGTTTCGTCTGCTGCACGATCTGCACGTAGGTGGCGATGCCGCTGCGCCGGTCGATCCGGTATTCGATCACCACCATCACCCTTTCACTAATCAAGTAGTGAAAGGGTGATGCAAAGAAGGGGCGGTGTCAACCGCCCCTCTTCGTCCGGCTCAGGTCTCCGTGCGGTACATCAGGTCCACCTCATGGGTCAGGAAACCGAGCTGCTCGTACACCCGCAGGGCCGCCGGGTTGTCCGCGTCGACGTACAGCATCGCCGTCGGCACGCCCTCCGCGGCGAGATGGCGGAGGCCGACGGCGGTCAGGGCCTTGCCGAGGCCGGTGCCCTGGGCGTCGGGACGGATGCCGATCACGTAGACCTCGCCGAGCTGCTCCTCCGCGTGGACCTTCGTCCAGTGGAAGCCGACGATCTCGCCTGCGCGCTCGGCGAGGAAGAAGCCCTTGGGGTCGAACCAGGGCTCTTCCTTGCGGTCGTCGAGGTCGCGCTGGGTGATCGAGCCCTGCTCTGGGTGGTGGGCGAAGGCGGCCGCGTTGACCGCGAGCCAGGCCGCGTCGTCCTGGCCGGGGATGAACGTACGGATCGTGACGCCCTCGGGAAGGGCCGGCTCCGGGATGTCGAGAGGGCTCAACGAGCGCCGCAGCTGGCGCAGTTCGCGGAAGAGGGTGAGCCCGAGGACCTGGGAGAGATGGCGGGCCGCGGACTTGCCGCCGTGCGCCCAGACGCGAAGGCGCTTGCCGGACGCGGCCAGCAGGGCGTTGCCGAGGGCGCGGCCGTGGCCGCGGCCCCGGTGACCGGGGTGGACGACGAGCTCGGCCGCCGGGGCCTCCACCGGGTCGGTGTCCTCCAGTTGGGCGTAGCCGCGGAGCTCGCCGCCGACGGTGAGCAGGAAGTGCCGCACGCCCTCGCGCCGGCCGTGGCGCAGCTGGAGGCGCCCCTGCTCGGAGACGGCCTGCATTCCGTCGGCGCTGGCGGCGACGGAGAGCAGGCGGAGGACGTCCTCGGCCTGCTCGGGGAAGAGTTCGTCGAGTGTCTGGATCTGCCGGCCGGGCTCGAGGGCGGGGGCTGCGTCAGTCATACGTCGAGGGTACGGCGCCGCGCCGCACCCGATCGGAAACCAGGTCGTAACCCGTTACCCCCTGTCGCGCTACGCGCGTTGACTCTAGGCTGCCCGGCTGAGCACCAAAGAGTACGAACACCATCACGCTGAAACTGACAAGGGGACAGATGTCAGCGACACCGCACCAGAAGCGCCGCCGCATCCTCGCCGCCGTCGCCGGACTGACCACCGTCGGCGCGCTGGTCGCCGCGATGCCCGCCGGAGCCCACGACCGCGGCAACGGACCGGGGCACGGGCACGGACACGGCCGCACCGTGGACGTCCAGCTGCTGTCCTTCAACGACCTGCACGGCAACCTCCAGCCGCCCGCCGGCTCGGCCGGGCGCGTGACCCACACCAACGAGGACGGCACCACCAGGACCATCGACGCGGGTGGCGCCGAGTACCTCGCCACGCATCTGCGTCAGGCCCGCGAGGGCAACAAGTACTCGATCACCGCCGCGGCCGGCGACATGATCGGCGCCTCGCCGCTGCTGTCCGGGCTCTTCCACGACGAGCCGACGATCGAGGCGCTGAACAAGCTGAAGCTCGACGTCTCCTCCGTCGGCAACCACGAGTTCGACGAGGGTGCCAAGGAACTCGCCCGGATCCAGAACGGCGGCTGCCACGAGAAGGACGGCTGCTACGAGGAGGGCAAGAAGTTCAGGGGCGCGGACTTCCCGTTCCTCACCTCCAACGTGACGAACGAGAAGACCGGCAAGCCGCTGCTCGACCCGTACTTCATCTGGGAGAGGAACGGGGTGAGGATCGGCTTCATCGGCGTCACCCTGGAGGGCACGCCGAACATCGTCTCCGCCGAGGGCGTCAAGGGCCTGAAGTTCGGCGACGAGGTCGAGTCGATCAACAAGTACACCAAGATCCTTGAGCGCAAGGGCGTCAAGTCCATCGTCGCCCTGATCCACGAGGGCGGGGCCCCGGCCTCGGCCTCGTACAACTACAACTGCGACAGCCCCGGCCCCGGTGACGGCATCTCGGGGCCGATCGTCGACATCGCCAAGAACGTCAGCCCGCAGGTCGACGCCCTGGTCACCGGCCACACCCACCAGGCGTACGCGTGCACGGTCGCGGACCCGTCGGGCAAGCCGCGCACGGTCACGTCGGCGGCCTCCTTCGGCAAGCTGTACACGGACACCACGCTCACGTACGACCGCTGGACGCGCGACATCGTCCGGACGTCGGTGGCCTCCGCCAACCACGTCGTCACCCGTGACGTGCCGAAGGCCGAGGACATGACGCGCCTCATCGACCGCTGGAACGTGCTCGCCGCGCCCATCGCGAACCGGCCCGTCGGCTTCATCAGCGCCGACATCGACAACCCCTTCGACGCGCCAGAGAAGCCGCTCGGCAACCTGATCGCGGACGCGCAGCTCGAGGGCCTCGCCCCGGCCGACAAGGGCGGTGCGCAGATCGCCTTCATGAACCCGGGCGGCATCCGCGCGGGCCTCGTCCACAAGGCCACCGGCAGCGAGGGCGACGGCGTCGTGACGTACGGCGAGGCCTTCACCGTGCAGCCGTTCACCAACATGATGACGGCGGTCGACCTGACCGGTGCCCAGCTCGTCACCGCGCTGCAGCAGCAGGTCAGCGGCGCGAACCTGGCCGTTCCGAAGATCCTCCAGGTGTCGAAGGGCTTCACGTACACCCTGGATCTGACGAAGACCGGAGCCGACCGGATCGTCGTCGACTCGGTGAGGCTGAACGGTGAGGCGATCGACCCGGCGAAGACCTACCGGGTCGCGATGAACGAGTTCCTGGCGGGCGGCGGCGACGGCTTCGCGGTCCTGAAGGAGCACCAGAACAAGCTGGTGGGCGCGTCCGACCTGGACGTCCTCACCGCCTACTTCGCCGCCCACTCGAGCGCGGCCGCGCCGCTGGCGCCGCCGGCGACGGACCGGATCACGGTCGTCAAGTAAGGCGCAGTACGGATGAGGGGCGGCGGGCGGTCGGCCTGCCGCCCCTCATCCGTTTCCGCGGAACTCATTCTGTGTCATGGGCATGTCTGCCATCATCCGGGTGCCGACCGCGACCCCCCACATCGCGGAGGCCGACGAAGGAGACGGCACACATGTCCCTGACCAGACGTGGTTTCCTCACGGGCGCGGCTCTCGCGTCCGCCACCGCCCTCATCGGGGCAGCACCCGCCGGTGCTGCCCCGCAGCGCGTCCTGGGCACCCAGGACTGGATGAGCGGCATCGACGGCGGCAGAGCGCTGCGGACCCTCACCATCCCCGGCACCCATGACTCCGGCGCCCGCTTCGGCGGACTGTGGGCCGAGTGCCAGAACACCACCATCGCGCAGCAGCTCGACTCCGGAATCCGCTTCCTCGACATCCGCTGCCGGGTCACCGGCGGCTCGTTCGCCATCCACCACGGCGCCGCCTACCAGAACATGATGTTCGGCGACGTGCTGATCGCCTGCCGCGACTTCCTGAACGCCCACCCCTCCGAGACCGTCCTCATGCGGGTCAAGCAGGAGTACTCCTCGGACAGCGACGCCACCTTCCGCGCCGTCTTCGACGACTACCTCGGCAACCGCGGCTGGCGCCCGCTGTTCCTCATCGGCGACGCCCTCCCCTCCCTCGGCCAGGCCCGCGGCAAGGTCGTCCTCATCGCCGACAACGGCGGACTGCCCGGCGTCAAATGGTGGGACGGCGGCGTCTTCGACAACCAGGACGACTGGAACGCGGCGCCGAACGCCAAGTACCCCAAGATCGAGGCACACTTCCGCAAGGCCGTCGAGCAGCCGGGCAAGCTCTTCATCAACTTCGTCAGCACGTCCGCGTATCTGCCGCCGCGCTGGAACTCCGACAACCTCAACCCGCGCGTCCACGGCTTCCTGGACGGCACCGCGAGCGGCTGGAAGGGGCTCGGCATCGTGCCGATGGACTACCCCAACACCCGCTCAGGCCTGGTCGACTCGCTCATCCGCCACAACTGACGGCGGCGGAGGCGTCGGCGCCCCCGGCAGGCTGATCACCGCGACCGTGCCGCCGCCCTCCGCAGGCCGTAGCTCGACCCTGCCGCCCGCCTGCTGCACGGTCCTGGCCACGATCGACAGACCCAGGCCCGAGCCGGGCAGCGCGCGGGCGGACGGGGAGCGCCAGAAACGCTCGAAGACATACGGGAGTTCCTCGGGCGGCACGCCCGGGCCGTGATCGCGTACGGTCAGCACGCCCCGGTCCAGCGACACCTCGACCGTACCGCCCGGCGGCGAGAACTTGACCGCGTTGTCCAGCACATTGACCAGGGCGCGCTCGAGGTGCGTCGGCTCGGCCCGTACGTACCAGGGCCGCAGCTCGGCGGTGATCCTCAGCTCGGGACCGCGCAGCCTGGCCCGCTCCAGCGCCGTCCGCGCGATGTCGTGCAGCGCGACGACCTGGACGGGACCGGGTGTCGCGCTGTCCGACCGGGACAGCTCCTGCAGATCGCCGATGAGCGCGGCCAGCTCGGTCATCTGCGCCTTCACGGACGCCAGCAGCGCGGCCCGGTCGTCCGGCGGCAGCGCCCGGCCCGTCTGCTCGCTGCGGGCCAGCAGCTCGATGTTCGTCCGCAGCGACGTCAGCGGGGTCCGCAGCTCGTGACCGGCGTCGGCGATCAGCTGCGCCTGCCGGTCGCGGGAGGACGCGAGCGCCGCGGTCATCTGGTTGAAGGAGCGCGACAGCCGGGCGATCTCGTCGCCGCCCTCGACGGGGATGCGCACGGTCAGATCCTCGGTACGGGCCACGTGCTCGACCGCGTCCGTGAGGCGGTCGACGGGCTTCAGCCCGGTCCTTGCGACCCACAGGCCGGCAGCACCGGCTCCGACGGCACCGACGCCCGCGAGGGCGGTGAGCAGCAGGGCGAGACGGCCCAGTGCGGCGTTGATCTCCTGCAGGGGGCGGGCGACCGTGACGGCCACCTCGCCGACGCCCGGCACTGGCATCCGTTCGGTGTGCACCCGCACCTCGGCACCGGCGTCGGTGGTGCTGCTGTGCAGGGAGCCGCGAATGACACCCCGCGCGACCTGGATGTCCTCGGCCTTCACCCGCACCGGCTCGGAGCCCAGTGCCACACAGCGACCGCCGTTGGCGTCGACGATCTGAACAAAGGCGAAGCTGGGGCCCTGCGTGGTGTCCTCGCCCCCGGGTGAACCACACGCCCGCGCGGCGGCGACCGCCGTGCTCATGGGGGCACTGGTGTTGCGCAGCGAGGTGTCGAGCTCCTGGTGCAGCTGGGCGCGGGCCAGCAGCCAGCACGTCACGGCGACCGCCGCGACCGCCACGGCGACCGCGGTGGCGGTGAGGAGCGCGAGCCTGGAGCGCAGGGGGAGCCCCTGGAATCCGCGGATCACTCCGGCGACCCCTCCCGCAGCGCATAGCCGACCCCGCGCACCGTGTGGACCAGGCGCGGCTCGCCGCCGGCCTCCGTCTTGCGGCGCAGATACATGACGTACACGTCCAGCGAATTGGAGCTCGGCTCGAAGTCGAAGCCCCAGACGGACTTCAGGATCTGTTCCCGGGTCAGCACCTGCCGCGGATGCGCCAGGAACAGTTCGAGCAGGGTGTACTCGGTACGGGTCAGTTCCACGCGGCGCGTGCCCCGTGTGACGTCGCGCGTCGCCAGATCCATCCGCAGATCGGCGAACGAGAGCACGTCGCCGGGCCCCTCCCGGTCCGCGCCGCCTGCCGCCGCCGCGTACGAGCTGCGGCGCAGGAGCGCCCGGATCCTGGCGAGCAGTTCGTCCAGCTCGAACGGCTTCACCAGGTAGTCGTCGGCCCCGGCGTCGAGGCCGGTGACGCGGTCGCCGACGGTGTCGCGGGCGGTGAGCATCAGGATCGGCAGGGTCGATCCGGACGACCGGATGCGGCGGGCCGCGGTGAGCCCGTCCATGCGCGGCATCTGGACGTCGAGGACGACGAGGTCGGGGCCGTACGACTCCAGCTTGGTGAGGGCGTCCATGCCGTCGACGGCGACCTCGGTGGCGTACCCCTCGAACGCGAGGCTGCGCTGGAGCGCCTCGCGGACCGCGGGTTCGTCGTCGACGATGAGGATGCGCTCGCCGTCAGCAGGGGGTGTCGTCATGGGGCCAGCCTCGCACGCACTCAGTTGTCGCCGCCCGAGCGCAGGCTGTCCAGGTCCGCCTTGACGGTGTCGACCGGGATGGCGAAGCCGAGGCCGACGCTGCCGGCGGTGGAGCCGTTCGCGGAGCTCGGCGAGTACATGGCCGAGTTGATGCCGATGATCTCGCCGTTCATGTTGATCAGGGCGCCGCCGGAGTTGCCGGGGTTGAGCGATGCGTCGGTCTGGATGGCCTTGTACGTGGTCTTGGAGTCGCCGGTGTCCCCGTTGAACTGCTGCCCGCCGAACTCGAAGGGCCAGCCCTGACGGGGGTCCTGCTGCGACTGCCGGTCCTGGCCCTCTCCCTTGGCGACGGTCACGTCCCGGTCGAGCGCGGAGACGATACCGCTGGTCACGGTGCCGGTGAGGCCCTCGGGGGAGCCGATCGCGACGACCTCGTCGCCGACCTTGACGCTGTCGGAGTCGCCGAGGGGGGCGGCCTTCAGCCCATCGGCGCCCTGCAGCTCGATCAGGGCGAGGTCCTTGTCGGGGTCGGTGCCGACGACGTCCGCGGTGTATGTCTTTCCGTCGCTGAGCGTGACGCGGACCGTGTCGGCTCCGGAGATGACGTGGTTGTTGGTGACGACCTCGCCGTCCACGGTGATGATCACGCCGGAGCCGGTGGACTCACCGGCGCCGGTGGCCGCCTTGATCTCCACGATGCTCGGGGACACGGCCTGGGCGACACCGGCGACGGTGCCCTTGCTGCTCTGGGAGACCGTGGTCCCGTTCACGCCGGTGGCGGTGCTGCCGCCGCCCTCCCAGGCGAACCGCTCGACCAGCGTGGCCGCCCCGCCGCCGACGGCGGCGGCGACGATCGCGACGGCCGCGAGCAGTCCGACCGAGCGCTTGGCCCGGCGCCGGTCCGGCCGCGCGGCAGGAGCGTACGCGGGCGGCGGCGGGTAGCCGGGCCCGTCCGTGCCCCCGTTCCCCTCCCCGGACCCCAGGTACGGGTACGGGTACTGCTGCTGCGTGTGCGTGCTCTCGTCGCCGCTGCTGCGGTAGTGGTCCGTCATGGTCACGACTTTCGGGCGCGTTCATGAGAACGCCCTGAGGGCGGACTGAGAAGCCCGACAGAACCGCGTATGCCCGATATAAAGGCACTCGCAGGGCTTCCGGAGATCCGCCTGCGAACGGCACGAAGGGCCGCACCCCGATCCAGTGGCGTCCAACCCCCGGGGATGCGGCCCTTCGGCCGGTATTCAGTGCTGTACGTGCCGTGCTCCACATGCCGTGCAGTACGTGCCGCGCAGTACGTGCCGTCAGACGGCGATGGCCACCTCGGAGAGGCCACCGGTCTGGGCGACGACCGTGCGGTCCGCCGTGGCGCCCGGGACGAGGGCCCGAAGGGTCCAGGTGCCCTCGGCCGCGTAGAAGCGGAACTGTCCGGTCGCCGAGGTCGGGACCTCGGCGGTGAACTCGCCGGTCGAGTCCAGCAGACGCACGTAACCGGTGACGGGCTCGCCGTCGCGGGTCACCTGGCCCTGGATGGTGGTCTCACCGGGCTTGATCGTCGAGGCGTCGGGGCCGCCGGCCTTCGCTCCACACATGCTTTTCTGTCCTTACGGTCGGGGAGGCTGAATGCCTGGGGCTTACTTGTTCGCGCCGAGCTCGATCGGCACGCCGACGAGGGAGCCGTACTCGGTCCAGGAGCCGTCATAGTTCTTGACGTTCTCGATGCCGAGCAGCTCGTGCAGGACGAACCACGTCAGCGCGGAGCGCTCACCGATGCGGCAGTAGGCGATCGTGTCCTTCGCCAGGTCGACCTGCTCTTCGGCGTAGAGCGCCTTGAGCTCGTCGTCCGACTTGAAGGTGCCGTCGTCGTTGGCGTTCTTGGACCACGGGATGTTGCGCGCGGTCGGGATGTGGCCCGGGCGCTGCGACTGCTCCTGCGGCAGGTGGGCCGGGGCGAGCAGCTTGCCGCTGAACTCGTCGGGCGAGCGCACGTCGACCAGGTTCTGGTCGCCGATCGCGGCGACGGCGTCGTCGCGGAAGGCGCGGATCGAGGTGTCCTGGGCCTTGGCCTTGTACTCGGTGGCCGGGCGCTGCGGGACGTCGGCGCCGTCGACCAGGTCGCGGGAGTCGAGCTCCCACTTCTTGCGGCCGCCGTCGAGGAGCTTCACGTCCTGGTGGCCGTAGAGCTTGAAGTACCAGTAGGCGTAGGAAGCGAACCAGTTGTTGTTGCCGCCGTAGAGGACGACGGTGGCGTCGTTGGCGATGCCCTTCTCCGACAGCAGCTTCTCGAAGCCGGCCTGGTCGACGAAGTCACGGCGGACCGGGTCCTGGAGGTCCTTCTTCCAGTCGATCCGGACGGCATTCCTGATGTGGTTCTTGTCGTATGCCGAGGTGTCCTCGTCGACCTCGACGATGACGACCTTCGGGTCGTCCAGGTGGGCCTCGACCCAGTCGGCGTCGACCAGGACGTCGCTGCGGCTCATGCTGTTTCTCCTCCGGGGCAGTGTGCGGCGGGTGGTGCGCGGGCGATCATGCGCAAGGGTGGGTGCGGGTACGCCTCGACGGCGGACGGCACACGCGGGGACCCTGGCCGGGAGGCGGCGCGAAGGGCCCTGGGAAACGGAAGTCGAGCTCCCGCTCAGACGGGGCGACAGAGCATGGCGGCGACGCGGCACAGGTCTACTGCCCGCCGCTTCGTGAGATCCGCCTGTCGCTTCATGCGTCCGATCGTAGGGACGTGGCGGCGGCCATGTCACCGGCGTGTCGTATGGTGAGACACGATCGTCCGCATGGCGAGACGTCAAGTGGGTCGCGGCTCCCGGGCCCGCTACGGCGGGCCTGTGCGGCCGCCCTGCGTCTGCGGATCGGACGACCTCGTCTCACGATCCGATCGCCTGACCGCGGCGGCCGATATCCGGGCCGGACCAGGGCCGGACCCGGGCCGGAACCCGGGCCGACATCCGGACCGACACATCCAGGGTGACATCAGGCCCGTGTCGAGGCCGGGCACTCGGACGGGACGTTCGGACCGGTGCTCAGCCCGCCAGCGACACGTTCGTACCCACGCCCGAGAAGCGCAGCCCGCCCTCGTCCGCGGTGACCTTGTCGAGCTTGATCGTGCTCGGCAGCCCGTCGATCTTCAGGTCGTAGTCGACGGCGTCGCGCAGCGTCTTGTCCATGCCCGGGACCGGCAGCTTCGGCAGCTCCTCGGCGCGCAGCCTGACCGTGTCGCCGCCGGTCGTCGAGACCGTGCTGTACGTCGTGAGCGTCCGGCCCTCCAGCGCGGACTCGGCGAAGGCCGGAATGGTGAAGCCCGCGCCCTCCAGCAGCTCGACGGCCGGACCCGTGACCTTGACCTGGCCCTTGGCCGCCCGCTCCGCTCCCGCGTAGGAGACGCTCGCGCCCTCGGGCGCCGACTTGCCGAGATCCGCGTACGAGATGCGGGCGGAGCCCATGGCGCGGTCCGCGACGGCGGAGGAGAACCCGTCGAGGCGCACTCCGCTCAGCTCGGCCGCGACCTCGGTCACCTCGACCGAGTGGCCGCCCGCGCTGGCCTGCACACCGCCGAGGCGCACCTGGACGTCGTCCAGCTCGGAGCTCGCGATCTGGGTCAGGAACGGGAAGCCGTTGATCGACACCTCGGGCTCGGTGCTCAGGCCCTGGCTGCTCCGGACCTTGGCGGCGACCTCGCTCTCGGCGAAGTTGACCGCAAGCCGATCGGCGATGGCGAAGAGTCCGCCCAGGATCACGGCGGTGATCAGCAGTATTCGCAGTGCGCGCATGACTCGGTGTTTCCCCCACCCCTGTCCTGGCCGCCCGCGGTCGGACCGGCCCGAATGATCGACGTCCGGCGCCCGGCAATTGGTTCCCGGGAGGTTCAGACCAGGGCGCGGCCCAGCAGGTACACGATGGGTGCGGCGGCCGTGAGCGGCAGCGCGACGCCCGCGGTCATGTGGACGAAGCGGGACGGGTAGTCGTAGCTGGCCGCCCGCAGCCCGACGAGCGCGCCCACTCCGGCCCCGAGGCCGAGCAGCGCCCCGCCCGAGCCCGCTCCGACGGCTCCCCCGGCCGCGATACCGGCCCCCGTCGCGGCCAGCAGCGCCACGAAAACCGATGCGGCGCCCGGCAGAGGCAGCGCGCGGGCGACGGTGGCCGCGGCGACCGCGACCCCGCCGACGACCAGGGCGTCCGACTCGGGGGCGAGATAACCGGCCGCCACGATCGTCAGCGCGGCGGAGGCGACGGTGGCCATGAGGCCGTGCATCCGCTCGTCGGCGGTCGCGTGGCTCCGCAGCTGCAGCACCAGAATGAGCAGGACCCAGACGCCGAGGGTGCCGACGATCGCGGCCGGCGCGTGCTCCCGGCCCACGATGAGCAGGGCGGCATCCGCGGCGACGCCGCCGGCGAAGGCGAGCGCGATGCCCTGGCGGGCGGGCCACATGCCGTTCAGCCGGAACCAGCCGGCGGCGGTCACGGCCTGCAGCAGGACCAGCGGGAGGAGCAGCACGTACGGCGAACCGGTGGCACCGGCCGCCGCGAGCAGCAGTCCGAGCACGGCGGTCAGCCCTGCGGGCTGGATGCCGGGCGGGATGATCGGCGAGCGCCCTTCGGCGCGGGCGCGCTGGGCGTCGGTGATCCGGGTGTTGCCCCCGGTGGTGGGAGCGCCGTAGGCGGGCTCCCCGGCGACCGGGGCGACTGCCTCCGCGACAGCCGCCGTGGGCTCGTGCGCGAGGGGCGGCACCGGGGCCTCTGGAGGCAGCGGATGGGACCCCGGGCCGAGCGGCGCACCCTGCTGATGCCCGTACGGCGCGTGCTGCGCCGACGGGACGGGCTGCGAAGGCTGCGCATGCGGCGCCGAGTGGACCGTGGGCTGGTACTGGGTGTCCCAGGTCTGGCCCTCCCACGACTGGGTGACGTTGGGGTCCTGCTGGTAGCTCTGCCCGTACGGATCGTGGTGATCGTGGTCGTACGACCCTCCGTGCGAGCCGTGCGGGTCCTGCGAGCCCCGGGGGTCGTACGGATACTGCTGATCGTTGCTCATGCTGTGCGGTTCACCCTCCTGCGAACGGCGGGAGCACCTCGACCGTGCCGCCCTCGGCAAGCCGTACGGTCTCATGTCCACGCTTCCCGACGGGGTCACCGTCGACGAGGAACGAACACCGCCGGAGCACCCGGACGAGCTCGCCCGGGTGCCTCTCGCGGGCGGCGTCCAGCGCCTCGGCCAGGTTCTCCGCGGCGTACGGCTCCTCGGCCACCCCTGCGGCGGCCTTGGCCGCGGCCCAGTAGCGGATGGTCCCCGCTGCCATGGCGGCACTCCTCTCAGCGGCTCGTCTCTTCGGCTCGTCGACTGACCATGATGGGCTATGCGCGGACGAGCCAGTCCGCGAGGCGCCCCAGCAGTTCGTCGTCAGCAGCGTTCTCGGCGTGGCCCATGCCCGGCTCCAGCCAGAGCTCGCACGGCCCGGCGTCGGCCAGCATGCGCGGATGGTCCAGCGGAAAGTACGGATCGCGGTCGCCGTGGACGACCAGCAGCGGGGTCGGAGCGATCAGCGGGACCGCCTCGACCGGCGAGAGCGGGACCGGGTCCCAGTCCTCGTGGTGGATCCGGGTCCCGAAGCCGTACCGCCCGACGAGCCGGCCGAGGGGTCGGGTGACCACCCAGTGCAGCCGTCGCATCGGGGCCGTGCCGCGGTAGTACCAGCGGGCCGGAGCGCTCACCGCCGCCACCGCGTCCGCATGCGCGTCCCGCACCTTCCCCACGGCATGTGCGGCACATGCTCCCGTGAGCCCCTCGTGCGCCCCGGAAGCCGCCCCGTACAGCGCCGCATGCCGCAGGACCACCGATCCGCCCATCGAGAAGCCGACCGTCACCACCCGGCGATGGCCGAGCGACCGCGCCCAGGCGACCGCCGCGGCCAGATCCAGCACCTCACGGTCGCCGACCGTGGAGTGCCCACCCGAACGGCCGTGGCCTCGGAAGGAGAAGCTGACGACCGCGGCGCGCTTTGCGAAGACACCCGCGGCACGCCGCACCGCGGGCCGGTCCACCGACCCCGTGAACCCGTGCGCCACGACGATCGCCGTGTCGCAGGCCCCGGCCGTGCACGGCTCGTAGAGGGCCTCGATCCGGACCCCGTCCGATGTACTCAGGGTTGCCCGTCCCGGTCCGTCCGGGGCTCCCCCCACGCCCCCCGGGGCGTAGGGGGAGATCGACGAAACATCCACACTGTGAAACCGACCCTCCGCCACCGCACTCATGTGGGCTATTCTGCTGGGCAGAGGATCCGGGCGACGCAGCCCCCGGGTCCTTTTGCGTTTCCTGTCCGTTGTTACAGGCAAGTGAACGAAACGATCGCGGAACCCCGGGGCGCGGGGGCCGCGGCCGGAGCAAGAAGCAGTGCCGCAAACTCCCCCACAGCCTGCCGGCGTGGGAGGGGTCCCCTCTCGCAGGGACGAGGAGGAACCGACGTTATGGGCGAGCGAACCGTGCACGACCGAGAGACGACGACCCGCACAGAGACGGTGCACCGGGCAGGTGGGGCGCGATGAGCTCTCTGTTGCTCCTCACGAACGCCCTCCAGCCGTCGACGGAGGTGCTTCCCGCCCTCGGCCTGCTGCTCCACAACGTGCGGGTCGCACCCGCCGAGGGCCCGGCCCTCGTCGACACCCCTGGTGCCGATGTGATCCTGGTCGACGGCCGGCGCGACCTTCCACAGGTGCGCAGCCTCTGCCAGCTGCTCCGCTCCACCGGGCCCGGCTGTCCGCTGATCCTCGTCGTGACGGAGGGCGGCCTCGCGGCCGTCACCGCGGACTGGGGCATCGACGACGTGCTGCTGGACACCGCGGGCCCCGCGGAGGTGGAGGCCCGGCTCCGGCTGGCCATGGGCCGCCAGCAGATCACCGCCGACGACTCCCCGATGGAGATCCGCAACGGCGATCTGTCGGTCGACGAGGCGACGTACAGCGCGAAACTGAAGGGCCGGGTCCTGGACCTGACCTTCAAGGAGTTCGAGCTGCTCAAATACCTGGCGCAGCACCCCGGCCGGGTGTTCACCCGGGCGCAGCTCCTGCAGGAGGTCTGGGGCTACGACTACTTCGGGGGCACACGGACGGTCGACGTCCACGTACGGCGGTTGCGCGCCAAGCTCGGGCCCGAGCACGAGTCGCTGATCGGGACCGTGCGCAACGTGGGCTACCGCTTCGTCACCCCCGAAAAGGTCGAGCGCGCCGCCGAGGAGGCCAAGGCGAAGGCGCAGGCTGCGGTCGCCCGGCCGGAGGATGCGGCCGTCGCCCGCCCGGAGGGAACGGCCGAACAGCGCGAAGCAGCCGTACGCCCTGCCCAGAGGTAGGTCACCCCGCGTAGACTGCCGCGCGTGGCCAAGGTGACGCGGGACGATGTGGCGCGACTGGCGGGTACTTCCACCGCCGTCGTCAGTTACGTCATCAACAACGGACCCCGGCCGGTCGCCCCGGCCACGCGCGAGCGTGTCCTCGCTGCCATCAAGGAGCTCGGCTACCGGCCGGACCGGGTCGCGCAGGCGATGGCCTCGCGGCGCACGGACCTCATAGGCATGATCGTGCCGGACGCCCGGCAGCCGTTCTTCGCGGAGATGGCCCACGCGGTGGAACGGGCCGCGGCCGACCGCGGAAAGATGGTCCTCGTCGGCAACTCGGACTACCGGGACGAGCGCGAGGTCCATTATCTGCGGGCCTTCCTCGGCATGCGCGTCGCAGGGCTGATCCTGGTCAGCCAGGGCCCGAGCGAGCGTGCGGCGGCGGAGATCGAGGCGTGGGACGCGCGGGTCGTGCTGCTGCACGAGCGGCCCGAGGCCATAGACGACGTCGCGGTCGTCACCGACGACATCGGCGGCGCGCAGCTGGCGACGCGGCATCTGCTGGAGCACGGGCATCCGTACGTGGCCTGTCTCGGCGGCGTCGAGAACACGCCGGCCGTGGGCGACCCGGTGGCCGACCACGTCGAGGGCTGGCGCCGGGCGATGCTGGAGTCCGGGCGGTCGACGGAGGGCCGGCTCTTCCAGGCCCCCTACAACCGCTACGACGCGTATCTCGTCGCCCTGAAGATCCTCTCCGGCCCCGACCGGCCGCCGGCGATCTTCTGCGCGACGGACGACCAGGCGATCGGTGTACTGCGCGCGGCGCGCGAGCTGCGGATCGATGTGCCGGGCGAGCTGGCGGTGGCGGGCTTCGACGACGTCAAGGAGGCGGCGCTGACCGATCCTCCGCTGACGACGATCGCCTCCGACCGTCCGGCGATGGCGCGTGCGGCGGTGGATCTGGTGCTGGACGACGGGCTGCGGGTGGTCGGCTCCCGGCGGGAGCGCGTGAAGCAGTTCCCCTCGGCCCTGATCGTGCGCCGCTCCTGCGGCTGCGAGGCCTGACGTCGGAGGTACGGGGCACCCGCGAGGTCGGCGTGCCCCCGCGGGTGCTCGCCACCGTGGGCTCAACGGGAGAGAGTCGGCTCGGGGACCTACCCTTGAGGTGTGCTCGCCCGTAGGCGCAAGGTCTACTTCTGGATGATGGGCGGATGCCTCGTCCTCTTCGTGTCCGCTTGGGCTTTCGTGCGCCTCTGGTCGGTCCCGGCCGCCGTGGCGATGTGCGTCGTCGCCATGGTCATCCCGCCGGTCGCGGCGATGGTCGCCAACCGGCGCGGGCCCGAGGACCGGTGGTGGGACGACCCGTCCGGGGACCCGCAGTCCGACGAGTGGTGGGCCGAGCTGGACGGCAGGAAGCGGCGCCCCGACGAGCGCCGGGACGAGCACTGGGACTAGTTCGGCACCGGGAGCGGTGCGACCAGCACACGAACTAGTACACGAGCGCCTGGACGCCGTCCGCCGTCGCCTCGCTCACGAAGACCTGCGCGCCCGCGATCCGTACGCCCTCGATGACGTCCTTCTCCGTGATCTCGCGGCGCGCCGCGCACTGGGTGCAGAGCGTGATGCGGCCTGCCGCCTGGATCGACTCGATCAGCTCCGGCAGCGGTGCCGCGTGCGGCAGCTCGAACTCGGCGGCCCGGCCGGGGAGCGCGAACCACGAGGACTCGCCGGTCAGCCAGAGGGAGACCTCCAGTCCGCTGGCCACGGCGACGGCCGCGACCGTGAAGGCCTGCGAGCAGCGTTCGGGGGCGTCGGCCCCGGCGGTCACCTTGATCACGAGCTTCTTCGCCATATGCCGAACTGTAATGTGCCGCGCCACAACCCCACCCGCCCCCCGCGTGTCAGCTGTGTGCGCGGATACGGAATCCGTGCTTCAGGTCTCGTGGGGGGACCCTTTGGAAACGCAGGACACACAGGCGCAGGAGGCTGCGGGACAGCCCGCGCCGGACCTCGTGCCGCAGCCGGTTCCGGCGCCGACAGCGGCCCCGGACCCGGCGCCGACAGCGGCCCCGGACCCGGCGGCCCAGGATCAGGTCCCGGCGCCGACAGCGGTTCCGGACCCGGCGGCCCAGGATCAGGTCCCGGCGCCGACAGCGGTTCCGGCCCCGGCGCAGGAATCGGAGACCGTGAACCGGCCTGCCCGCCGTCTCGGGCGCACCGCCCTGGTCGTCGCGGCCGCCGCCGTCATCGGCCTTGTCGGGGGTACGGCCGTCGGCTACGGAGTGCAGGCCGACCGCGAGCCCACACCGCTGCCCGCGCTGAGCCAGGCCGGTCTGGCCTACCCGGCGAAGCCGCTGGCGGACGACAAGCGCCCGGCGCCGCTGCCGGCCGCCGAGGACCGTCAGGCCAAGACCGACGGGGATCTGCGCAAGCTGCTTCTGCCGAAGCCGGCCGGTGCCAAGGACTCGGGCTTCTCGTACGGCGACGGATGGGTCTCGCTGGCCAGGTACACCGACCTCTACGACAGCCCCATGTGGGCGCTGGAGGACCAGCTCGAGAACGGGATCCGGCGCGTCGCGTCCACGTCGTGGAAGTCGGGCGCGTACAGGACCACGGAGATCCGGCTGGTGCAGTTCCGCCCCAGTGACGTGCGCGGCGCCTACGAGCATGCGATCGGCCAGATGGATTACATGCCCGAGGACGAACACGCCGGCAACGAGGGCGACCCGATCAAGGGTTCCACCAACGGTCGCTACTACCTCTACCCGGTGGAGCGAGAGCCCGGCTACCTGGACCTCTATGAGGCCCGGGCGTACTTCCAGCGCGGCGACGTGATGGTCGAGATCTTCATGTACGACACCAAGAAGATCTCCAAGAAGGACATCAGTTCGGTGGCCGAGCAGCAGCTGGGGCGCCTGTGAGCGAGGACCGGAGCACCGTGACCGACGCGAATGACGTGTTCGCCGCCACCGTTCCCGTGGTGGTGGACGGGAACCTGCCGAAGAAGGTGGGGGCGAAGCGCAAGCTGCTCACCGTCGTACTGCCCGTCGTACTGGTCCTGGCCGTGATCGGCGGCGGCGGCACGTACACCTCCGTCACGGTCGCCGCCGCGGACCGCACCGCGCCGACGATCGTCTGGGAGAACCTGGACCCGAAGACGGAGGCCAAGGACCCGGCGGAGCTCTCCGCCACCCGGGGCAAGGCCTCGACACCGCTGAGCAAGTTGCTGTTGCCGGTTCCGTCCGGCTTCGAGCTCGGCCCCGACATCGAGGGGTACGGGAACGACGGGGAGCTCGCCGAGAAGGACGCCGTCGCCCTGCTGAAGAGCGAGGGCAAGGGTCTCGCCGGAAAGAAGCGCCGCGAATACGAGAAGCAGGTCGAGCGCCTCGGTGTGCAGGGAATCGCCGTGCGGTCCTTCGCCTCGCAGGACGCGGACCTCGTCGTGGACGTGCACATCACGCGGATGAAGAACAAGAGCCGGATCCGCGACATGTACAAGCTCCGGACCGGTCTCGCCGAACTTCTCGGGTTCCCCAAGGGACCGAAGATCAAGGACCACAAGAACTCCGCCTGCTACCTGATGCCGCAGGGCAAGGAGGGGAGCAAGAAGGAGAAGGCCGAGCAGCTGGACGGGATGATCTGCGTGGCGTACGACTCCGAGAACCTCGTCGCGGTCACTGCCGCGGGCGCCAAGCCGTTCGACAAGTCCGCCGTCGCCGCGCTGGTGAAGAAGCAGCTGGACCACATCAAGTCCCCGGGGGAGTACGTATGACGGAGCAGACCGAGTCGGCCGTGCAGACCGAGCCGGCCCCGCAGGCGGCACCGGACGTGCAGCCCGAGCCGACGGTTCCGAACCAGGCTTCCGCTCCGGTGGCCGAGGCAGTGTCGTCCGAGGCGGTTGCCGTCGCGGTGGCCGGGGGAGTGTCGTCCGAGGTGGTTCCCGCTCCGGTGGCCGGGGGAGTGTCGTC
>NZ_JBEOXF010000021.1:0-61334 GCF_040296405.1 Streptomyces sp. NPDC002133 | reverse complement strand
GTACCGAGGCGGTTGCCGTCGCGGTGGCCGGGGGAGTGTCGTCCGAGGCGGTTGCCGTCGCGGTGGCCGGGGGAGTGTCGTCCGAGGCGGTTGCCGTCGCGGTGGCCGGGGGAGTGTCGTCCGAGGCGGTTGCCGTCCCGGTGGCCGAGGCAGTGTCGTCCGAGACGGTTGCCGTCCCGGCGGCGGAGCCGGTGGCCCCCGCCGCGCCCAAGCGCTCCCGAGGCCCCCTCCTGTGGGCCGTCGCCCGCTGGACCGCCGCCGTGCTCGTGTGCGGAGGACTGGGTGCCGGGACCGCGACCGGCATCACCTCGATGGAGCGCACCGACGTCCCCGGTCTCGCGACCGAGAGCGACGGCCGCTGGGACTACCCGAAGCTCAGCCTCCCGGCCCTGCCCGAGGGCTCCCCGCGCCCCTTCACCGAGGGCAACGAGGGCGAGGTCCACCACGCCGACCTGCGCAAGCTGCTCCTGCCCGCTCCTGCGGGCGCCACGGTCGACCCGAAGCTGAACGGCGGCTGGGTCGGTGTCGACCAGTACCTCTCCCGGTACGGGAAGGAGCACCGGACCGAGCTGAAGCAGGACCTGGCCGACGCCGCCCTCCGCCACATCACCGCGCGCGGCTGGACCATGCCGGACGGCACCCGGACGAGCATCCACCTGCTGCGGTTCAACTCCGTCGCGTACGCGGAAGCCTTCAAGGACGAGTCCCTGGAGGTGGGCGAGGCGGACGGAGCGCTCCTGGACGGGACCGAGGATCAGGACGTGCTCGGCGACCTGGAGTCCGAGATCAACGTCGCGTACACGGCCGTCTACGGGTACGAGGAGCCGAAGCCGTACGGCCCCGAGCAGACGCTCTGGGCCTATGTCCAGGCGGGCGACACACTCGCGCTGGTCACCCAGACCCGGAAGGGCGGCGCGCTCGCCGTCCCGTTCAAGCAGACGGTTGTCCTGCAGAACCAGCTTCTCGGCTGACCGTCCGCGGGACCGACCTCGCAGAGAGGGCCGGACGCCAGCCCACTAAGCTGGGGTCCGGCCCTTCTGCCTTCACCGTTCGTCCGAGGGAGCACCCGTGATCGTTTTCTTCGAGATTCTGCTGGTTCTCGTCTGTGTCGGCGTGCTCGCCTTCACCGGGCTGGCCGTGAAGAAGCTGTACCAGGGCCAGCGCTGATTCTCCGTATCCCCTGAATCCCCCGTATCCCGCCGATCGACAGAGTTGCTCATGATCGAGATCCCGTCCGACCTGAACCCCGGCCTCGTCCCCCTCGCGTTCCTCCTCGGCACGTGGGAGGGCGCGGGCGTGTCCGACTTCCCGGGTGCCGAGAAGTGCAACTTCGGCCAGTCGGTGACGTTCAGCCACGACGGCCGGGACTTCATCGAGTACGTCTCGCACACCTGGGTGCTGGACTCCGAGGGCAAGAAGGTCAAGCCGCTGGAGACCGAGTCCGGCTACTGGCGGATCGACAGGGACCGCAAGGTCGAGATCGTCATGGTCCGTGACCAGGGCGTCGTGGAGATCTGGTACGGCGACCTCGCCGACCAGAAGCCGCAGATCGACCTGGTGACGGACGCGGTCGCACGTACCGCCGCGGCCCCGACGTACAGCGGTGGCAAGCGGCTCTACGGGTACGTCAAGGGCGACCTGATGTGGGTCGGCGAGAAGGCCACCCCAGAGGTGCCGCTGCGGCCGTACATGTCGGCTCATCTGAAGAAGGTCGTCACCCCGCAGGAGGTCGAGTCGTGGGCGAAGGACCTCGGCGACCTGCCTGACGACGGCATCACCTTCTTCAAGTAGGTCCTCTCGCCCGCTGCGCGCGGGCCTCTCGGCGCAGGACCTCCCGGCAGTCCCGGAGCGGGCTCACTGCGCGCGCCTACACTGGTCGCGTGGTGAGCACCGACTGGAAGAGCGACCTGCGGCAGCGCGGTTACCGGCTGACCCCGCAGCGCCAGCTTGTCCTCGAAGCCGTCGACACCCTGGAGCACGCGACCCCGGACGACATCCTCGTCGAGGTGCGCAAGACCGCCTCCGGGATCAACATCTCCACCGTGTACCGGACCCTGGAGCTCCTGGAGGAGCTCGATCTCGTCTCGCATGCCCACCTGGGCCATGGGGCGCCGACGTACCATCTCGCGGACCGTCACCACCATCTGCACCTGGTGTGCCGGGACTGCAGGGACGTCATCGAAGCGGACGTCGCGGTCGCCGCGGACTTCACCGCCAAGCTCCGCGAGACATTCGGGTTCGAGACCGACATGAAGCACTTCGCGATCTTCGGTCGTTGCCGCAAGTGCGCCCTGAAGGCCACTTCTGACCAGTCGTAGGCTTGGGGCCATGCAGCGACATTCAATGATCAGCCCTCTGCTGTCCCTGCCCGGCGCCGTCCCGTCCGAGGGCCGGGACGAAGGTGTCGCCGCGCACTACGGCGATCTGTTCCGTGAGCAGCGCGCGCTCGCGAACGGCACAGGTCTCGTCGACCTCTCGCACCGCGGTGTCCTCACCGTCTCCGGTCCCGACCGGCTCAGCTGGCTGCACCTGCTGGTCACCCAGCACGTCAGCGACCTCCCGGCAGGCCGGGCCACCGAGGCGCTGGTCCTCTCCGCGCACGGCCACATCGAGCACGCCCTGTATCTCGTGGACGACGGCGAGACGGTCTGGGCACATGTCGAGCCCGGCACGCAGGAGGAGCTCATCGCGTACCTGGAGTCGATGAAGTTCTTCTACCAGGTGGAAGTCGCCGACCGGACCGACGAGTTCGCCGTCGTGCATCTGCCGGCCGGTTCGATCGCCGAGGTCCCGGACGGTGTCGTCGTACAGGAGACCGCGCAGGGCCGCGACCTGTTCCTGCCGCGCCGGGACCTGGAGTCGTACGCCGCGGCCAACGGCCCCGCGATCGGGGTGCTGGCGCACGAGGCCCTGCGCGTCGAGGCGCACCGCCCGCGCCTCGGCTTCGAGACCGACCACCGGACGATCCCGCACGAGATCGGGCTGATCGGCACGGCCGTGCATCTGCAGAAGGGCTGCTACCGCGGTCAGGAGACGGTGGCGCGCGTCCAGAACCTGGGGAAGCCGCCGCGCCGGCTGGTCTTCCTTCACCTCGACGGCAGCGAGGTGCTGCTGCCGGGCCACGGCACGCCGGTCCGGCTGGCCGCGGACGGGGAGGACGGCCGTCAGCTGGGCTTCATCACGACGTCGGCCCGCCACCACGAGCTGGGGCCGATCGCGCTGGCACTGGTGAAGCGGAACGTGCCGGTGGACGCGAAGCTACTGGCGGGGAGCACGGCGGCGGCCCAGGAGACTGTCGTCGAACCGTAGCTGCCGTGGCTGCTGTGACCCGCAGTGGCCGCCATGGCCCGCCGCGGCCGGCAGCCACGACGACGGATGCAGCCACCGCGACGGACTCAGGCCTCGATCAGCACCGTGAACGGGCCGTTGTTCGTGAGCGAGACCCGCATGCTCGCCCCGAACCGGCCCGTCTCCACGTGCGCCCCCAGCGCCCGCAGCTGCGCCACCACCTCGTCGACGAGTGGTTCGGCGACCTCGCCGGGCGCCGCCGCGTTCCAGGTGGGGCGGCGGCCCTTGCGGGCGTCCCCATAGAGAGTGAACTGCGAAATCACCAGCAGGGGCGCGTTCACGTCCGAGCAGGACTTCTCACCCTCCAGGATCCGCACCGACCAGAGCTTGCGCGCCAGCTGGGCCGCCTTCTCCGGGGTGTCACCGTGGGTGACTCCCACCAGCACACACAGGCCTTCCCCGACGATCTCGCCCACCGTCTCACCGGCCACCACGACCTTCGCGCCGTCGACGCGCTGTACCACTGCTCGCATACGGACCAACCTATCCGGCACCGGACCTGCGGCCATCCGGGGCCGAACGGGTCGGAGCGCCTGCGCCCGAACCGTCCGTAATGGCACGATGCACGCAGGCGGTGCAGCCCCTCGGCCCTCCGGGCCCGGGGAGACCCCATGCACCGGTCGAGGGGACTGATTCACGCATGAGTACACCTGGTTCCGGGCAGTCGCCCGGTCCCGCACCCATGACCACTCGCAGCAGCACGGGCGCCATGCGTCCGCCCCAGCAGCGCACCTCGGAGCAGGACCCCCTGCCCGAGCCGCGCAGTCACGAGCTCGCCGCGCTGCGGCTGCCGGAGCTGCGCGCGCTGCGACGCGACTCGCAGGGCGACGAGGCGGACCTGAGCTATGTCCGGCGGCTGCTGCAGGGCCGGATCGACATCCTGCGGGCCGAGCTGGCCCGGCGTACGGACCCGCCGGTGTGCCCGGCACAGCCCGCCGTGCCGGAGGGCGCGAGCCGGCTGGGGCCCGACGCCGCGGTCGTCGACCGGCTGTCGGCGATCCTCGCGGACCCGCCGTCGCGGCGCGGCAGCTCGGCCCGCCACGTGACGTTGTCCACGCCGAGGGGCGAGGAGTACCGGCGGCTGGCCGCGGAGATGCTGGCCGAGGTCGAACTGTCCGACCTGGACGCGCGTACGGACGAGGAGCTGCACGCGGCGATGGGGCGGCTCGCGCGGTACGAGCAGCAGGTGTCGCGGCAGCGCGCCCAGTTGCAGCGGACCGCCGACGACTGCAGTGCCGAGATCGCCCGCAGGTACCGTGAGGGGGAAGCACAAGTGGACGACCTGCTCAACTGAGGCGACTCTTCCGGTCTTCCGGGGGCGGCCCTCCTGGCGGGTCTCCCCGTCCGGAAGGCCCGTCGCCCCCATGAGTTCCACCACTTCCGCCTCCTCTGCCGTCCCGGCTTCTGGGATACGGCCGGTCCTCGCCGAAGTCGTACGTTCCGGCTTCGTCGAGGGCCGTCACCGGGGTTCGCTGGTGGTCCTGGCCGCGGACGGCAGCGTGGAGCTGGCGCTGGGCGATCCGGCGGCGCCGGTCTTCCCACGCTCGGCGAACAAGCCGATGCAGGCCGCGGCCGTGCTGCGGGCCGGCCTCGATCTCGCAGGGGAGCGGCTGGCGCTGGCCGCCGCCAGCCACTCCGGCGAGTCCTTCCACCTCGATCTGGCCCGCAAGATGCTGGCCGAGCACGGACTCACGCCCGACGATCTGCAGACCCCGCCCGATCTGCCGCTGGACCCGGCCGAGGCGGAGACGTATCTCGCGACCGGGCGGGCCCGCGACAAGGTCGCCATGAACTGCTCGGGCAAGCACACGGCGATGCTGGCGGCGTGCGCACTGAACGGCTGGCCGCTGGAGACGTACCTCGACCCGTCCCATCCGATGCAGCGGCTCGTGCACTCCGTGGTGGAGGACGCGGCGGGTGAGGCGGTCGCCGCGGTCGGCACGGACGGCTGCGGGGCGCCGCTGATGGCGATCAGCCTGACAGGTCTGGCGCGGGCGTACCGCTTCTACGTGCTGGCCCCCGAGGGCTCGGCCGAGCGGCGGGTCGCGGACGCGATGAGGGCCCACCCCGAGTACGTCGCGGGCACGCGCCGCCCCGACACCTGGCTGATGCGGGCGGTGCCGGGTGCGCTTTCGAAGATGGGCGCGGAGGCGGTCCAGGCGGTGGCGCTGCCGGACGGCCGCGCCCTCGCCTTCAAGATCGACGACGGTGCGACGCGGGCGCTGGGCCCGGTGCTGGCCCGTTGCCTGGAGCGGATGGGGGTGGCCGATCCGGTGCTGGCGCGCCTCGCCGAGGCGCCGCTGCTGGGCGGCGGACGGCCGGTCGGGGGGATACGCGCGGCGTTCTGACCCGGAGCTGCCGTGACCGCCATGGCTGCGGTGGCCGCCAGACTGCGTGGCCGCCGTGGCTGCGGTGACGGCCGTGGCTGCCGTGGCGAGAAACGGCGTCAGGGCGCGGAAGTGTCTAGCGTGGACATATGAGCCCTGAGGGCGTTGAGGTGCGTACCGTCACCGAGGCCGAGGGCCCGGGCTGGCTGCGGGCCATGCACACCGGCTTTCTGATGTCCCCGGCCGTCGCGGAGGCCGAGGCGGCCGAGCGCCTCGCGCACATGGATCTCTCGCGGGTGCGGGGCGCCTACGACGGCGAGCGGTGCGTGGGGACGTACCGCTCTTTCGCCCAGCAGCTCACGGTCGTCGGCGGCGCCTTCGTGACGGCGAACGCCGTCTCGCACGTCACTGTCACACCCACGCACCGCCGCCGCGGCATCCTCACCCGGATGATCACCGAGGATCTGGCGGAGGCGAAGGAACGCGGTGACGCGGTCTCGACGCTCATCGCGGCCGAGCACCGGATCTACGGGCGGTTCGGCTTCGGCCCCGCCGCCTGGCTCACGGAGTGGGAGATCGACGTCCCGCGCAGCGGCCTCGACCCGCTGTGGTCGAGCCCGGCGGACGGCGGCCGGGTGGACCTGGCCGACACCGAGGACGTACGCAAGCTCGGCCCGGAGCTGCATGAGCGCTTCCGCGCCCGGCAGCACGGCGCGATCGACCGGGATGCGTACTGGTGGAGCGTGAACACGGGAGCGGTGCGGCTGCCGTCGCAGCCCTGGACGGAGCCGTACTACGCGGTGTACCGCTCACCGGCGGGCGAGGTCGAAGGGCTCCTCACGTACACGGCGGAATCCCGCTGGAGCGAGGGCAGCCAGCCGGCCAACACGGCGAAGGTCCAGAGCCTGATCGCCGTGTCGCCCGCCGCGGAGCGCGCGCTGTGGGAGTACCTCTGTTCGATCGACTGGATCACGACGGTCCGGTCCGGTGGGCGCGCCCCGGACGACCTGCTGCCCCTCCTCCTCCCTGACCCGCGCGCGGCGCGGATCGTGTCGCACGCGGACTTTCTGTGGGTACGGCTGCTGGATGTCGTACGGGCGCTCCAGTCGCGTACGTACACGGCTTCGGGGTCCCTGGTGCTCGACGTGCACGACGAGTCGGGGCTGGCGGGCGGCCGCTTCCGGCTGGACGCCACGCCGGAGGGGGCGTGGTGCGTGCCGACGACGGAGGCGGCGGATCTGTCCCTGGGGATCGGGGACGTGGGGAGGCTGTATCTCGGGGACGAATCGGTGCTGCGGCTGGTGGCCCTCGGCCGGATCGACGAGGCCACCCCGGGCGCGGCGGCACAGGCGGACGCGGTGTTCCGCGCGAGGCGCCGCCCTTGGTGCCCGGACATGTTCTGACGGGGCGTGCTCTGACGGGGTGTGCTCGGGGGTGGGTTCGAGGCCGGGTCCGCGGGCGGGGCCGCCTGTGCTGGCGCGCCCGCGGCGGCCTCAGACCGATGCGGAGTGGAGCAGCAGGGCGAGCATGATGCTGCCGGCGCCTGCTGCCGTGGCGTTCTTGGCGCGCAGGCCGAAGCTCAGCAGTCCGAGGCTGACGACGCCCACGATGCCGAAGCGCCAGTGGATGAACTCTTCGACGGCGAAGGTGAGGAGCGGCATGGCAGGTCCCTCCTTGGGGTGTGGGAGGAGCGTGCGAACCCGTTGGCTGATCGACCAACTGGAGTTAGCATCGGCCTACTTAGGCCAAGTGTTGAAAGTTGGTGCCAACTCACTTTGAGTTGTCCCCACTTGGTGTCCTCGAATAACCCTCTTCCAATAACTCCCCACAAACGGAAGAGAGTTGTAGCGTCGACCTGTGAACCAGGAGAACGGCACCATGAACGGACGAGACACCGAACAAAAGCTCGGCTACCAGGACATCGCCGACATTCTGCGGGGACGAATCCGCAGCGGTGAGCTGAAGGCCGGGGATCCCATGCCCACGCAGTCGCATCTGGTCGAGGAGTTCGGCGCCGGCCGGGGAACGGTCCGCGACGCCCTGAAGATCCTGCAGGACGAGGGCCTGCTCACCCACGTCACGCGCGGCGCCCCCGCACGTGTCGCCGGCAACGTCGCCCGGTCCGCGCACGACGCCGACGACCCGCAGCCGACGATGGTGGCGCTCGGCCCGCGCATGGCGGAGGCGTTCTCCGCCGAGCACGTCCGCATCGACGCGCTCAGTCTCACCGCCGAGACCCTGATGCTGGCCCTGGGTGAGCCACTGCGCCTCATCCACGAAGGCCGCATCAGGCCGGAGACCATCGAGGCCCGCATCCTGCTCCCCGGCCGCGACATCAACCTCGCCTTCCCGACGCCGGTCGAGACCGAGCAGGCCCTCATCGACGACAACCCCGTCCACCAGCGCTGGCTGACCCAGCGCAACGCCCAGGGCCAGGTCCTCCGCCACAACCTCCAGGCCCTGCACCGCTCCCACGGCATCGACGTCAAGGTGACCTTCCGTGCGCTGCCCCTCACGCCGCCCGTCAAGCTGTACGTCCTGAACGGCTCCGAGGCCCTCTTCGCGTACTACGAGGTCACCAGGCGCGAGGAGGAGATCGACGAGACACCCGTCGAGATGTACGACGCCTTCGGGATGCAGTCGCTGCTCTTCCCGTTCGTCACCGCGAACGGGTCGCGCGACGCCGCCTTCGTGGCGCAGTCACAGATGTGGTTCGACGCACTCTGGAACACCATCGCCTCGAACCTGACACTCTCCTAGTGACTATCCAAGCGGCACACACGGAACAGGCGGCACACGTGGTCGAGCAGCTCAAGGATCTGGTCAGCGGCGCCGAGCATGTGCTCTTCGACTTCGACGGCCCCATCTGCCACCTCTTCGCGGGCCATCGCGCGCACCACGTCGCCGACAGCCTGGTGGAGTGGCTGGAGAAACGCGGCAGCCATGTGCTCCTGACGGACGAGGAACGGGACTCCGGGGACCCGCATGCCGTCCTGCGCGCGGTGAGCCGGCTGCAGCCGGGCAGCGAGCTGGTCGAGGCGCTGGAGGCGGAGCTGACCCGCGAGGAGCTCCACGCCACCACGACCGCCTGGCCCACCGCCTACGCCGACCCGCTGATACGTACCTGGAGTGCGATCGGCGTCGGCCTTGCCATCGCGACCAACAACTCCCCGCGGGTGGCGGAGCAGTACCTCACCGGCCGCGGGCTGCGCGAGTGCTTCGCGCCCCACATCCACGGCCGTACCACCGATCTTCACCTCCTCAAGCCCGATCCGGACTGTGTGCTGCGCGCCCTCACCTCCCTCGGCGCGGACCCGGCCGCGTCGCTGATGATCGGCGACACCCCCTCCGACCTGTACGCGGCCCGCGAGGCGGGTGTGCGCTTCCTCGGTTTCGGCCGTGATGGACACCGGGTGGAGAGACTGCACCGGGCGGGGGCGTCGGTGACCGTGGATTCGCTGGAACCGGTCCTGGACGCCGTCCGATGCGTGGGCAGGGGCCGGATCTAGAGCAGCAGGAGTACGCAGACCACGCACCCCAGCACCGCGCAGTCGCGCCTCTCCTCTTTGTCGGCCAGAACGAGGACGGCGACGAGCAGTCCGGGAGCCCCGAACAGCTGGTGGACGAGCAGCTCCAGCAAGGTTTGCAGGAGGCGGGCCATGGCGTTCCCTCCCTTCGGGTCCAGTCACCCGATCAACTTCCGGTCCAATTGGACTGGTTGATTGAAGTGGTGGTCCCCTTCCTGTCAGATCGCTTAACCCGTAGGGGTGTAGGCCCGCCAATTTGACCGAAAGTGGTATGAGGGAGCGGCCGGAAGGGGTACGGTCACGGCGTGGGGAGCAGACAGTCCGGCGAGGGGGCCGGCCGGGAGTTCCAGCGTGTCGCGGACGCGCTGCGGTCCAAGCTGGCCGACGGCGTATACCCGGTCGACGCCGTGCTGCCCACACAGCGGCAGCTCGCCGATACGTTCGGCGTCTCCCGCGACACCGTGCAGCGCGCACTGCGGGAGCTCGCCGACGAAGGGTGGATCGAGTCCCGTCAGGGCAGCGGCTCGCGCGTTCTCAAGAGCAGCCAGACGATCCACACCTCGTCGAGCACCCGGAAGGCGGGCACCGGACGGGTGACTCTCGGCCCGTTCATCCGGGCGGCCTTCGAGCAGCCGGAGGTGACCCTGGACGCGTTCACCCTGACGTCCGAGTCGCTGGACACCCATCTGCGTGTCCAGTCGGAGCGGGTGCGAAGCGGTGAGATCGGCCCGCGCCGCATCACCGTCCGTCTCCTGCTCCCCGATCTGCGGCAGCCGTCGGTCTATCCGCGGAACGTGGCGGATCCGGAAGACCTGCGGCCGCTGGAGCGACTGCGCGACATCAGCCGCCGCCACGCCGATTCGCTGCGCGACACGCTCCACGACCTGCGGCGCGAGGGCCTGGTGGCCGAAGCGGACCTTCAGGTCGGCCGCGTACCGCAGTACCCCACCGCCAAGCTCTATCTGCTCAACGGCACGGACGCGCTGCACGGCTTCTACGACCTGACCGAGCGCAAGGTGCTCCTGCCCCCTGATGACGAGGAAGTCGTCATCAGGGACGTGCTGGGCCTAGGCGCGACCCTGTTCCACTATGCGAAGGACGACGACCCCGAGTCCCAGGGGTCCTTGTTCATCGACGCCGCACAGGTGTGGTTCGACTCCCACTGGAAGGTGAAGCAGTGGTAACGAAGCGCGTCGCCACCGGGCTCAGGCCGCTAAGGTGTGCGTCATCATCAACGCCCCCGTGACTGTTTCAGGAGCGGCTTGTGGGTGCTACCCCTGCGGCCGTTCTGCCGGCCGCAGTCCCGCCCGACGACGGCGCGCCCGCGCACCGTCACGGCACGCCCGACGACGACGCGCTCGCCCGCTTCGTACGTGACGCGAAGCGCACCGCGGTGACGACCCGGGGGCATCACAACCGCAACCTCATCGTCCCACTCGACAAGCCCATGGCGCGTGTCCTCGGGCGGCGTGCAGGGGAACGCGTCACGGTGCGCCGGCGAATGCGGGGAGTGCTCCAGGTCGTCATCAGGACGTGGCAGGACGAGCGGCTTGTCCTCGACAGGCTGAAGGGCGTGCTGCCCCATGTGCCCGAGTGCCTGGCGGTGGTCGGGGACACGGCGGTGCACAGCTACGTGGAGGGCGTGCCGCTGTCGAGCGTGTGCGAGTACGGCAAGCCGGTCGACCCGCGGCTCGTCGAGGCGTTCGCCGGGCTGCTCGCCCAGACGGTGCGGGTGCGCAGGGAGAACCTGCCGGCGCTGCCGTACGGGTGGCCGAAGGACGGTGACAGCGAGGCGTTCCTGCAGACCTTGGCGAGGCTCGCCGACCAGCAGATCCGGCAGCCCAATTGGACCGAGTTCGGCGAGCTGTTCATGGCGCTGGGGGTCCCCGAGGACGCCCTGCGGAGGTTCGCCGACCGGATTCCGCGTATGGCGGCCCGGCCGTTCGGCCTGCTGCACACGGATCTCCACCGGGACAACGTGATCATCCCCTACTACGGCGACAGTGGTCCGCCGCTCGTGTGCGTCGACTGGGAACTGGCGACGTACGGTGACCCGCTGCACGACCTCGCGACGCACCTCGTACGGATGCGTTACCCGGATCTGCAGGAGCAGGAGATCGTGGACGCCTGGTGCCGGGCGATGAGTGAGATCCGGCCGGACGTCGTGAACGGCGTCGAGGATCTGGGTCACTACATCGCTTTCGAGCAGGCGCAGTCCGTCTATCCCGATGTGATGCGTGCGGTGAACCGACTGGACGACACGGATCTGCCGAGGGATCTCGCGCAGGCCGCCGAGTCGGTGCAGCGGGCGCTCCAAGTGGCACAGGAACCCCTGCAGTTGGGCGAACTGCCCTCCCTGCCGACGATCGAGCGGGTGATCCACCGCTGGCACACGACCGCCCGCTCCGGTCGTCACGCCAGGGGACGGAGCAGACAGTCGGCGGTCCTGTGGCAGGCGGACGTCCAGGTGCCGGAGCACCCGGGATTTCCGTGGACGGCGGTGACGGAGGCCCTGGTCGCCGAGGCGGAGGCACCCGCGGAACGCGTGTTCAAGGGCACGCACCACATCAACACGATCGTGGACGTGGCGAGCGCCGGTGCGTCCGTCGTCGTACGGCGCAGGGCGAGCGGGCCCAGGCGCGCGGAGCTGTGCGTCCTGGACGAGCACAAGGTGCTGCTGGCACTGGAACAGCTGCCGGGCGGATCCGTTCGGGCGCCGCGGCTTCTCGCTCTTGGCTGCAAGGGACTGTCGGACCGTTTCGCGATCCACTCCTACGAGGGATCCGGGAACTACTTCCAGCCACCTGATCACCCCGTGGCGGGGCTTCTGCCGCACGAGGCGGACGATCTTGTGGATCAGCTGGCAGCGCTCGTGCACATCGACACGCACACGCTCGACCACACCGTGAGCGATGGCTCGTTCTATCACTTGCTCAGCGACCGGCTCGTGGAGCTGGTCGAGGGTCTGCCCAAGGAATCGCTCCAGCTCGCGCGGGTGCTCGGGCTGCCTGCGGCCGACCGGCTGAAGGAGATGCTGGACAGCCGCACCGTCACACCGCGGACTCCGGTGCTGCTCCACGGCGACCTCAACCCCTGGAACCTGGTCAGGGGCAGCCGGTCAGGTCCGCTCACGATCATCGACTGGGAGATGGCGATGATCGGCGACCCGCTCTACGACCTGGTACGCCATCTCCATCTGACCCGGCACAGTTCCGAGATCGGCCGGCGCATGTTCCGCCGCTGGGAACGGAGCCTCCCCCCGGAGTACGTAAAGGGCTGGGAGGAGGACCGCCGCACCTACCGCTGGATCGAGCTCGTCCGCTCCGCGTACATCGATCTGGACCGGCTGGTGACGGGCGTGGGCCTGGACGCGCCCAATGTGCGCAAGGCTGTCGACTCGTACGCCGTGACCCTCTACGCGGCGACGGCGTCGCTGGGGCTGCGCGGGGGTCGCATGGTCAATCCGTACCTCATCGCGGCGCTGCCCGAGGGAGACAGAGTGATACAGGGCGCGAAGCCGCGGGCCCAGTCGCCGCTCACCTCATCCGTGCCCTGAACAGCACCCCGGACAGCCCGACCCCCACTACCAGCAGCCCTGCGCACCACCCCAGTGCGATCCAGGGTGTGTTGCCCACCGGCTGGTCCAGCAGGAGGCCGCGGAGTGACTCGATCACCGGGGTGACCGGCTGGTGTTCCGCGAAGCCGTGGAGCCAGGACGGCATCGTCCCGATCGGGACGAACGCACTGCTCGGGTAGGGCAGGAACATCATGAAGAAGGTGAATCCGCCCGCCGCCTCCGGGGACTTGGCGAGCAGGCCCGCGGCCGCCGAGAGCCAGGAAATGGCGACGATGAAGGCGAGCAGGACGCCGGCTGCCGCGAGCGCGGCGGGGGCGGAGGCCGAGGGGCGGAAGCCGATCGCGAAGGCGACGCCGAGGACGAGAGCGGTCGAGACGAGGTTGCGGGCGGCGCTGGCGGTCACGTGGCCCGCCAGGATGGGGATGCCGCCGATGTCGAGGGAACGGAAACGGTCGATGATGCCGCCCTTCATGTCCTCGCTGACGCTCACGGCGGTGGTGGAGGAGCCGAAACCGGCGCAGAGGAGCAGGACGCCGGGGACGACGTAGGTGACGTACTCCGTACCGGTGTCGATGGCGCCGCCGAAGAAGTAGACGAAGATCAGCATCAGCATGACCGGCAGCAGCATGCTGGTGATGACGGCGTCGATGTTGCGCCTGCTGAGGCGGATGCCGCGGCCTGTGAGTGTGAGGGCGTCGGACAGGGCGTCAGGCACGGGTGGGCTCCTTCTCCGTGGGCGCGGGGGTATGGGCGTGCGGCGTCGTCGTCGCGGCGGGCGCGGTGCGGGTGAGGGCGAGGAAGACGTCGTCGAGCGTCGCCGAGTGGAGCGAGAAGCGGGCCACGTCCCGGTGGTGCGGGTCGAGTTCGTCGAGCAGCGCGCGGACATGGGCGGCCGTGCCGTCGGTCGGGATGCCGAGGGTGAGGGTCTCGGGGGAGCGGTGCACGGCCCGGTCGGCGTGCCGGTCGTACGCTGCGCGGTCGGCCAGGACCAGGTCGATGCGGTGACCGGCGACGCGGCGCTTGAGCTCGTCCGCCGTGCCCTCGGCGACGAGCACGCCGCCGTCGATCACGGCGATGCGGTCGGCGAGCCGGTCGGCCTCCTCCAGGTACTGGGTCGTGAGGAAGACGGTGGCGCCGCGGCCCGCCAGGTCGCGGACGGCCTGCCAGAGCTGCTGACGGCTGCGCGGGTCGAGGCCGGTCGTCGGCTCGTCGAGGAAGATCACCTCCGGGTCGCCGACCAGCCCGGCGGCGAGATCGAGCCGGCGCCGCATGCCGCCCGAGTACGTACGCGCCAGGCGCCGCGCGGCGTCCGTGAGGTCGAAGCGGTCGAGGAGTTCGGTGGCGCGGCGGCGGGCGGCGGTGCGGGAGGCGCCGCCGAGGCGGGCCATCATGCGCAGGTTCTCCTCGCCCGTCTGCATGTCGTCGATCGCCGCGAACTGCCCGGTCAGGCTGATGGCCCTGCGGACGGCGGCGCGCTCGGTGACGACGTCGTGCCCCGCGACGCGGGCGCGGCCCGCGTCGGCCGTCGTGAGCGTGGTGAGGACGCGGATGGTGGTGGTCTTGCCCGCACCGTTGGGACCGAGGAGCGAGAAGACGGTGCCGCGTTCGACGCGCAGGTCGACGCCGCGCAGGACGCCGACGGCTCCGTACGACTTCGTGAGTCCGTGTGCCTCGATGGCGGCCGGTGCGCCGTGGCCGCCGTGGTCTGTCCCCATGAGCCTCCCCCTTCTGCGTATGGCATACGCGTTACTGCGTAAGGCTTACGCATTACTAGGATGTTCGTCAAGCGACAAGGAGGCGGTGGCGTGGTGGCGGACACAAGCGGCAGCGGCGACACCGGGCTGCCGGCCGGTATCGAGGCGGCCTGGGGCCTGCGGGAACGCCCGTCGAAGGGTCCGAAGCCCGGCATCGGCCTGGACCGGATCGTCGACGCCGCGATCCGGCTGGCGGCCGACGAAGGTCTCGCGGCGGTGTCCATGGGCCGGGTCGCGAAGGCGCTCGGCGTCTCGACGATGTCGCTCTACCGGTACGTCGGCGCGAAGGACGAGCTGTACGTACTGATGCAGGAGGCCGTCATCGGCACCCCGCCGCCCGTCGAGCAGGGCGCCGGCTGGCGCGAGGCGCTCACGTCCTGGGCGCGGGCGCAGCGCACGGTGTTCCAGCGTCATCTGTGGGCGCTGCGCATCCCGGTCTCCGGCCCGCCGGCCACGCCCAACATGGTGGCCTGGTGGGAGCAGGGCCTCGTGGCGCTTGAGCCCACGGGCCTCGGCTCCGGGGACAAGATCTCGGTGATCCTGCTGGTCAGCGGCTTCGTACGGAGCGAGGCGACGATGATGGCCGACCTGGACGCGGCCGTGCGGGCGAGCGGCACCCCAGAGCAGTTCACCGCCCGGTACGAGAACATGCTCACCCGCCTCGCCGACCCGGTCCGCTACCCGTCCGTGGCCGCGCTCCTGAAGACGGGTGTGATGACCGAGCCGGACGAACCGGACTACGAGTTCACCTTCGGGCTCGACCGGATCCTGGACGGCGTCGCCGCGCTGGTCGCCCGGTGCGCCGGGCCGGACCAGGGCTGCTGACGGGCTTTCACACCGTCAGTGCCACGTTGCCCACCAGGCGCCGCGACTTGATCGCCGCATGAGCGCCCGATGCCCGGTCCAGGGGGGAGCCGCGCCGATCACCGGGCGCAGGGCGCCCGAAGCCGCGGCGGCGAGGGGCGGATGGGCCGGTTCGGCATGGGCCGGGGGCGAGAGCCGGACGTCCGCGATGCCCAGCGGGCGTAGGTCCCGGCGCTCGGCCTCGCACGGGTCCGCGGCGGCGAAGCCGCCCGTCGGGGCGCCGTGGACCGAGAAGCGGCCGCCGTCGGCGGCGACGTCCACGACCACCCGGCCCGGGCGGGCCTCCGGTTCCGGGGCCTCCGCCGGGACCAGGGCGTCGGGGCCGCCGAAATCGATCACCGTGTCACGCGCGTGGTGTCCACACCTCGCCCCGAGTGCCGAGCCGTCGTGTGGAGGCGTCCGGAACGTACACCGTGGTCGAGGTCAAACTTCCTTGACGACGCGGTACTTGAGATGGGTCGCGTTCGAGGTGTGGACCACGTGCAGCGGCTCGAGCTCCTGGTGCAGCGTGCCCAGCCTGTCGAAGAGCCTCAGGCCCTCCCCGAACAGCACCGGCAGCACATGCAGCTGGAGCTCGTCCACCAGTCCTGCGCGAAGGAACTGCTGGACCGTCTCCGCGCCGCCCGCGACGTCGACGTTCCGGCCGCCGGACGCGGCCTCGGCCTGCTCCAGGGCGCTGTGGATGCCGTCGGTCACGAAGGTGTAGCTGGTGCCGCCCTCCTTGACCTCGGGCCGGCGGGGCCGGTGGGTCAGGACGAACACCGGGGCGCGGAAGGGAGGGTTGTCGCCCCACGGCTTCTCCCCGGTGTCGAACATCGTCCGGCCCATCACCACCACGCCCGTCGCGTCGAACCACTCGCCGACGATCTCCGAGTCGCGGTTGTGCTCGCCGCCGGTCAGGCCCTGGCGCTCCCGCCAGCTCGCCAGTCCGGCCATCCACTCGTGCAGGCGCAGCCCGCCGTCGCCGCCCGGATTGCCGATACCGGCGTGGGGCCCGGCGATGCAGCCGTCGAGCGACATCATCAGGTCTGCGGTCACTGTCACGTTCGTCGTCATGGTGGCTCCCGAGGTCGGCCGCGGTCGTGGTGCCTGGAGGTGGTTCCTGGTGGTCCCACTCAAAGCGTCGATCGGGAGCCGGCGTTTTCGACACGCGCAGGGGGCCGGATCGGACGGGTCGGCCGCGGAGGCGTACGGAGCAGGGTGAGCGCCACCACGAAGGCGGTGCCGATGAGCCCCGCGCCGACGGCGAAGGCCAGGTGGTAGCCGCTGGTCAGCGCCTCGGCCCGGCTGCTCCCGGCCGACACCCGGCTTCCGGTGCGGGCGGCAGCCAGCGTGGAGAGCACCGCGACGCCCAGGGCCATGCCGATCTGCGCGGTCGTGTTGAAGACCCCGGAGGCGAGCCCCGCGTCCTCCTCGCTCGCGCCGGACATCCCGAGCGAGGTCAGCGCGGGCAGCGCCAGCCCGAAGCCGGCGGCCAGCAGCATGACGGGCAACAGGTCGAGCGCGTAGTCGGCATGCACGGGGAGCCGGGTGAGCAGCCCGAGGAGCCCGCCCAGGAGCACAAGCCCCGCCAGCAGGACGGTGCGTTCGCCGAAGCGGGCGATCAGCCGGGCGGAGACGCCCAGGGACACCGCTCCGATGACGAGGGCCGCCGGGAGCATGGCGAGCCCGGTCCCGAGGGCGCCGTATCCACGGACTTGCTGCAGATAGAGGGCGACGAGGATCTGGAAGGAGAACAGGGCGGCCACCATCAGCATCTGGACCAGGTTCGCCCCGAGGACGTTGCGCGAGCGGAGGATCCGCGGCGGCATGAGCGGCGTGCGGGCCGTGGCCTGGCGTGCGGCGAACGCGGCGAGCAGGACGACGGCGAGGGCGCCGAGGCCGAGCGTGTGCGCCGAGGCCCAGCCGTACGCCTCGACCTTGACGACGGTGTAGACCCCTAGCATCAGCCCGGCCGTGACGAGGATCGCGCCGATGACATCGGCCCCCGCCCTCAGGCCGATGCCGCGGTCGCCGGGCAGGACGGGTACGGCGACGGCAAGAGCCGAGAGGCCGATCGGCAGGTTGATGAAGAAGATCCAGTGCCAGTCGAGCACATCGGTGAGTACGCCACCGAGCACCTGTCCGAGCGATGCCCCGGCGGCGCCGGTGAAGCTGAACACGGCGATGGCCTTCGCGCGCTCCTTGGGCTCGGTGAAGAGCGTGACGAGAATGCCCAGGCCGACGGCCGAGGCCAGCGCGCTGCCGACGCCCTGGAGGAAGCGGGCGGCGATCAGCACGCCGGGCGACGTCGCGATCCCGGCGACGAGCGAGGCCACGGTGAACACCGCGGTCCCGGCCAGGAACACCCGCTTCCGGCCGAGCAGGTCGCCGAGCCGCCCCGCGAGGAGCAGCAGACCCGCGAAGGCGATGAGGTAGGCATTGACGACCCAGCTGAGGCCGGCGGGGGAGAAGCCCAGGTCGTTCTGGATGGCCGGCATGGCGACGGTGACGATGCTGCCGTCGAGGATCGTCATCAGCGTGGCCGTGGCGATGACGGCGAGGGCGAGCCAGCGGGAGTCGGTGGACACGGAGGTCTCCTGTCGGGCGTCGGAAGGGTCGACAAGAGGGACCGTAGCAGATGGTTTTGTTGCAGACTATCTATCTCAGATCGATATCTCGGCGGTGTTCCGCTTCCCGCGCCGCCTCGCTTCCTGGTGCCGAGCTTCCTGGCGCCGCGCTTCCCACCGCCTCACTTCTCCCGCCGTCTCAACTCCTCCGGCCGTCTCACTTTCCGCGCTGCCTCGCCCGCCGGGTCGGCCGCGGACTGTCGGTCGGAGTGGCCAGACCGTCGTCGGCCAGCTGGTTCAGCGCCCGCAGCAGCGTTTCCCTGTCCTCGTTGGCGAGCGTGCCGAGCGCCTCCGCGTGCACGCGATCCACGATCTTCTGGCTCTTCTCGGCGATCCGCGCACCCTCCTCGGTCACGGCGATGATCCGCGCGCGCCGGTCCCGGCCGGACGGGCGCCGCTCGGCCAGTCCGGCCTCCTCCAGGGCGTCCACGGTCACGACCATGGTGGTCTTGTCCATGTCGCCGATCTCCGCGAGCTGCGCCTGTGTCCGCTCCTCCTCCAGGGCGTGCACGAGTACGCAGTGCATTCGCGCGGTCAGGCCGATCTCGCCGAGTGCGGCGGCCATCCGGGTGCGCAGCACATGACTGGTGTGGTCGAGGAGAAAGGACAGGTCGGGGGCGGTGCGGGCGGGTGTCATGGCGGTCATGCGTGCCAGCGTAACAAGATGAATCCGTGGCGGATTATTCGAAAGTGGACTTTCCGTTCGCGCTGTCGTTCGCTCGAACGCTCGGGTGCGGTGCATCAGCCGCTCGTGTGCGCAGCACCAGCCGAGCGCTTCGCGGCTGTGCCGCATGAAGTCCCGCTCGGCCACGTTCTGCGTGCGGGCGCTCGCCGCCTCGTACGCCTCGGCGGCCTCTTCCCTACGACCCAGGCGGCGCAACAGGTCGGCGCGCACGGCGTGGAACACGTGGTAGCCGTCGATCCGTGCGCCCAGGCCCTCCACCTGGGCGAGCGCCGCCTTCGGGCCCTCTACCTCGGCCACCGCGACCGCGCGGTTGAGGGCGACGGTGACCGGAGCCACCGGGAACGTCGGACGCCCGCGCGAACAGGCCCACGCCATCGGCGACGTCCTGGGCACACCGCTCCGCTTCACCGAACTCGCCCGAGCCGAGGCCCGCTCGGCCATGCTCCGGTTCATGCCCGAACCGGTGGTGGACGGCACCCTCTCCATCCTGGGCGAACCGACGGCAGCCGAACGGCGGGGGAGCCCCGACGCGGAGCGGGTCCTCGGCCGGCCGACGCGTACCTTCGCCGAGTGGGCGGTGCGCAACGCCGCGGCGTTCCGCTGATGCGTACCGTTCTCCCATGCCCGAACTCCAGCGCCTCCGCCTCGACCACGCCCCGGCCTTGCTCGCGTTCGAGCAGGAGAACCGGGCCTACTTCGCCGCGTCCATTCCCGACCGTGGCGACGACTACTTCGCCGAATTCGACGCACGCCACAGCGACTTGCTCGCCGAGCAGGACGCCGGACTCCACGTCTTCCATGTGCTGGTGGACAGCGGCGGCGACATCCTGGGGCGGGTCAACCTGATCGACGTGGCGGACGGCTCCGCCGAGATCGGGTACCGGATCGCCGAGAAGGCGGCCGGCCAGGGCCTGGCCACGAGCGCCGTCCGCCAGGTGTGCGTGCTTGCCGCGTCGGAGTACGGACTGGCCACGTTGCGGGCCGTGACGACCCGCGACAACGCCGGCTCGCGAGCCGTGCTCGCCCGTACGGGATTCGTACCGACCGGCGAGATGGTGCTGGTCGGCCGTCCGGGGATCCGCTACGTAAGGGACCTGAGCCGCACCGGCGCCGACCCGGCCGCCCGGGCCGCCGCCCCTCGCGGCAACGGCTGAGCGGACAGCGGACGCAGGACGAAACGGACACGCGACGCGGAGACGGTGCACGCGTGGACGGTGCACGCGTGGACGGTGTACGCGTGGACGGTGTCCCCGCGGGGACCGTGGATGAGGACGACGGTCAGCGAACGCGCCTCAGGCGGTCGACCAGCCGGCGGAGCTCACCGCGTCCGCGGCGAGGACGCGGCTGACGTGGTCGCCGGCTCGCCGCGACTCGCCGGCCCGTGTCGTCGTCGCTCGGCCTCCGATGGCCGTCGGGCGACAGGAGGGGCGCCTTGCGTTCCGACTGCGCCCGGATCTCGTAGTAGGACTCGTGCGCGGTCACACGGAACGCCTCGTCGTAGGAGGCCATGGCCGCGCGGACGGCCGCGCCGGCGAGGCCGCGGCGGCGGACGTGGACGGCCACCCAGGTGAAGAAGCCCACGACAGCGGCGAGGCCACCGGCAAGCATCAGGAACGGCAAGAACCCACCCATGGGCCGGAGCCTATGTCCTCGCGATTTCCTCGGACCCTGCTCCGTCCGAGCGTGACGGGGCACACTTTTGCAAGCAGGTGCTTGCAATTGTTAGCGCCAATGTCGCAGTATCGGGGGCATGGCATCACTCAACGTCGGCAATCTCGGTGACTACCTTCGCGAGCAGCGGCGCAACGCCCAGCTCTCGCTGCGGCAGCTCGCCGACGCCGCCGGGGTGTCGAATCCGTACCTCAGCCAGATCGAGCGCGGGCTGCGCAAGCCCAGCGCCGAGGTGTTGCAGCAGGTCGCGAAGGCGCTGCGGATCTCGGCCGAGACGCTGTACGTACGGGCCGGGATTCTGGACGAGCGGGAGCGGGACGAGCTGGAGACGCGGGCCGTCATCCTCGCCGACCCGTCGATCAACGAGCGGCAGAAGCAGGTTCTTCTGCAGATCTACGACTCGTTCCGCAAGGAGAACGGCTTCGACGCCGATACGGATAAGGACACCGCCGATGACGGCCCCCGCACGGCCGACGCACGTGGTGCCGATGGACCCGCATCACCCGTACGTGAACCAGAACTCTGACTCTGCGATCCGGGAGGACCACAGTCATGGCCATCGCTGATGACCTGCGCAAGACGTTCACCGACCCGACCCCCCTCTACTTCGCGGCCGGCACGGCCGACCTCGCCGTGCAGCAGGCCAAGAAGGTGCCCGCGCTGATCGAGCAGCTGCGGGCCGAGGCGCCCGCGCGGTTCGAGGCGGTGCGGGAGACCGACCCGAAGGCCGTGCAGGAGAAGGTGACCGCCCAGGCCAAGGAGGCCCAGGCCACCGTCCAGGCCAAGGTCACCGAGGTGCTCGGAACCCTGGACACCGATCTGAAGAAGCTGGGCGAGACCGCCCAGGACCTGGCACTGCGGGGCGTGGGGGTGGCCGCCGAGTACGCGGTCCGCGCCCGCGAGACGTACGAGAAGGTCGCCGAGCACGGCGAGCAGACCGTGAAGGCCTGGCGCGGCGAGGCGGCCGAGGAGATCGCCGAGATCGCGATCGCCGTCGAGCCCAAGGCGGAGGAGTCCAAGAGCTCCGAGCCCACGGCCAACGGCACCTCGGTGAAGAGCGCTCCCGAGGCCAAGGCCACCACGGATGGTCGGCCCAATGCCGCCGCCCCGGCTCCCCGCAAGGCACCGGTGCGTAAGCCGGCGGCCAAGAAGAGCAGCCCTTCCTCCGGAAAGTAGGACCTGACAACCAGGCCGACGCCCTCACGGGCCGGGCACGTCATCGGTGCCCGGCCCGTTGCCGTGGGTAGATACGGGGTACGTTGGCCGCGAGGCGCTTCACATCACTCTTAGGCGGTGCTCATGATCGGCATGTGGATGGGCGGATTCGAAAGTCTCCTCTGGCTGGTGCTCGGCCTGGTCATGCTTGTCCTGGCGGTAGCCGCGCTGGTCATGGCCGCCCTCGCGCGCGAGGACGCCTACCGCGCCGCCGACAAGCAGACCAAGATGCTCTGGCTGATTCTGCTGGGCGTCACGGTCGCGGTGGATCTCTTCCTGCAGATGCTGTTCCTGCAGATCGCCGGCCTGATCGCGACGATCGTCTTCCTCGTCGACGTGCGGCCCGCGCTCCAGCAGGTCTCGGGCGGCCGTGGCCGCCGCGGCGGGTCCAGCAGCGACGGTCCGTACGGTCCGTACAACGGCGGCCGGTAGGACCGGGGCCCGTCGGGGCCCGGCCAGGGGCCGTCCAGGGAGGCTTCCGGTCTGCCCGCCCGCGGCTCCCGCCCGTCGAGTCCGGCTCGCCGAGTCCGGGCCCGCCGGGGTCCTGCCGGATCCGTCAGCGCACGCGGTCCAGCAGCAGCACGGCCACGTCGTCCGTCAGGTCCCCGCCGTTCAACTCCCGCACCTCGGCCACCGCGGCTTCGAGCAGTGCCTCACCGCGGAGCCCCGCCGCCAGCCGACGGTTGATCATCTCGACCATGCCGTCCTGGCCCAGGCGCTCCCCGTCCGGGGAGGTCCGGCCCTCGATGAGTCCGTCCGTGTACATCATCAGGCTCCAGGCCGCGCCCAGCTCGACCTGACGGCGCGGCCAGCGGGCGTTCGGCAGCAGGCCGAGTGCCGGGCCGCCGTTCTCGTACGGGAGAAGCTGCGCCGCCTGGCCCCTGCGGGCGATCAGGGGGGAGGGGTGGCCGGCCAGGCACAGGCCCGCCCGACGCCCGTCCGGCGCGATGTCGACCATGCAGAGCGTCGCGAAGATCTCGTCGCTCTCCCGCTCGTGCTCCAGCACCTGCTGCAGCGTGGAGAGCAGCTCGTCGCCGCACAGCCCCGCGAACGTCAGCGCCCGCCACGCGATCCGCAGCTCCACGCCGAGCGCCGCCTCGTCCGGCCCGTGGCCGCAGACGTCGCCGATCATGGCGTGGACCGTGCCGTCCGGGGTGCGGACCGTGTCGTAGAAGTCGCCACCGAGCAGAGCGCGGGAGCGGCCCGGCCGGTAGCGGGCGGCGAACCGCAGATCCGAGCCCTGGAGGAGGGGCGTGGGCAGCAGGCCGCGCTCCAGACGGGCGTTCTCCTGCGCCCGCAGCCGTGACTCGGCCAGCTTCACCTGCGCGGTGTCGGCGCGCTTGCGTTCGACGGCGTACCGGATGGCGCGGCTCAGGGTCCGGCCGTCCAGCTCGGTGCGGAGCAGGAAGTCCTGAGCGCCCACGCGCACCGCCTCGGCCGCCCGCTCGGCGTCCGCCTCGGCGGTGAGCGCCAGCACGGCGTGGCACGGCGCGAGGCGCAGGACGTGCCGCAGGACGGCGAGCTCGTCGGCGTCCTCGTCGGACTGGCCGCGTACGCGTCCGGGCAGGGCCAGGTCGACGAGGATGCAGTGGATGTCGTCCGTGAGCAGCCGCTCGGCCTCGGTGAGGTTGCGGGCGGTACGGATACGCACACGGGTCCCGGCCGCGTCGAGCATCTCGGGGACGGTGAACGTGCCTGCCGGGTCGTCCTCGATGACGAGGAGCGTGAGGTCGGTGCCGTTGGTGGTCTCGGTGACGGTGTCGCGCATGGGCGGTACGGAGACAGGCGGTACGGCGGGGGCCGGTACTGCTACGGGCGAGCCGGTCCGCTGGCGCGGAACGGGTACGGGCATCTGTCTGGTTTCCTTCCCTCCCCCCGAGGGCGCGGCAGGTCGACGATCGACGTCCCGCCAGACGGGGACCATAGCGGTAGCGGGTGGTGCATTGGAATGGCGTGGCGAGAAGAGCGGATGGCATATGCCGCGCATCGGGAGGTAGTTGCCCCACCGGTGATGACGAACGTCACGCGTCGCTGGTGACCGGGGTCACGAGATCGCCGCGTGACGCCTGTCACCACGATGTCAGTTACGTGGTTCCGCTCACGTTCCGCCCACCCGTACGGGTGCAAGTCCCGGCATTCGGTGTGCACAAGACATACGGCACCTTCCCGGCCTATTTGTCCGGGCGCACGACTCCGAGGATCGCCATCGAACCCGCGCCGGCCAGCGTCACATGCCGTCCCGGCCGCGGCGCGTGGACGATCGCCCCGTCACCCACGTACATCCCCACATGGCTGGCGTCGGCGTGGTAGATGATCAGGTCGCCGGGCCGCATGTCCTTGATGTCGACGCGCGGCAGCAGTCGCCACTGCTCCTGCGAGGTCCGCGGGATGCCCCGCCCCGCCGCCGCCCAGGCCTGCGAGGTCAGACCGGAGCAGTCGTACGAACCGGGCCCCTCGGCGCCCCACACGTACGGCTTGCCGATCTGCGCGGTCGCGAAGGCGATGGCCTTCCTGCCCTGCTTGCTCGCGCTGCCGGCCGCGATGTTCTTCAGGACGCCGGAGCTCAGCCAGGCCGTCTGCGCCCGGTACGCCGCCTCCTCCTCCAGCTTCAGCAGTCGCTCCCGCTCCTCCTTCTCGAGCTGCGACTCGATCTTCTTCGCGGCGGCGATCTGCTGGTTGATCTCCTTCTTGGCCTTCTCCTGCCTGACCCGGTTGGCTTCCAGCCTGGTCCACTGGGCGCCGGCCTCCTTGGTGTACGCCGCCAAGTCGGCCTGGGTCTGCTCGAGTTCGGCGATGAGGTCCTTCGTCGCCTTCTGGCCCTGCTGGAAGCGGCCTGCGCTGTCGAGGAAGAGCTGCGGGTCGTCCGTCAGCATCAACTGGGCCTCGGGCGGCAGTCCGCCGCCCCGGTACTGTGCGCGGGCGGCGGCGCCCGCACGGTCCTTGAGGTCGGCGATCCGGTCCTGGCCCTTCACTATCTCCCGGGCCAGCTCGACGATCTCGGCCGACTGCTTCTTCGCCTGCTCCTCGGCGAGGTTGTACGCGTCGGTGGCGGACGCGGCCCTGGCGTAGAGGCCGTCGAGCTCCACGCGGATCTCTTCGAGGGTCTTCTTCGGGGGTGCGGGCGGGGCCGGTTCGGGCGCGGCGGGCGCCGCAGGCGCGGCGATCGATGCGGGAGCCAGGAGCGACGAAGGCGCTGCGAACGCCTGGCCCGGCGCCGCCAGCAACGTCACGGCGCAGACCACGGTGATCGCGGCGGCAGCACAGCGGCGTCGGTTCACAAGCTCCCCCTCTAAATGTGATTTACCGTCAGTAACTTACGCACGACGTCGTGATGGTGCCACGCCCTCCGCAAAAGCGACAGGGCCACGCGCCGGGTACCGCCTGATCACATCCATTTGTCAAAGACGAACGAACCCGGTCCCGTGTTCCCCGGATCCCCGTGTTGCGTCCGTTCAGCCGGAATTGGGTGCCAGGGCCGGCCATTTCACGGTGACTTCGCCCTGCCGCCACCGGCGCAGCCCGTCCGAACCCGCCCCCGTCAGCGGCCAGTCGGCGGCCAGATCGCGCACGGCTCTCATCCACCGTTGGCGGGCTCCCAGCGTGGCGTACGGGGCCGCCGCCGCCCACGCCCGGTCGAAGTCGCGCAGAAACGCGTGCACGGGCTCGCCCGGCACGTTCCGGTGGATGAGCGCCTTGGGCAGCCGCTCCGCCAGGTCCGACGGCCGCTCAAGCGAACCCAGCCGGGTGGCGAAGGTCACCGTCCGCGGCCCCTCCGGTCCCAGCGCCACCCACACGTGCCGCCGCCCTATCTCGTCGCACGTCCCCTCGACCAGCAGGCCGCCCGGCGCGAGGCGGGCGCACAGCCTCTCCCACACCGCGGCGACCTGGTCCTCGTCGTACTGGCGCAGCACGTTCGCCGCCCGTATGAGCAGGGGCCGCTCCGGCAGTGGGACCTCGAAGCCGCCGTGCAGGAAGCGCAGCCCGTCCCGCTCGTACGGGCGCGCCGCCGCGACCCGGGCCGGCTCTATCTCTATGCCGACGACCTTCGACCGCGGCTCGGCGGCACGCAGCCGCTGCAGCAGCTCCACGGCGGTCCAGGGGGCGGCCCCGTACCCGAGGTCCACGGCGACCGGCGCGGCGGCCGAACGGCGCAGCGCCGGGCCGTGCACGGCGGCGATCCAGCGGTCCATGCGGCGCAGCCGGTTCGGGTTGGTGGTGCCACGGGTCACCGCGCCCACGGGGCGGCTCGGGGGCGGGATGGTGCGCGCGGACATGTGAACGAGGGTAAGGGCGGACGGGGCACCTACGGCACGCCGGGCACAGTGGCCCGCACGACACACCGGGCCGCGCGCCGATTCACCCGGGTGCGCTCGGATGCACTCGGCAATGATTCGGCAAAGCGGAAATGAAAGAGACCGTTCCGCTGTTCTTGCGCTTGAAGGGCAGCGAGCGCCCTTTGTCGGCATGCCCATCCTCAGGCGGGCCGAGCAGCGAGCGCACCCGAGCGGAGAGGACCGTCCACGTGAGCCAGTACGTGTCCCGGCTCGCCGGAACCCTGGCATCGCCGCCCCGGCTGCGGCTTACCGGACATCACCGCAGGCCGCGCCGCGTCGCCATGCTGAGCGTGCACACCTCCCCCCTGCACCAGCCGGGGACGGGCGACGCGGGCGGCATGAACGTCTACATCGTGGAGCTCGCCAAGCGGCTCGCCGCCATCGGCGTCGAGGTGGAGATCTTCACCCGGGCGACCGCGGGCGGGCTGGCGCCGGTCGTAGAGCTCGCGCCCGGTGTGCTGGTCCGGCACGTGGACGCGGGACCCTACGAGGGCCTGGCCAAGGAGGACCTCCCGGCCCAGTTGTGCGCCTTCACGCACGGCGTGATGCAGGCTTGGGCGGGCCACCGGCCCGGCCACTACGACCTGGTCCACTCCCACTACTGGCTCTCCGGCCATGTCGGCTGGCTCGCCGCCGAGCGCTGGGGCGTTCCGCTCGTCCATGCCATGCACACCATGGCCAAGGTCAAGAACGCCGCGCTCGCCGAGGGCGACACGCCCGAGCCCGCGGCCCGCGTCATCGGCGAGACCCAGATCGTCGACGCCGCCGACCGGCTGATCGCCAACACGGCGGAGGAGGCCGGTGAGCTGATCCGCCATTACGACGCGGACCCCGCCAAGGTCGCCGTCGTCCACCCCGGCGTGAACCTGGAGCGCTTCCGCGTCGCCGACGGCCGGGCCGCCGCCCGAGCCCGCCTCGGACTCCCGCAGGACGCCGTGATCCCGCTCTTCGCCGGCCGTATCCAGCCGCTGAAGGCCCCTGATGTGCTGCTGCGCGCGGTCGCCCTGTTGCTGGAGCAGGATCCGACCCTGCGCCACCGCATGATCGTGCCGGTCGTCGGCGGGCCCAGCGGCAGCGGTCTCGCCAGGCCGGAGGGCCTGCAGAAGCTGGCGGCCCGGCTCGGGATCGCCGACGTCGTACGCTTCCGGCCGCCGGTCGCGCAGAACCTGCTCGCGGACTGGTTCCGCGCCGCGTCCGTGCTGGTCATGCCCTCGTACAGCGAGTCCTTCGGGCTGGTCGCCATAGAGGCGCAGGCGACGGGCACACCGGTCGTCGCGGCCTCCGTGGGCGGTCTTCCGGTCGCGGTGCGGGACGGGGAGACCGGCTTCCTGGTGCCGGGGCACGACCCGGCGGACTACGCCCGCGCGCTGCGCCGTTTCGTGGACGAGCCGCGGCTGGCGGGCCGCATGGGCGCCGCGGCAGCGCGCCACGCGCGCGGCTTCGGCTGGGACACGGCGGCCTCCGCCACCGCGGACGTGTACACCGCGGCGATGCACGAGCACCGCCGTCGCGTACGCTCCCACCATGGCTGACGTGCTGAAGGTCCTGGAGCAGACGCTCACGGACGCCGAGCTGGAGTGGGAGAGCCCCCAGCCGGGCTCGTACGTCGTGAAGCTGCCGGGCACCCGCAAGCTGTCGACGACCTGCTCGCTGATCGTGGGTCAGCACTCGCTGTCCGTCAACGCCTTCGTCATCCGCCACCCGGACGAGAACGAGGCGGGTGTCCACCGCTGGCTGCTGGAGCGCAATCTCAGGCTGTACGGCGTGAGTTACGCGATCGACCCGCTCGGCGACATCTACCTGGTCGGCAAGCTGCCGCTCTCGGTCATCACGCCCGAGGAGCTGGACCGGCTGCTCGGCACAGTGCTGGAGGCGGCGGACGGCGGGTTCAACAGCCTGCTGGAGCTGGGCTTCGCGACCGCGATCCGCAAGGAGTATGCGTGGCGGGTGTCCCGCGGCGAGTCCACCCGAAATCTTGACGCGTTCACGCATCTGACCCAGCGCCCGGCGAAGTAGATCGCCAACGCACACCCTCTGCACGACCTCTTCCCCGCCCTGCCTGGGCCGTGGCATGCTCACCGCCGACGTGGACATGAACATCGTTCATATACGTGGAAGGTGGGCAACATGGATCAGCTGACCAGACGGGGCCTGCTCGGCGGTGCGATAGCCGTGGCCGCGGTCGCCGCGACCGGCGGTACGGCGAATGCCGCGACCCCCCGGACCCGCGAGACCGCAACGCTCTGGCGGGAGTTCGCCGCGTCCCCGTACACCCACCCCCAGATCCCGTTCGTCGGCAGGGCGGGACAGCGCGGCGGAGCGGCGTACTTCCCCAGGCCGCGTGTCGTGGCGAACGTCCTGAATCTCGGGGCGCGGCCGGACGGCTCCGCCGACGCCGCCCCCGCGATCAACCGTGCCGTCGCCGCTGCCGGCGAACGCGGCGGCGGCACGGTCCTCATCCCGCCCGGCACCTACCGCATCGACGACGTCATCCGTATCGGCCACAGCAACGTCGTCCTGCGCGGCGCCGGCAGCGGCCGCACCAAGCTCGTCGCGACGAAGAACCTCACCGAGCTCATCGGCCCGTACGGCAGCCGCTACGGCGGCGACAAATCCAGCTGGTCGTGGGCGGGCGGCCTCATCTGGCTGTGCCCGCAGGCCCGTTACGAGAGTCTCACCGCCGCCATCCAGGCCCGGGCCTGGCCCTTCGAGGGCTGGACCGGCAACCGGCGCGACGAGTGGAGCACCCTGACCACCGTCCGCCCCGCCCGCCGCGGCGACCGCTGCGTGACCGTCGACGACCCGTCGGCGCTGCGGCGCGGACAACTCGTCCTGCTGCGCCTCGCCGACGACGCCGCGCACACCCTCCTCGAACACATGGCGGGGGACGGCCCCGGCCCCGAGGCGTACGTGTGGGACGACAAGACCAAGCTCACCTCCTACGTGCCCTACGAATGGCCCGTGCGCGTCGAGTCCGTGCGGGGGGACCGGGTGTGGCTGGAGCGGCCCTTGCCCCTCGACGTACGCCCCGAGTGGGACCCGCGCCTGACCACGCACGTCGAGGCGCTGACCGGCTCCGGGGTCGAAGGGCTGACACTGGAGGCGGTCGAGACCCCGCAGGCGCCCCATCTGCTCGACAAGGGCCACAACGGCGTCACCTTCCAGTGCGCGTACGACTGCTGGGCCGACGACATCACCGTCCGCCACGTCGACAACGGCTTCGGGCTCGTCGCCGCCTCCGCGTGCACGCTGCGCCGCACCCGCGTCGCGGGCCGCGGCTCGCACCACCCGTACTTCTGCCGCGAGGGCGCGCACGACAACCTCGTCGAGGACTTCGTCATCGAGCAGCGCACCGTGCCCGCCCCGGCCGGCACCCAGCTGCACGGCATCAACGTCGAGGGCCTGTCCAGCTACAACGTCTGGTCCCGCGGCGTGATGGAGATGGGCACCTTCGACACGCACCGCGGGATGCCGTTCGCGAACGTACGGACCGAGATCACCGTCGACAACAACGGGCGGCACGGCGGCGACGCGTCCGCAGGACCTCTGTACGGGGCGCGCTTCACGCACTGGAATGTCACGGTGACCAACGAACGGGCGGGCCTGGTACGGATCGACGGGATCGCCCCGTACAGCGCGACCGTCGGCATCTCCACGGTGCGGGAGTTCGATCAGATCGACGTGCCGGACTTCACCGGGGCGCTCAACTCACGGATCGAGGCCTACGGTTCGCCCGGCGACGTGCGGCCGCGGAACCTGTACGAGGCGCAGCGCGCGCTCGACTGCTGAGCTGACGCGGAGGGAGCGGCGGCCCGCGGGTCCCAAGCCCCTCAGGCGTCCGCCCGCTCCGAGGGCTCGGCCGTGGCGGGGACGGCCGGGCCCGGAATCCGGCCGTCGGCGGTCGGCGCCCCCGGCAGTGCGCGCATCAGCAGCCAGTAACCCAGCGCCGCCACCGTGCCGATCACCCCGCACGAGCCCCACAGCCACTCGGCGCCGAAGTGGTCGATCACGTACCCCGCGAGCAGCGGGGCGACCAGGGCGGCGACCGACCAGGACATGGTGTAGACGCCCTGATAGCGGCCGCGGCCGTGGACAGGGGAGAGGCGGACCACCAGGCCCATCTGGGTGGGGGAGTTGATGATCTCGGCCAGCGTCCAGACGCACACGGTCAGCGCGTACACGCCGATCGATCCGGCGAAGGCCGTCAGCCCGAAGCCGTAGCCCGCGAGCAGCGCGGAGATCACCAGGAGCCGTTGCGGGTCGCGGTGCTCGATGAAGCGGGTGACCGGGATCTGCAGGGCGACGATCAGCACGCCGTTGACCGCGATGACGAGTCCGTAGTCGGAAGGGGACCAGCCGTCCAGGCCCATAGCCACCGGCAGTCCGACCGACCCCTGCATGAAGATCAGCGAGATGAGGAAGGAGAGCCCGACGACGCCCATGAACCGCCTGTCCCGCAAGACGGTGCCGAGCCCGATCTCCGCCTCGGTCTTGTCCGCGGCTGCGCTGCGCTCGGGCCGGGACTCCGGCAGTTTGACGAAGACCAGCACCGCGCAGACGAGCGTGAGCGCGGCCTCGCCGAGGAAGCCGGCGAGATAGCTGTACTCGGCGATGAGGCCGGCGGCCGCGGAGGAGATCGCGAAGCCGAGGTTGATCGCCCAGTAGTTGAGTGCGAAGGCCCGCACCCGGTCCTCGGGGCGCACGATGTCCGCCATCATCGCCTGCACCGCGGGGCGGGAGGCGTTGCTCGTCAAACCGACGAGGCAGGCGACGGCCGCGATCGCCACCGGGTGCTCCATGAAGCCGAGCAGTGCGACGGACAGGGCGGTCGAGGTCTGCGCGATCAGCAGCGTGGGCCGCCGCCCCAGCCGGTCGGCCATCACCCCCGCGCCGAGCGACGAGACGACGCCGCCGAGTCCGTGCAGGGCGGCGACGAGTCCGGCGTACGAGGCCGAATAACCCCGATCCAGGGTGAGATAGAGGGCCATGAAGGTCGCGACGAAGGCGCCGAGCCGGTTGACCAGGGTGCTGGTCCACAGCCACCAGAACTCCCGGGGAAGGCCTGAGACGCTCTCCTTCGCGGCACGTCGGAGCGTGGCTGCGGACATACGGACTCCCCCCGGTTTGTAAGTGGCACTGCACTGATCGGCAACTTACAGATCCGGTGTGCCCGGGCGCCAGTCGATTGACGGCGGACGTCAATCGTCGGCCGCATCGGGCGTCGATTAGGCTCGGGCCCATGGCCGACGCGACATACAAGCTGATCCTGCTCCGCCACGGCGAGAGCGAGTGGAACGCGAAGAACCTGTTCACCGGCTGGGTGGACGTCAACCTCACCGAGAAGGGCGAGAAGGAGGCTGTGCGCGGCGGTGAGCTGCTCAAGGACGCCGGCCTGCTCCCCGACGTGCTCCACACCTCCCTCCAGAGGCGCGCCATCCGCACAGCCCAGCTTTCGCTGGAGGCCGCGGACCGCCACTGGATCCCGGTGCACCGCTCCTGGCGTCTGAACGAGCGCCACTACGGCGCGCTGCAGGGCAAGGACAAGGCGCAGACCCTCGCCGAGTTCGGCGAGGAGCAGTTCATGCTGTGGCGCCGCTCGTACGACACCCCGCCGCCGGCCCTCGCCGACGACAACGAGTTCTCCCAGGCCCACGACGCGCGCTACGCGACGATCCCGCCGGAGCTGCGCCCGCGCACCGAGTGCCTGAAGGACGTTGTCGTCCGCATGCTGCCGTACTGGTACGACGGCATCGTGCCGGACCTGCTGGCGGGCCGCACGGTCCTGATCGCCGCCCACGGCAACAGCCTGCGCGCGCTGGTCAAGCACCTCGACGGCATCTCCGACGCCGACATCGCCGGCCTCAACATCCCGACCGGCATCCCGCTCGTCTACGAACTCGACGCCGACTTCAAGCCCGTCAAGCCGGGCGGCACGTACCTCGACCCGGAGGCCGCGGCGGCGGCCATCGAGGCGGTCAAGAACCAGGGCAAGAAGAAGTAGATCTGGTGATCATGCCTCCCTCCTGCGCTTTCGGTGCGGATGGGAGGCATTTTCACGGCCCGGGGACCACTCTGGGCCCTCAGCCCTCCGGATTCTGCGGCCGGAGTGCATGCCCCACGGCCTTACGGGCCCGCTCCCGACTGCTCGGCATGAGGTGCGCGTACACCTTCAGCGACAGCCCCGGGTCGGAGTGTCCGAGGTATTCGGCAAGAGCCTTGATGCAGCTCGCTGCGCTCGCGCGCGACGGCGTTCGGGAGCTCCCGCCCGCCGCGTGCTTCCGGGCCGACTCGGACCTGGCGTGCCCGACGGGTCGCACAGTCCCTGCGACTCTCCCGGCTACGCTCGCGCAGGAGCGCCCCGCGGCGCGTGGCTGCGGGGCGCCTTGTGGGGTTCAGTCGACCTGCTCCCCGTCGTGCGTACCGCCCTTGCAGAGGTTTTCCGCCAGATCGGGCGTTCCGCCGCCCTGCTTGCACTCATAAGGGGTGACGTAGGATGTGGCACCCTGTGCGGCGGTGGCGGTGGCGGCGCCTGTGAGGCCGAGTCCGGCGAGGGCTGCCGTGGCGATGACGGCGGCGAGGATTCGTCGAATGCGCATTTGGTTCCCCTTTCACGGATTGCCTCGGTTGGGGCACTAGTCAGCTTGATCTTCACCCATGTGGGTGGCACGTCTTGTTAGGCCATTCGGGTGACAGTGCTGTCGGGTGCGGAGTCGGTGACGCGACCCGTCGGACAGGCCCTAGAACGAAGAGACCACCCCGGCATCGCGGCCCGGCTGCCCGCCCGCCCCCCTGAAAAGCCGTGGTGAACCACAGAGAGCGGGGGAGGCCCGGCGGCACCTGCCCACCTCTGCCGCCTGCCCCTTGGAAGGCCCGCAGGGCAGCAGTCCACGGGCTGGTGATCACTGACCACACGGGCAAGGAACAGGCGCAGGAGGTTGCAGAGGCATTCACCGGGTGGGAGGAGAACGCTGAGAAAGAGATTCGGGTGGCGGTGTACGGGAAGGGGGGCGCGCTGCTCCACAGCATCCCGGCCACTTGATTTGCCAGTAGCGTGATCTCGCGCTGAATCGCAGGCGGGTCACGATCAGCGGCGGCGAGACCGTCGGCGTGCTGGAGCTCGAGGACTGAGGAACGGCGCGCGGTGCATGCCGGGCCAGGGCTGGTCCCCGTCCGGGCTGGTCCTGGCCGGCGCGTGCGAGCCGAAGGGCCCCGTCCGGGAGAAGCGGACGGGGCCCTTCTGCTGTCGTGGATCAGGTGCGGCCGGTCAGCCGCCGCACTGGCACGGCCCGCCCGACTGGCAGCCGCAGCCACAGCCGGAGCCGCAGCCGCAGGCGGCGAGGAGCGGCAGGTGGCGGGGCGAGGGCGTCGCCACTTCGACGGGTGCGTCCTGCTGGGGGTCGGTCGTGGGGGAATCGGCCATGGGGTCCTCCTCGAAGGCGTGCGTGTGTCGCCTTTCCCCATTTCATGCCCACTGGGCCCGGCGCATCAACGGCGCACAGGTGTGCCCGCGCCCCGACCCGCTTTTCCGCAGGCCCTTTGCGCCGCTTCACCGTTGCACTGCGTTGCCGGGTGGAGCGGCCCCGTCGGCCATGGGAGCCGGAGGCTATGCGCCCTCGACCGTCGTCTCCGGCTGGAGCTCATCGGCGTGCTCGCCCGTCACCAGGTAGACGACGCGCTTGGCGACCGAGACCGCGTGGTCGGCGAAGCGCTCGTAGTAGCGGCCCAGCAGGGTGACGTCGACCGCCGTCTCGATGCCGTGCTTCCAGCGGTCGTCAATCAGGTGCGTGAACAGCGCGCGGTGCAGCTGGTCCATCTCGTCGTCGTCCGTCTCCAGCTGGAGGGCCAGATCGACGTCCTTCGTGATGATGACCTCCGCCGCCTTGGCCATCAGGCGCTGTGCCAGCTGACCCATCTCCAGGATGGTGGCGTGCAGGTCCTGCGGAACCGCGGAGTCCGGGAAGCGCAGCCGGGCCAGCTTGGCCACGTGCTGGGCCAGGTCGCCGGAGCGCTCCAGGTCCGCGCTCATCCGCAGGGAGGTCACCACGATCCGCAGATCCGTCGCCACCGGCTGCTGGCGGGCCAGCAGGGCTATGGCGCGGGCCTCGAGGTCGTGCTGAAGATCGTCGACCTTCTGGTCGGCGGCGATGACGGTCTCGGCGAGCTTCAGATCCGCGTCGAGCATGGCCGTCGTGGCGCGCCCGATCGCGGACCCGACCAGCCGTGCCATCTCGACAAGGCCTTCGCCGATCGAATCGAGTTCCTCGTGGTACGCGTCCCGCATGGGAAGTCCCTCTCTTGACGTGAACGGGGGGTCGGGTGGGGCTGAGACCCCCACGCTCCCACGTTCCGTTCGTAACGCGTCCGGATCCTCCCTCCCAAATGAACCGGCACTTTATCCCGGGTGAACTCTGAGCGACGACTGTTCGAGGTGCCACTCGGATGGCTGGGAGACCACCCTGGCGCCCGCATAACCTGGATGCATGGACGTGAACGCGGCGGTCGCCGCATTGGCTGCGATCGCCGGCGTGTGCACCGGCGTGATCGCCGTGCTGGCGTTCCGTTGGAGCGAGCGCGAACAGGCGAGACCCACCCGCACATCCCTGCACATGGACGCCGTGCTTCCGCCCGGCGTCGACACCGTGCTCTCGGTGCTCCGCTCCTCCGCGGTCGTCCTCGACGAGAGCGACTCCGTGGTCAAGGCCAGTTCTGCCGCGTACGCGCTGGGTCTGGTCAGGGGCGGAAAGCTGGCCATCGAGCCCATGCTGCACATGGCCCGTGACACCCGGCGCGACGGCGAGATACGCCAGGTCGAGCTCGACCTGCCTCGCCGCGGCACCGGCCGCGGCGAGGCCCTCGCCGTCTCCGCGCGGGTCGCGCCGCTCGGATCCCGCCTCGTGCTGCTGCTGGTCGAGGACCTCACCGAAGCCCGTCGTATCGAAGCGGTACGGCGCGATTTCGTCGCCAATGTCAGCCATGAGCTCAAGACTCCCGTCGGCGCGCTCTCGCTGCTCTCCGAGGCGGTCATGGACGCCTCGGACGACCCCGAGGCGGTCACCCGCTTCGCGGGCCGGATGCAGATCGAGGCGACCCGGCTCACCAATCTCGTGCAGGAGCTCATCGATCTCTCCCGGGTGCAGAACGACGACCCGCTGGACGACGCCGAGCCCGTACGGGTGGACGAGCTGGTCGCCGAGGCCATCGACCGCTCCCGCCACACCGCTTCCACCAAACAGATCACCATGGCCGCCGGCGGCACCGCCGACCTGTACGTCTGGGGAAACCGCGGCCAGCTGGCCGCCGCCCTCGGCAATCTCGTCGAGAACGCCGTCAACTACTCACCTGCCCGCACCCGGGTCGGCATAGCGGCGCGGCGTGTCTCCGCGTCCGGCGGGGACCTGATCGAGATCGCCGTCACCGACCAGGGCATCGGTATCTCCGAGAAGGACCGCGAGCGCGTCTTCGAGCGCTTCTACCGCGTCGACCCCGCCCGCTCCCGGGCGACCGGAGGTACGGGCCTGGGCCTGGCCATCGTCAAGCACGTGGCCGCCTCGCACGGCGGGGAGGTCACGGTGTGGAGCACCGAGGGTCAGGGCTCCACCTTCACGCTGCGGTTGCCGGAGGCAGGCTCCGTCCGGGACCGTACGCGCAGCCACGTCGCCGACGAAGCCGACGAGGGACTGTACGACGCGGACCCGGATCCCGATCCTGATACCGGACCCGCTCCCGTCTCCCATCCCGACCCGGATCCCGCACCCCGCACCGCTCACGGTCACGAGTTCCGTCGTGATCCCGAATCCGATTCCCACCCCGAATCCCACCCCGGTCCTGATCCCCGGACCACCCCACGCGAACCACTGCCTGCCCCGGAGGTCCTTCCGTGACCCGAGTGCTTGTCGTCGAGGACGAGGAATCCTTCAGCGACGCTCTTTCCTACATGCTCCGCAAGGAGGGCTTCGAGGTCGCTGTGGCGACCACAGGTCCCGAAGGGCTCGACGAGTTCGAGCGCAACGGCGCCGACCTCGTGCTCCTCGACCTGATGCTGCCGGGCCTGCCCGGCACCGAGGTCTGCCGCCAGCTGCGCGGCCGTTCCAACGTCCCGGTCATCATGGTGACCGCGAAGGACAGCGAGATCGACAAGGTCGTCGGCCTGGAAATAGGAGCCGACGACTACGTGACGAAGCCCTTCTCCTCGCGGGAGCTGGTCGCCCGCATCCGCGCGGTCCTGCGCCGCCGCGGCGAGCCGGAGGAGGTCGCCCCCGCGGCCCTGGAGGCCGGCCCGGTCCGGATGGACGTGGACCGTCACGTCGTCACCGTCGCCGGCGGCAAGGTCGACCTGCCGCTCAAGGAGTTCGACCTGCTGGAGATGCTCCTGCGCAACGCGGGCCGTGTGCTGACCCGTATGCAGCTGATCGACCGCGTCTGGGGCGCGGACTACGTGGGTGACACCAAGACCCTCGACGTCCACGTCAAGCGCCTGCGCGCCAAGATCGAGCCCGACCCGGGCGCTCCGCGCTACCTGGTCACGGTCCGGGGCCTGGGATACAAGTTCGAGCCGTAAACCGGCCCGGCCCTCCTGCCGCCGGACGCCCGTCGCGAACCGACTGACGTCACGGCGGCACAGCGTCCCGAAGCCGGGGAGGCCCCCGGGCCGAGCCGTGCGAGGGGCACACACGGGACGGGATTCGAGCGCGACCCGGCTGCTGCTCGCTGCCTGGTCCGCGGTCCAGGGACTTCGGCTACAAGCCCGTGAGCCTCAACCGGCTCACGGGCTCACGGGCGGCTCACCGAGCCGCGGGTCCGGCCGACGCCCCGCACCCCGGCACGTGTACGGCGGCGCCCCACCGGATCCTTCCGGTGGGGCGCCGCCGTGTGCGCGTACGGGTGCGTGCGCGGGCCTGCGTCAGTGCCCGGCCTCGTGGGACGCCGAGGCGGAGTCCGACGGCGTGGCCTCGCCGCCCTCGGTCCCGGCGTCGCCCTCGTGCTCACCCTCGGTCCCGGCGTCGCCCTCGTGCTCACCCTCGCCCTCGTCGCCGTGCTGGCCCTCCGCCGGCGCGGTCTCGGCGCCGGTCGGGCTGCCCGTGGGGGTGGGGGACGCCGGAGGCGGCGGCAGGACGGACGGGCCGAAGTCCTTGTAGTAGGTGTCGGCCGGCACGACGAAGGCCTGCATCTTCACGTCGCCGGTCTCGCTGAAGCGGAAGACGACTTCCTGGACGTTGCCGCTCTCGCCGACCTCGCGGCCGTTCTCGATGACAGCCGAGGCGTTGCCCTTGCCGCCGAGCACGACCGAGCCGAGGGCCGGCACGGTGACCGGGCCGCTGCCCGTGGCAGAGGACAGCTTCACGGCGGCGTTCGTGCCCGGCAGCGTGATGGAGTCGAGGGTCTGCGGCTCGGTGCCGTCGTTGAACAGCGTCGCCGAGACGGCCGCCGGCCCCTCCGTGCCCGCCACGGGCTGCGCGATCACCGTCGCGTTCTGGATCTTGATGTCACCGACCGAGGTTGCGGCGTTGTCCGGCTTGACGCCGAGCGTCTGCGCGTCCATGCCTGCTGCGCAGGCGGAGAGCGAGGCGATCGAGATCACGAGGGCACTGGCGGCGATGGCGCCGCGTCGAAGGCTGCGGCTCACGGCGGCGGCAACTCCTTGGACGTACGGACGGGCTGAGGTGGTACGGGCCTTGCGGTCTTACAGCGGGTTCAGGTTACCGAGCCGTGGTCGGCGCCCCGCACCCGACCCGCCCCGGACGCGGCCCCGACCTCCGCGGTCGCCACCTCGGGCCCGATCGCGGCATGCCCGTCCGCCGGATTTGGTCCGCTGTTCACATAAGCCGGGTGATCAATTCCGCGGACCATCACACATTTCTTACGGAAAGCCGTGCGACGCCCTTGGTGATCAATTCGGGATTCCTTCTCGCTACCCCCCGCCGTGCGGGTGACCGGGCCTCGAACGGAGTACGGGAAGTACACTGCTGGGAACCAGGCAAATCGGGACGTTCATCCGCTTGGGCGGGGGTTGCGGTGCGTGTAACGTGCGCGTTTCTGTGCGCCCGTGCAGCCGCTCCCACCTGCGAATACCCTCTTCCGGAAGCCGTCCGCAGCACGTCCGGGTTGCTGTTGTCAAGCCCCGAGATATGCCCTGACCTGCGAAAACGCCATTCAGAAGAAGCCGTTCTCGTGTTACCCTGGATAGCCACGGAAGGGGTACCTGTCACATGACGTTCAAGGTTGGCGACACCGTGGTCTATCCCCATCACGGGGCCGCGCTGATCGAGGCCATCGAAACTCGCCAGATCAAAGGCGTGGACAAGACCTACTTGGTGCTCAAGGTCGCTCAGGGCGACTTGACGGTTCGTGTGCCGGCGGACAATGCGGATCTCGTTGGCGTGCGAGATGTGGTCGGTCAGGACGGGCTGGACCGGGTCTTCGACGTGCTGCGCGCGCCGTATGCGGAGGAGCCCACGAACTGGTCCCGTCGCTACAAGGCAAATCTCGAGAAGCTCGCCTCCGGCGATGTCATCAAGGTCGCCGAAGTAGTGCGCGACCTGTGGCGCCGCGAGCGCGAGCGCGGTCTCTCCGCAGGTGAGAAGCGCATGCTGGCCAAGGCTCGCCAGATTCTGGTGAGCGAACTGGCCCTCGCGGAGAACACGAACGAGGACAAGGCCGAGGCTCTCCTCGACGAGGTCCTCGCGTCCTGACACCAGGCGTCTGCGCTCCCCCGCGCCAGGCGTCCACGGTGCAGAACTGAATGCCGCGGTGCCCGCTGACCAGCTGAGGGGTTGTGTCGCCGGGCACTGCGGCATGTCCGCACGACCAAGATCCCGGCGCCGGGTCGACACCCGGCACCCCCACCATCCCGACGTCCCCCCGTCCCCGAGCGTCCCCGACCTCTGACGTGCCGGGCCCGGGCAGCTGGCGCAGCTCGCTCAACCAGGTGTCACGGAAAGAGTTCCGGTCAAGGCGTCGCGCCCGGCACGCTGTGGCCATACCCAGATGAGCCGAGGGCACAAACCTGGCCAAGCCGAATTCGGTCCTGGCCATGCCAATGAGGGGCCGTCCCCGACCTCCGGAGTGGAACCGATGTCAGAACAGACGCGCACCGGCCGCACCGCCGTGGTGATCCCCGCGGCAGGCCGGGGCGTACGGCTCGGCCCGGGCGCCCCCAAGGCGCTCCGCACGATCAACGGCACCCCCATGCTGATCCACGCCGTACGCGCCATGGCGGCCTCCCGGGCCGTCTCGCTCGTCGTCGTGGTCGCACCGCCCGACGGCGCCCCCGAGGTCAAGAACCTGCTCGACGAGCATGCGCTGCCCGAGCGCACCGACTACCTGGTCGTCCCGGGCGGTGACACCCGCCAGGAGTCCGTCCGCCTCGGCCTCGAAGCGCTCCCCGAGACGATCACCACCGTCCTCGTCCACGACGCGGCCCGCCCGCTGGTCCCCGTCGACATCGTCGACGGCGTGATCGAAGCCGTCCGGGACGGGGCCGCGGCCGTCGTCCCCGCTCTGCCGCTCGCCGACACCGTCAAGCAGGTCGAACCGCGCGAGAAGGGCGAACCCGAGCCGGTCGTCGCCACCCCCGAGCGGGCCCGGCTGCGCGCCGTGCAGACCCCGCAGGGCTTCGACCGCGACACGCTCGTACGCGCCCACGAGACCATCGCCGTGGGCGGCGACGGCGCCACGGACGACGCCGGGATGGTCGAGCAGCTCGGCGCGCCCGTCGTGGTCGTACCCGGCCATGAAGAGGCGTTCAAGGTGACCCGCCCGCTGGACCTCGTCCTCGCCGAGGCCGTACTCGCCCGCAGGAGGGCCAACGATGGCTTCTGAGGCACCTGATCTCCGCCTGCCGCGGGCCGGCATGCCCCTCGTCGGCATCGGCACCGACGTCCACGCCTTCGAGCGCGGCCGCGAGCTGTGGTGCGCGGGCCTGCTCTGGCCCGACGAGGAGTACGGTCTCGCCGGTCACTCCGACGGCGACGTCGCCGCCCACGCCGCCTGCGACGCCCTCTTCTCGGCCGCCGGGGTCGGAGACCTCGGCGCACACTTCGGCACCGGCCGCCCCGAGTGGTCCGGCGCCTCCGGGGTCACCCTCCTCGCCGAGGCCGCCAGGATCGTCCGCGCCGAGGGCTTCGAGATCGGCAACATCGCCGTCCAGGTCATCGGCGTACGGCCGAAGATCGGCAAGCGGCGCGACGAGGCGCAGAAGGCGCTGAGCGAGGCGGCCGGCGCCCCGGTGTCCGTGTCCGGCACGACGACGGACGGTCTCGGGCTCACCGGCAGGGCCGAAGGGCTGGCAGCGATCGCCACGGCGCTGGTCGTCCGCGCGTCCTGACCGGGTGCGGGCGGTCGCGTCAGGTAGAGCGGTTGTGGAATCAACGAATTCCTGCGCCAGGAGTCAACGAGGTCAGGAGGACCGCACCGTGACCGCCCCACTCAGCGACAAGCTCAAGGACCTGCTCGACAAGCCCGTTTTCGTCAACCTCGCCACCATTCAGCCCGACGGAAGCCCTCAGGTGTCTCCCGTCTGGGTGAAGCGTGACGGCGACGACCTGCTGATCTCGACCACCGTCGGGCGCCGCAAGGAGCAGAACATCCGCCGCGACCCCCGCGTGACGGTGCTCGTCCAGCCCTTCGACGAGCCGTACACGTACGCCGAGATCCGCGGCACCGTCACCCTCACCACCGAGGGCGGCCAGGAGCTGATCGACGAGCTGTCGATGAAGTACACCGGCAAGATGTACGCCGCGTTCAACCCGGAGGCCGGCAAGGACGCCCCGCGCGTGGTTGTCCGGGTCACCCCGCGGAAGGTCGTCGGCGCCCTCGTCTGAGCGCACCCCGGCCCTCCGCGGCGGGCCGTGGTCACAATCGAGCCCCCGCGTCCCCAAGGGGCGCGGGGCACTGCCGCAGGGCCACTACTCTTGAGTGGTGACTATTCGGCTGTACGACACCAACGCCCGGCAGATCCGTGACTTCGTCCCGCTCACGCCGGGTTGTGTCTCGATCTACCTGTGTGGCGCGACCGTGCAGTCCGCCCCGCACATCGGGCACATCAGGTCCGGACTCAACTTCGACATCATGCGCCGCTGGTTCGAGTACCGCGGCTACGACGTCACGTTCGTCCGCAACGTGACGGACATCGACGACAAGATCATCGCCAAGGCGGCCCTCCAGGAGCGCCCCTGGTGGTCGATCGGCTACGAGAACGAGCGCGCCTTCACCGCCGGTTACGACGTGCTCGGCTGCCTGCCCCCGTCGTACGAGCCGCGTGCCACCGGCCACATCACCGAGATGGTCGAGATGATGCGCGGCCTCATCGAGCGCGGCCACGCCTACGAGTCCGACGGGAACGTCTACTTCGACGTGCGCTCCTTCCCCGGCTACCTGGAGCTGTCCAACCAGGACGTCGACGATCTGCGCCAGCCGTCGGGCGAGGGCGAGACCGGCAAGCGCGACCCGCGGGACTTCGCCATGTGGAAGGCGGAGAAGCCGGGGGAGCCGTCCTGGGAGACCCCGTGGGGACGGGGGCGTCCGGGCTGGCACCTGGAGTGCTCGGCCATGGCGCACAAGTACCTGGGTTCCGCGTTCGACATCCACGGTGGCGGGATCGACCTGATCTTCCCGCACCACGAGAACGAGATCGCCCAGGCCAAGGCCTTCGGCGACGACTTCGCCTCGTACTGGGTGCACAACGCCTGGGTGACGCTGAGCGGCGAGAAGATGTCGAAGTCGCTCGGCAACTCGGTCCTCGTCAGCGAGATGGTCAAGCAGTGGCGGCCCATCGTGCTGCGCTACTACCTGGGCACCCCGCACTACCGCTCGATGATCGAGTACAGCGAGGAGGCCCTGTGCGACGCCGAGTCCGCGTTCGCGCGCATCGAGGGCTTCGTCCAGCGGGTCACCGAAAAGGCAGGGGAGGCGGTCGCTCCCGCCGCCGAGGTGCCGCCGGCCTTCGCCGAGGCCATGGACGACGACCTGGGCGTCCCGCAGGCCCTCGCGATCGTCCACACCACGGTCCGGCAGGGCAACAGCGCGCTGGCCGCCGACGACAAGGAAGCCGCCGTCGCACGCCTCGCCGAGGTGCGGGCCATGCTCGGCGTCCTCGGCCTCGACCCGCTCGACCCGCACTGGGCGGGCGAGGCCGACCGCGGCGAGGACCTCCACGGCGTCGTCGACACGCTCGTACGCCTCGTGCTGCAGCAGCGCGAGTCGGCCAGGACCCGCAAGGACTGGGCCACGGCCGACGCGATCCGCGACCAGCTCAACCAGTCCGGACTCGCCATCGAGGACGGCCCCGACGGCCCACGCTGGACGCTCGGACCCCGCTGACCAGCGACAGTGTGCCGCCCGGCCGCCCGGGCGGCACACTTCTTACGTACGTACGCATCAGGGACCCGCGAAGATCCGTCCGGGACCCACGAAGAATTCAGGGAAACAGGTAGTCATGGCCGGGAACAGCCAGCGCAGGAACCGCCGCACATCCAACAAGAAGGGCGCGACGGTCGGCAGCGGTGGCAATCGGCGCCGCGGCCTCGAAGGCAAGGGCCCGACCCCGCCCGCGTCCGCCCGCAAGGGCCATGCGAAGAACCGCGTCGCCAACGCCAGGGCCAAGCAGGCCCAGCGGCGGCCCGTCGCCCGCCGCGGCGGCAAGGGCTCGTCCGAGATGGTCGTCGGCCGCAACCCCGTCTTCGAGGCGCTGCGCGACGGCGTGCCCGCGACGACGCTGTACGTCCAGCAGTTCATCGACAACGACGAGCGGGTGCGCGAGGCGCTCCACCTCGCCGGGGAGCGCGGCAACATCCACCTGATGGAGGCGCCGCGGGTCGAGCTGGACCGGATGACGAATGGGCTCAACCACCAGGGGCTCGTCCTCCAGGTCCCGCCGTACGAGTACGCGCACCCGGAGGACCTGGCGGCCGCCGCCTTCGACGACGGTGAGGACCCCCTGATCGTCGCCCTCGACGGCGTCACCGACCCGCGCAACCTCGGTGCGGTCGTCCGCTCCGTCGCGGCCTTCGGCGGCCACGGCGTGGTCGTCCCCGAGCGCCGCGCCGCCGGCATGACGGCCGGCGCCTGGAAGACCTCCGCCGGCACCGCCGCCCGCACCCCGGTCGCCCGCGCGACCAACCTCACCCGCGCCCTGGAGGCCTACCAGAAGGCCGGCATCACCGTCGTCGGCCTCGCCGCCGACGGCGAGGTCGAGGTCGGCGAGCTCGAGGCCCTCGACGGCCCGGTCGTCATCGTCGTCGGCAGCGAGGGCAAGGGCCTGTCGCGGCTGGTCGGCGAAACCTGCGACTTCCGCGTCCGCATCCCCATGCCGGGCGGTGCCGAGTCTCTCAACGCGGGTGTCGCGGCGGGTGTGGTCCTGTACGAGGCGGCCCGCCGCAGGAGCTGATCCTGGGAGCACCGGTCATCCCGGCGCCCCGGTTCACCCTGCGTGACCTGCACCGTCCGGGCGGCCGTGGCCGGGGGCCGGCCGCTCCGCGGTCAGGAAGTCAGCCCGGCCAGCCTGGCGCGGGTCAGGACCGCGATGGTGAAGGCGTCGGTCACACGGCCGTCGGCGATCATGGCGTCGGCCTCCGCCGGCGGCATCGTGCGCGTGGAACGGATGCCCTCGCCCGTGGCGAGGCTGCCGACGGCGTCGATGCGGGCCGCGAAGAGCAGCACGCGGTCGGCAGTCATGCCGGTGTCCGGGTGGACCGCGCCGAGGTCGGTCAGTTCGAGGACGTGCGCACCGATCTCCTCGCTCAGCTCCTTCGCCGCATTGGCCTCGGCGCTCAGACCGCGTGTGCCGAAGCCGCGCGGCACCTCCCACTGCCAGGAGCGGGTCGCATGGCGGTAGTGCTCGATCAGGACGACCCCGCCGTCCAGCAGCGGCAGCACCACACAGCCCGGCTCCGCGTTACGGCTGACCGAGCGGATGTACGTACCCGTACGCCCGTCCGGGAACCGCACCGGGTCGCGCAGGAGCATCACGTACGGGTCCGCGTACAGCACACCGCCGGCCGCCGCGACGGCCTCCGGGTCGGAGAGGATCTCGATGCCGCCCGGCACGTTCAGGAACAGATCGGGGCGCTCGGCGCGCAATCGTTCGTAGAGCTCCATCCGTACGACCCCCTCGGCGTCCCGCCACATGACCGGTCAGGCGTCCGGTGACTGCTGGTCCGCCTGCCTTCCGCGGGGCCCGGCGCCGGTCTCGGCGACCCGGCCGCCGTACACCCGCAGAATCGTCCCCCAGTCCTTCTTCAGGTTGCCCAGCCTGAGCGTCGGCAATGTCACCGAATGACTGAGCCCGGAACGCCGGCCCCGCCCGCCGCTGCCGCCCGCGCCCCGTTCCCAGAACTCCAGCCGGATGGCCACCGCCCCGGCCGCCGCCGTCGCCAGCTGGATCGAGCCGCCGAGCAGCGAGACCTCCTCACCGCCGGTGATCATCAGACTGAGCCCCGCCGACTCGAGCACCACCGCCGCCACGATCTCCCGCTGGAAGCCCTGCTGCGAGCCGCTCACCTTCCGCGCCGTACGCAGCATCCGCGCATGCCGCCGCGCGATGTCGGACGTCGCCGCGTTGAACTCCTCCGCCGACGGCAGCCGCCCGTCCCGGAAGCCGCCCCGCACGAAGGCGTCCAGCGCGTTCACATACGCCCGCCACTCCTCCTCCCGCCTCAGCCGCGTGATGTCCGCCAGCTTCAGCGAGCCGTACGAATTCGGCCCGTCCACCGCCCGGTGCAGCGAATCCGCGAACAGATCCCGCAGCAGCAGCCCGATCGCCTCCGGATCGTCGTCCCGTGCCCGGTCCTCCGGCCGCAGCTCCTCCAGCGTGGAGCGCGGCGGCGAGTCGGGCGGGGTCAGCGCGATCAGCTTGCTCGCCTTGGGGATGCCCAGGTTGTAGAGGAGGTCGATCAGCTGCTTGGTGGGGACGACGTGGTCGCCGTCCCGCAGGAGGTTCTCGTACGGCTCCGTCCCCGGCCTGGTCAGGAACTCGCGGTAGACGTCGCTCCGGAGGATGTTCCGGTCGACGTCCTGCTCGCCCGCCCAGATGTACAGGTCCTTGAGGATGCCCTCCCGCATCGCCCGGGCCTGCTCCACGGGGATCCCGAGGTTCTTCGCGAGCTGCGGTGCCCGCAGCCGCCGCAGCCCCGAGAGCTCGCGCGAGAAGAAGTTCCCCACCGCGTCGGCCCGTTCGCGGTTCGCCTCGTCGTCCCAGTCGAACCGTACGGACGCCGGATCCGCCTCGTCCGCGAGGAGCCGCTGCCAGTCGCGGTGCACGGCACGGTCGTACGCCCACGAGTACTCGCCGGCCGGATCGCGCTCGGTCAGCAGATACGGCACCAGCGCGCGGTCGTTCAGCAGCCGGACGAACGCCTCCCGCTCGGCGGGATCCGCCGAGGCGCGGTAAGGGGCGCTGAGCGCCTCGTTGTTGAGGAAGTACGCGCGGTTCACGACCAGCGTGCCGCTGTTCACCAGCGCGCGGCGCAGCTCGGCCGAGGCCGCGGCGACGGTCTCGGGGCTCGGCCCTGACGGGGCGTCCGTACTCTGCCGGGCGGCGGCGAGATCGGCGGGTAGCCACTGGTTGTCGAGCGCCTGGGCCATCACGGGATAGTCGGTGAGGTCGCCGAAAACGAGCTGATTGGCGGTTCGTGTGCCGTCCTCGGCGGTGCCGTCGGACATGGATCCGTCCTCCCCCTCGCTCAACCTCGGTCAACTTCCGGGATTCTAGGGGCGATTGGGCTTGCGTGACCGGACGTTGATCGACCGGCTCGGAACGATCGGCCGATCTTGACGGGTCTCGGACATTTCAGGGCCGTCAAGGCAGTGTCCTAAACACAGGTCACTCGGTTAGATGAGTGTGGACACCAGAACGCCCCGGCCCGGGTTCGACGAGCAGACCTTCCTGAGCATGGTCAAGGTGGACTGCGATCCCGCGCAGGTCATCGTGAACCACGCCAGCTTCCGGGTGAAGCTCGGCCCCAGCCAGACCACGCGCCCCGCGCGAGGCATGGCGGACACTGCCAGGATTCCCGTCGCCGCAGGCGCCGCCGCCGCTGCCGCCGGTGTCGGTGCGGCGCGCCGTCGACGGCCCGTCGTGTGGAGTGGGCGGTCCGCTCCGGGCGACCCCGGCGCGACCGGTCTGCTGCAGGCCGTGCGCACGACCAACACCGTCAACACGGTCCCGGAGTACGAGAGGTTCGAGGGGTACGACGGGTACGAGGGGTACGAGGGGTACGAGGGGTACGACGGGTACGAGGGGTACGAGGGGTACGAGGGGTACGACGGGGGTGCCACGCAGGTCCTCCCGCGCGTCGACCTGGCCCCCGGCCCCGACGGCCGCTCCGGCCCCACCCGCACTTCCGGCAGCTCCGGCGCCGACACCATGCCCACGCCCGTCGTCGGGCCACAGGGCGGTTCCGGGCCCCTCCTGCCGCCCATGCGGCGGGCGGAGGGCGCCTACGACGCGTACGACACCTACGACGCGTACGAGCCCTACGGCGAAGAGGCCGACGAGGAGTCGGACTTCGGGCGCGATCGCGACTTCGCGTACGAACCCGGCTACGGATCCGGCGAACGCCGCCACGCCGCCGACACCGGCGTGCGGCACGCCTACTACCCCGGGCGCCGCATGAACCTCGGCGTCGTCCTCCTCCCGCTCCGCGTCTTCCTCGGCCTCATCTCCGTCTACGCCGGCATGGGCAAGCTCTGCGACCCCGTCTACTTCGACGGCGGCGAACGCGGCTCCATGGTCAAGTGGCTCAACTCGCTGGACCCCTGGACGCTCGCCGAGCCGCTGCGCGACTTCGCGCTCTCGCACCCCGTCGGCTCCGGACTCACCGTCGCCTTCCTTCAGGTCGTCGTCGGCGTGCTCACCGTCCTCGGCCTCTGGCAGCGGGTCGCCGCCGTCGGCGGGGCGCTGCTCTCCGCCGCGCTGATCATGACCGTGAGCTGGCGGACCGTCCCGGTGTACGACGCGCCGGACATCGTCTACCTCGCCGCCTGGTCCCCGCTGGTCATCGCGGGTGCCCCGGTCTACTCGGTCGACGGCCGCCTCGCGGGCGAGGCCTGGCGCAAGCTCGGCCCCCGCTCGGAACTGTGGGAGCTGAGGCGCCGGGTGCTGCGGCGCGGCGGGGTGCTCGCCGCGGTGGTCGTCGGCCTGACCCTGCTGGTCGGCTCCATCCTCGGCGGAGCCGTGCGCTCCACCGAGCTGGTCACCGTGCCGGGACCGAACGTCGACCCCACCAACCACCTCCCCGGCTCCCCCCTCCCTCAGGAGTCGGGCGAGCGCAGCCCCTCCCGCCGGGCGGAGCAGCAGCCCGCGCCCATCAAGAGCGAGACGAGCGACCCGGCGGCGGAGAAGGCCGAACCGTCCGAGACGGTCCGCGAGTCCGGCCGCGTCGGCGAGGCGAGCAGCCCGAGCCAGTCCCAGGGCACGGGCAGCCGGCAGTCCCCGAGACAGTCGCAGCCGGTCCAGCCGCCGTCCAGTGGCTCCGGCCCCTCCTCCACCGGTGGCGGCACCTCGGGCGGCAGCACGTCCGGAGGCGGTGGCAGCACGGGCGGCTGGTCCGGCGACGGCGGCTCCGGGGGCGGCAGCGGCGGCGGCAACCGCAACCCGATCGGCGGCCTCCTGGGCTGACCCCGCACACGCAGAAGGGCGGTCGCCGCGTCGGTCCGACGCGGCGACCGCCCTTCCGGCTTCCCGGCGGAGTGCGCTCGCGGCTGCTCGGCTCAGCGGGGGTGCGCCGAGAGCTCCTTCGCCGCCTCCGTCAGGTCCTTCGCCGTGTCGATGGCCCGCCAGTACGCCCCCTGCGGCAGCGGGAACCCGGCCAGCGCGCGCTCACGGGCAAGCCGGGGGAACGTCGTGCGTTCATGGTCACCACGGTCCGGCAGCAGGCTCGTGAAGGCCGCCGAGAAGACGTACACACCCGCGTTGATGAGATACGGCGACGGCGGCGACTCGATGAAGTCGAGCACGTGCCCGAACTCGTCGGTCTCCACGGCCCCCCACGGGATACGGGGCCTGGCGAGGGCGAGCGTCGCGGTGGCGTCCCGCTCGGCGTGGAACTCGGCCATCTCGCGCAGCGAGAAACGCGTCCAGATGTCACCGTTGGTCGCGTACCAGGGCTCATCCGGGTGCGGGAGGCTCTTAGCCGCGTGCTTGAGGCCGCCGCCCCGGCCCAGCGGCTCCTCCTCGACCACGGTGGTGACACGCAGCGGCAGCACGGCGCTGTCCAGCCACTCCTGCAGGACCTCGGCGAGATGCCCGCAGGACACCACGGCGTCGGTCACGCCCTCGTCGGCCAGCCAGGAAAGCTGATGGCCGATGATCGGGGTCCCCGTCCCGGGGATCTCGACCATCGGCTTGGGGCGGTCGTCGGTGTACGGGCGCAGTCGCGAGCCCTGGCCGCCGGCCAGGACCACGGCCTGCGTCGGATACGTATGCATACGGGCACGATAAGCGGTGCCCCTTCACGGGCAGCGAGGCCCATGGCGAAGCGGACCCGAGAAATGGCGGAGGGGGCGGCCTCGGCGGCCGCCCCGCGTCCTGGGTGGGGCCCTGCGTCCTGTGTGGCGGTCCCGCATCCCGAGTGGCGGTCCTGCGCCCTCGGCGGTCGCCCGACGCCCTCAGCTGCCCTGCGCCTGCTGGTAGACGCCGGCGGCGAACGACGTGTCGCAGACGGGCCGCGAGTAGGCCTGCGCGCGCGTGGGGCCGTAGTGCGCCACGGCGGCGCGGCCCAGGGCCCTCGCGATCGACATGCAGTGACCGGCGAGCGACGGGCTTGCCTCGACCTCGCGCTGGAGATGGGTGAGGGCGGTGCCAGGGTCCTTCTCCTGCAGCTCGGCGAGGAGCTTGTCGCGAAGAAGCTCGTGCGGCGCACTGGACTTGGCACGAACCGATACATTCTCCGACGACGCGGTGAGCATCCGGGCCTCGGAGTTGCGCCCCGCCCACGGGACACTGGTGACCGCGAGAGTTCCGGAGAGCACCAGGACGACGGGCAGGACGAGGGCGAAAGTGCGGCCGATACGGCGGGCTGTGTGGGTCACGCAGGCGAGCGTAGCGCTCGGTAGTGATTTGGCGACATTTAGTCACCCCTGTGGGGGATGGTTCGAGAGGGTTTTTCGAATCGGGTGTTGACGCGCGGCTTCGAAATAACCGATTTGCCGGGGTATTTGTCGACATGCGCCAACGGCCCCCTCGCCGTAGCGAGAGGGCCGTTCATCGCGTGAGAGGCCGGCGCCTCAGTCGGCCGAGCCGCTTGGGCCGCCTGATCCGGCCGTGCCGGCTCGGTCGCCTCAGTCGCTGAGGCGCTCGCCGGTGGAGGTCGAGAAGACGTGCGTCTCGCCCGGCCGCGGCACGACGTGCAGCTTGGCGCCCTTCTCCGGCACGGAACGCCCGTTCACCCGGACGACCAGGTCCTTGCTCTGGTCGCCGACCTCGGCCGTGCCGTACACGTAACCGTCAGCGCCGAGCTCCTCGACGACATTGACGGTCACGGCCAGACCGGCCGGCGCGTCCTCGCTGTGCTTCGACAGCGACTCGGCGGCCCCACCGTTCAGCTCGACAACTTCGAAGTGCTCAGGACGGACACCGACGGTCACGGTCCGGTCGCCCTTGTCCGCGGCCGCGGAAAGCGCCTCGCGGCTCACCGGGACGACGCTGTTGCCGAACTTCACACCGCCGTCGGTGATCGGCACCTCCACCAGGTTCATGGCGGGGGAGCCGATGAAGCCCGCGACGAAAAGGTTCGCCGGACGGTCGTACATGTTCCGCGGCGAGTCGATCTGCTGCAGCAGACCGTCCTTCAGCACGGCGACCCGGTCGCCCATCGTCATGGCCTCGACCTGGTCGTGCGTGACGTACACGGTGGTGATGCCGAGACGGCGCTGCAGCGACGCGATCTGCGTACGCGTCGAGACACGGAGCTTCGCGTCGAGGTTCGACAGCGGCTCGTCCATGAGGAACACCTGCGGCTCACGAACGATGGCGCGACCCATCGCGACACGCTGCCGCTGACCACCGGACAGCGCCTTCGGCTTGCGGTCCAGGTACTCGGTCAGGTCGAGGATCTTCGCCGCCTCCTCGACCTTCTGCCGGATGGTGGCCTTGTTGACGCCCGCGATCTTGAGCGCGAAGCCCATGTTGTCGGCGACGGTCATGTGCGGGTACAGCGCGTAGTTCTGGAACACCATGGCGATGTCCCGGTCCTTCGGCGGGAGGTGGGTGACATCGCGGTCACCGATGCGGATGGATCCGCCGTTGACGTCCTCGAGACCCGCGAGCATGCGCAGGGAGGTCGACTTGCCGCAGCCGGAGGGGCCGACCAGGACGAGGAACTCGCCGTCCTCGATCTCGATCTCGAGCCCGTCGACGGCGGGCTTCGTGGAGCCCGGGTAGATCCGGGTCGCCTTGTCGAACGTGACAGTGGCCATGGGTGATGGTCCCTTCACCGGCAGGAACGTGCCGGACGATCCGAGTGGAAGGAAGAATGGGTCTAGTCCACCGGAGTGAACTGGAGGTGACGCTACCTGGTGAGGTGCGGTCTGTCAGTAGGCGGAGCCTCCGCCTTTTGACCTGCATCTCCGGCAGCGGAACCCCAGGCGCTTCCCGCCTCGTCGCCCACAGCCGACGGGAGGGCGGGTCGCCCCACCCGTCCGGGCGGACTCACACAGACTCCACAGGCATGCCGGCCGACGGCCCATCGGCCCTTACTGCAGTGGCTGTTGGGTTAGTTGTGATGCCCGGATCGATGGCGGAGGCGCCTTTCCCGCGGGCAGTGCGTCAGCCACCGACCGGTACGGCCGCAGCCCGTCCCCGCGAAGGTCGACCGCGGCATTCCCGTCCCGACCGTGAGGCATACCACACCCGCTGCATGGTCGCGCGCGGACGTACAGCAGCCTTGCTGCCGCCAACCGTGTGGCACGGCGAGCAGCGGCACGTGGACGGGAAGAAACGATCCACGATCACCGGCGTGCGGTCATCGCAAAAGCACGTCAGCGCTCTCCAGGAACGGATGGGCGAGAGGTCACGAATCCTGTGGTCGGAGGAATTGGCCCCTGTGTAAAGTAAGGGAGCTTCCGCGCGCGGCTTCGAAGTGCGCGGTGCCGCCTTAGCTCAGTTGGCAGAGCGCCCCACTTGTAATGGGAAGGTCGTCGGTTCGATTCCGACAGGCGGCTCCAGCACCACTGTGTCCCGGATCATTCCGATCCGGGACCCTTGCGTTTTACGGGGTGTGGTGGGGCGCGGGTGTTCCGGCACCCGCGTACCCGCGGCACCGCCCATCCGGCACCAGCTGCCGCGCCGCCCGGCCGTGGGGGAGAGGCGGTGCGTCCGCCTCGGTTCGGCTGTCGGCGTGTCCGTGCCGGGACGCCCTGGCCGGTTCGGGGCCAGGTGCCACACGCGGAATTCCCGGTCGAAGGCGTCGTCACCGGTCTCCGCTCGGCATCGCTCCTCGTAGGGGAGCGGGTCTCCGATGGCGAGGGCCGCATTCTCGGGCGCTCCGGTGCGGGCGGAACGGCGGCCGGCGGAGCCGGCAGGCGGTGATCGGGCCGGGGGTGTCGGTCATGGGGGTCAGTGCCGGCCGGAGATCTTGTCCGCGAGGGTGGCGATGCGGTCCGTCTCCGCGGTGCGGGCCCTGAGTTCGCGGCGGTCGGCGGTGCGGTAGGCGGCGTAGAGGGTGTGGACGCCGAGCCAGCGGAAGGGTTCGGGTTCCCATTTGCGGACTCTGTGGTTGACCCAGGGGAGGGTGGTGAGGTCCGTGGGGCCGGATTGGCCGGAGTCCTGCTGGATGAGGTCGCGGAGGGTGCGGGCGGCGAGGTTGGTGGTGGCGACGCCGGAGCCGACGTAGCCGCCGGCCCAGCCGAGGCCGGTGGAGCGGTCGAGGGTGACGGTGGCGCACCAGTCGCGTGGGACGCCGAGGACGCCGGACCAGGCGTGGCTGATGGCGGTTCCTGCGAGTTGGGGGAAGAAGCGGGTCAGGATGGCGCGCAGGGCGTCGATGGTGGCGGGCTGGGTGCGGTCGGCGTTCTCGGCGGTGGCGGCACGTGAGCCGTAGCGGTAGGGGATGCCGCGCCCGCCGATGGCGATGCGGTCGTCGGCGGTGCGTTGGGCGTACATGTAGGCGTGGGCCATGTCGCCGAGGGTTTCGCGGCCCTCCCAGCCGATGGTGTCCCAGATGTCCGCGGGGAGAGGTTCGGTGACGATCATGGAGGAGTTCATGGGGAGCCAGGAGCGCTTCTGGCCCTTGATGCCCGCGGTGAAGCCCTCGGTGCAGCGGAGGATGTAGGGGGCGCGGACGGTGCCGTAGGGGGTCACGGCGTGTTTGGGGCGGATCTCCGACACGGGTGTCGATTCGTGGATCGTCACGCCCAGCGCTTCCACGGCCGCCGCTAGCCCCTTGACGAGCTTGACGGGGTGGAGGCGGGCGCCGTGCGGGGTCCAGGTGGAGCCGACGGCTCCGGTGATGCGGATGCGGTCTGCCGTTTCGCGGGCGCCGTGGAGTTCGCGGTCCTTTTCGCCGAAGGCGGCCTCGGCGGCGTGGAAGTTCTTGAGGCGGGTGAGCTGGGCGGGTGTGTAGGCGACTTCGAGCACGCCGCCCTGGTGGATGTCGGCGTCGATGTGTTCCTCGGTGGCGACGCGGATGACCTCGGCGACGGTGTCGTTCATGGCCTGTTGGAGGCGTGTGGCGGCGTCGCGGCCGTGCAGTTCGGCGTAGCGGTCGCGGCCGGCGATGCCGTTGTAGAGCCAGCCGCCGTTGCGCCCGGAGGCGCCGTATCCGCAGAACTTGGCCTCGAGGACGGTGATGTTGAGGAAGGGGACGGCTTTTTTGAGGTAGTACGCGGTCCACAGTCCGGTGTATCCGCCGCCGACGATGCATACGTCGGCGGACGCGTCGCCCGGCAGGGGCTCCCGGGGGGTGGGGATGCCGTCGTCCGCGTACCAGTAGGAGATGCCGCCGTTGATCGTCGTGCTGGTCATGGGGGTGTTCGTACACCGGCGGTTGTGGGGCTGTCCAGGGTGGTCCGGGACCGCGCCGGGGCCGGCGGGCGGGATCGTACGATCCGGGTGTGATCGAGATCCCGGACGAGCTGGTCGCGACGCAGATCAAGTACAACGGCGATGCGGGCCGCGCTTTCCTCGAGGCGCTGCCGGGGCGGGCGGCGGAGTTCACGGAGCGGTGGGGGCTGCGGGTCACCGGGGCGGCGATGCACGGAGTGGCGTCGCTGGCGCTGCCGGTCGTGCGGCGGGACGGGACGCATGCCGTGCTGAAGCTGCAGTTGCGGGACGGGGAGAGCGACGGTGAGTGGCTGGCTCTGCGGACCTGGGACGGCGACGGTGTCGTACGGCTGCTGGAGTGCGACGCGGACACCGCGACGTTGCTGCTCGAGCGGCTGGACGGGGGCCGGCATCTGTCGGTGGTGGAGGACGACCGGGCGGCGGTACGGATTCTCGCGGAGCTGCTGGCGCGGCTGACGGCGGTGCCGGCGCCGGCAACCGGGCTGCGTCGGCTGGGGGACATCGCGGCGGGGATGCTGGACCGGGTGCCGGGGGTGGTGGGCGCGCTGGCGGACGTGGAGGAGCGGCGGCTGCTGCGGGACTGTGCGGCGGCGGTGCGGGAGGTGGCGGCGGAGCCGGGCGGCCGGCTGCTGCACTGGGATCTGCACTACGGCAACATCCTGGCCGCGGAGCGTGAGCCGTGGCTGGCCATCGACCCGAAGCCGCTGGCCGGTGATCCGGGGTTCGAGCTGCTGCCCGCGCTGTGGAACCGGTTCGAGCCGCAGGCGACGCTGTGGCGGTTCGATCTGCTGACGGAGCGGCTCGGCCTGGACCGGGGGCGGGCGCGGGCGTGGACGCTGGGGAGGGTGCTGCAGAACAGTCTGTGGGCCGTGGCGGACGGCGGTGGTGACGGCGTGCTCGACGAGCGGCATGTGTCCATCGCCCGGAATCTGCTGGCGCGCTGAGCCGTCATGTGCGCAGGGTGCACTCATGATTCGAACCGCCACTCCTGCCGATGTCCCTGTGATCCACGCGATGGTCCGGGAGCTCGCCGATTACGAGAAGGCCCTGCACGAGGCGCATGCCACCGAGGAGCAGCTGGGTGAGGCGCTGTTCGGGGAGCGGCCCGCGGCCTTCGCCCACATCGCGGAGACGGCGGGCGGTGACGTCGCCGGGTTCGCGCTGTGGTTCCTGAACTTCTCCACGTGGCGCGGGGTGCACGGGATCTATCTGGAGGATCTGTACGTACGGCCGGGGCTGCGCGGCGGCGGGTACGGCAAGGCGCTGCTGACGGAGCTGGCGCGGATCTGTGTGGAGCGGGGCTATGAGCGCCTCGAGTGGTCCGTACTGAACTGGAACACCCCGTCGATCGACTTCTACGAGGCGCTGGGCGCGCGGCCGCAGGACGAGTGGACGGTGTACCGGCTGACCGACGGGGCGCTCCGGCGGCTGGGCGGGGCGGCGCCGGGCGGGGCCGCGCCCGCCGGGGTCACCTCCGGGTGCGGGGCGGGCGGGGCTGTGTGACTCTGGCCGCGGGAGCGGGGGCCGGGGGCGCTGACGAGGGAGATGGTCATGGACCAGCTCGGAGACAAGCCCGAAGCCGTCCGTAAGCGGCTGGAGGAGGAGAAGCGGCGGGCCCGGAACGAGGAGCCGGTGTCCGCGGACCGGGCCGCCGAGTCGCGGGAGGCGTCCTCGCCCGGCGATGAGCTGGACGCGGACGAGGCCCTCGGCGACTTGGGCGACGTGTACCGCGACGAGCTGTACCGGGGCGGCCCCAGCAGCGCTTAGTCGCCGCCGAGGACGCCGCGCACCCGGGGGACGGCGCCACCGGCGCTACGGAACGAGGACGACCTTGCCGGTCGTGCCGCGCGTCTCCAGGGCGCGGTGGGCCGCAGCGGCCTCGGCGAGCGGGTAGCGCTGCACGGCGGGCCGCAGGCGGCCGGCGGCGGCTTCGGCGAGCGAGCGGGTCTCCAGGGCGCGCAGGCCGCCGGCTCTGTCGAGCATGGCCGGGCCGAGGACGCTCTCGGAGGTGATGCCGCGCGCGGTGAGTTCCTCGTCGGTGAAGGTGAGCGGGCCGCCTTCGCGGATGCCTTGGCTGGACCAGCCGAAGACGAGGTGCTGCCCTCCCTTGCCGAGGAGGTCGACGGCGGCGCGGCCGGTGTCTCCGCCGACGGAGTCGAAGACGACGCCGGCGCGGCGGTCGCCGAGGTAGGTGCGGACGTGTGCGGGCCAGTCGGGGAGCGTGTAGTCGACGGCGAGGTCGGCGCCGTTCGCGGTGACACGGGCGATCTTGTCGGGGCCGCCGGCGAGGCCGATGACGGTGGCGCCGGCGTTCTTGGCGTACTGGACGAGGAGAGTGCCGATGCCGCCGGCCGCCGAGGGGACGACGGCGACGGTGTCGGGGCCGAGGTCGGTGAACTGGAGGATGCCGAGGGCGGTGCGGCCGGTGCCGATCATGGCGACGGCCTCGGCCTCGTCGATGCCGGCGGGGATCTCGTGGAGCCTGCCGGCATCGGTGACGGCGAGCTCGGCGTAGCCTCCGGGTGCCATACCGAGGTGGGCGACGACGCGCTTGCCGAGCCAGCTGTCGTCGGTGCCTTCGCCGATGCCGTCGACGGTGCCGGCGACCTCGCGGCCGGGGACGGTGGGCAGGTCGACGGGGGCGGGGTACGGGCCGGTGTCGCCCTCGCGCAGGGCGGCGTCGAGGAGGTGCACGCCGGCGGCGGCGACGGCGATGCGGACCTGGCCGGGGCCGGGCTCGGGGTCGTCGACGGTCTCGTACATGAGGTTCTCGGCGGGACCGTGGGCGTGGAGGCGGATGGCGTGCATGGTGGGCTCCCCTGTGCTGTGTGGCGTTGGTGGGACCAGCCTTCAACCTCAAGCAAGGTTGAGGTCAAGGCTTCCCGGATCTCCGGTCGTCCCGGTCCCGTCCGTCCCGCCGGACGTTCCGGTCCCACCGGTCTTCCAGGCCTTCCAGGTCCCGCCGGTCCGCCCGGCCCTGGCCGCCTTGACGGCGAGGGTCGCCGCCTCGATGCCGCTGTTGAAGGACACCTCCGAGAGCAGTCCGGGTGCGGCGACCTGGTCGCCCGCGAGGAAGACGCCGTGGCCGCGGTCGATGCGGGGCCGGTCCCGCCAGGTCGTACCGGGGCGGTCGACCGCGCCCGTACGCCCCGTGGCGACGGACTCGCGCCGCCAGGTGGTGCGCTCGCGCCAGCCGGGGAAGCCGAGGTCGAGGAGGCGTTCCGCGTGGGCGACGCCGTCGGCCTTGGACTCGTGGGGAGCGAGGGGGAGCTGCCCCTGGACGAGCTGTTCCCCGGCGGGGGCGAGGCTCGGGTCCTGGGCGGTGAAGCGTTCGATCCAGCCCGGCGCGTCGAGGTCGGAGACGGCGAACACGTCGTTCTTGCGGGTGCGTACGGCCAGGTCGACCAGGGTCGTACGGCCGCTGTCCCAGCGCAGGGTGTCGTCGTCGTCGAGGAGGCGGCGGGCGGCGTCGAGGGAGGTCGCGACGATGGTGGGGCCGCCGGTGTCGGGGAGGGCGTCGACGCGGGCGCCGGTCTCGATGCGTACGCCCAGGTTCCAGGCGTGCGCGACCATCCGCTCGGTCACCGCGGACCAGCCGCCGCGCGGGTAGTGCGCCTCGGGCGGGAGCTTGGTGGCGCGGCGCAGCCGCTCGTGGACGAAGGCGGCGGAGAGCGATCCGGGGTCGTGGTGGAAGAGCGCGACGGCGACGAAGTGGGCGGCGGCGCGGGCGCCCGTCTCGCCGACCTCGCCGGTGGCCCAGGTGAGGAAGTCGCTGTCCACAGGGGCGTGTTCGGGCCGTCGGCGCAGCAGTCGGAGCATTGCGAGGGGCGGGGTACGGCGGAGCCTGCCGTCGCGGTGCAGGCGCAGCCGGGCGGCTTCGCGCGGCGGGAGCGGGGCGAGCGGGCCGATGAGATCGCGCTGGGCGAGCCAAGTCCAGTGGGGGCCGCCGTTGTAGAGGGCGTGGGGGCCTTCGTTGGTCCGGTACGGGCCTTCGGACGTGCGGGCGCGGCCGCCGGGCGTGCGGTGGGACTCGTACAGGGTCACCCGGGCGCCGGACTCGGCGGCGGTGATGGCCGCGGTGAGGCCGGCGAGGCCGGCGCCGATGACGGTGATGCGGGGCTGGGTCGTCACTTCGTACTCCGATGCTCCGGGTCCTGGGTGCGTTCATGGACTGGACGGATCGGGGGCGGGCGGGTGTGACATCGGCGCGGGGGCGTTGTCGGTGGCGTGCGTCACGATGGGGTCATGACGGGACGGACGAGGAAGGCGACGCGGGTGGCGGCGGCCCGGCGCCCTGAGGTGCGGTTGCCGCCGCTGAGTCCGTACGGGGGTGGCGGGCTGGAGCCGGACGGGGACTACGACGGCGTGGAGCTGGCCGGGCTGGATCTCGCGCGCCAGACGGGGGCCGGGGCGCGGTTCCTGGACTGTGCGCTGCGGGAGTGCGGGCTGGACGAGACGTCGCTGGTGGGCGCGCGGTTCATCGACTCGGTGCTGACGGGTGTGCGGGGTGTGGGGACGGACCTCGCGGGGGCCTCGCTGCGGGATGTGGAGGTCGTGGACGCGCGGATGGGCGGGGTGCAGCTCCACGGTGCGGTGCTGGAGAGGGTGGTGGTGCGAGGCGGAAAGATCGACTACCTGAATCTGCGGAATGCGCGGCTGAAGGACGTCGTGTTCGAGGGGTGCGTGCTGGCGGAGCCCGACTTCGGCGGTGCGGAGCTGGTGCGGGTGGAGTTCAGCGACTGTGCGCTGCGGCGGGTGGACTTCAGCGGTGCACGGATGAAGGACGTGGACCTGCGGGGTGCGGTGGAGCTGGACATCGCGCGGGGTGTCGAGCGGCTGGCGGGGGCGGTGATCAGCACGGCTCAACTGATGGATCTGGCACCGGTGTTCGCGGCGCAGACGGGGGTGAGGGTGGAGGGGTAGCGCCCTTACGGGGTCCGGGGGAAGCGGGTCTGCAGGTCCCAGACGACGGGGTTGTCGGCGAGGCCTTCGTGCATGTCGGCGAGGTCGGCGATCAGATCGTGCAGGAAGTCGCGGGCCTCGCGGCGCAGTTCGGCGTGGTTGAAGGTGAGCGGGGGTTCGTCGCCCGGCATCCAGTCGGCCTCGACGTCCACCCACCCGAAGCGGCGCTCGAACAGCATGCGGTCTGCCGACTCGGTGAAGTCGAGCTCGGCGTGCTGCGGCTGTGCGGCCCGGCTTCCGCGCGGGTCCCGGTCGAGCTGCTCGACGATGTCGCACAGCGCCCACGCGAAGTCGAGCACCGGCACCCATCCCCAGGCTGTGGACACCTCGCGGTCCGCCTTGGTGTCCGCGAGATACACGTCGCCGCAGAAGAGGTCGTGCCGCAGGGCGTGGACGTCCGCGTGGCGATAGTCGGTCTGCGGGGGGTCGGGGAAGCGGCGGGAGAGGGAGTAGCCGATGTCGAGCACGGGTCGATGGTGTCATGCGCGGGCACCCGGCCCGTGGCGTGGGCTCCGGCCTGTGAAAACGCCCCGGCCAGCGCCTGCGCGCCACCGCCACCGCCCGAGCCCGCGCACTGCCCGCGCCTTCGTGCCCTGGGCCCTGCCCGTGCCTCCGATGAGCGGTTTCCGGCTCCTGCCGGGCGGCGCGGCCGACCCGCGCGGCCGACCCGAGTGGCCGTGTGGCCGGCCCGCGCGGTCAGGGCAGCAGCCGTTGCTCCTTCGCCACCGCCACCGCGCCCGCCCGTGTGTCGACGCCGAGCTTGGCGTAGATCCGGCCCAGATGGGTCTTCACCGTCGCCTCGCTGATGAACAGCGCCCGCGCGATCTCCCGATTGCCGAGCCCGCGCGCGAGCTGCCCCAGGATGTCCAGCTCGCGGTCCGTCAGGGCCGGGCGTGCCGCTCCCCGCAGTCGGTCCATGACGCGGCTCGCGACCGGCGGGGAGAGGGCGGTGCGGCCCTGGGCGGCGGAGTGGATCGCCGCGAACAGCTCCTGCGGGCGCTCGGCCTTCAGCAGATAGCCGGTCGCGCCCGCCTCGATGGCGCGGGTGATGTCGGCGTCCGTGTCGTACGTCGTCAGGACGAGCACATGCACCTCGGGGGACGCGATCCGGCGGGTGGCCTCGACCCCGTCGATGCCGGGCCCCAGCTGGAGGTCCATGAGCACGACGTCCGGCCTCAGTTTGGCGGCCGTCGCGACCGCCTCCTCGCCGCTGCCGGCCTCGCCGACGACCTCGATGCCCGGCTCGCTGCCGAGGAGGGCGAGGAGCCCGGCGCGTACGACGGCGTGGTCGTCGCACAGCAGGATCCGTACGGTCATGGGGTCTCCATCATGACGTCTCCAGAGGGATGGCGGCCGAGACCACCGTGCCCTCACCGGGCGCGGACTCGACCGTCAGGGTGCCGCCCAGCTGCCTGACCCGCGCCCGCATCGCGGGCAGGCCGTGGCCCCGGACGCCGCTCCGGCCCCGAGAGCCGCTCCGGACTCCTCGGGTGCCCGGGGCGCCGGGCGGCGCCTCACCGGGCTCGAAGCCGCGCCCGTCAGCAGTCTCCTGGAACGCGCCCACCTCCGAGCTGGCCGAGCGGCTCCGGCAGGCCCCGAACCTGAAGGACATCCCGGGCACGCTGTTCCTGGCGGGCGGCGCCCCGGTGCAGGCGAAGGGCGCGCCCGTCGCGGGCATCGGTGTCGCGGGTGCCCCGAGCGGTGACCTCGACGAGAAGTTCGCGCAGGCGGGCGTTGCCGCGCTGGGCAGGTAGGGGAGCGCGGGCGGGACGCCGGAGGTGCCGGAGCGCCGGTGGCGCTGGGCGCCGGTGGTGCCGGGACGTCGGAGGTGCTGGGGACGGGCGGCGAGGCGGAGCCCCACCGGGAGGCGGGAAGTCGCCCCATGCGCACCACCGGCCGTCTCGTAGATCACCCGGGCCCATTACGGGAAGCGGACATTTCACGCATAGGATCGCTGATGTGGACCAGCGACCCCTCCGCCGCATCCTGGCGCCCGCCGCAGCCCTCCTGACCCTCCTCACGGGCGCGGGCTGCACGGCCGAAGCCGTCAAGGGGGTCCAGGGCGCCCCCGGAGCCGCCGGTCTGCGCGACCCGTACTTCCCCAAGCTCGGCAACGGCGGCTACGACGTACGGCACTACGCCCTCACGCTCGACTACGACCCGAAGACGGGCAAGCTCACCGCCACCGCCGACATCACCGCCCGCGCCACCCAGAACCTCAGCGCCTTCAATCTCGACCTCCACGGCCTGACCGTCGGCGGCGCGACCGTCGACGGCGCCCCCGCCGCCGTCAACCGCGCGGGGGACGAGCTGACCCTGCGCCCGCGCGACGACCTCAAGAAGGGCGGCATCTTCCGCACCGTCGTCCGCTACTCCGGCTCCCCGGGCCTCCTCACGGACGCCGACCACTCCGAGGAGGGCTGGTTGAGGACCGCGGACGGCGCTGTCGCGCTCGGCCAGCCGACGGGCTCGATGGCGTGGTTTCCCGGCAACCACCACCCCAGCGACAAGGCGACCTACGACATCACCGTGATGGTCCCCACCGGCCTCACCGCCGTCTCCAACGGGGAACTGCGCTCCGAGCGTCCCACCACCGACGGGCGGCGCACCGCCTTCTCGTGGCACGCCGGGCAGCCGATGGCGAGTTACCTCGCCACCGTGGCCATCGGCCACTACCGCACCAAGGCGTCGAGCCCGGGGGACGGCCAGGGCGTGCCGCTCTACACCGCCGCCGACACGACCGTCGCCGCGCGCAGCGAGGAGCTGCTGGCCCGGATCCCCGAGCTCCTGGCGTGGGCGAAGGACTACTTCGGCCCCTACCCCTTCACGTCCACCGGCGCGATCGTCGAGCGCACGGGGGACGCGGGCTATGCCCTGGAGACCCAGAACCGGCCCGTCTTCCCCGAGAGCTCCTTCGACGCCCCGACCCTCGTCCACGAGCTCGCCCACCAGTGGTACGGCGACTCCGTCACGCCGAAGACCTGGCAGGACATGTGGCTGAACGAGGGCTTCGCGACGTACGCGGAGTGGCTGTACCTCGAGGACTTCGAGGACATCACCGTCGGCAAGAGCTTCGAGACGGCCTTCGGCACGGACGCGAACTGGGCCTTCCCGCCCGGCGAGCCGCCGAGCGCCGAGGAGATCTCCGACCCGCCGGTGTACTACCGGGGCGCGATGGTCCTCCACAAGATCCGCCAGGCCGTCGGCGACGACACCTTCTTCGCCATCCTGGAGGGCTGGCCGCGGACTCACCGTCACGGCAACGCATCCACCGATGACTTCATCACCTACGTGGAGGAGGTGTCGGGCAAGGATCTGGCCGAGGTCTGGGACGTCTGGCTGTACGGCGAGGACAAGCCCGCGAAGCCTTAGCCTTGATCCACCGAGGTGGTTTGAGAGTGGTCTTTTGATCGGTTTCGGGTCGGGTGGCCGGGTGAGGGCAGGTTGTGTCCGCTGGTCTGCCCAG